>JANPHH010000235.1:0-31258 GCA_031424375.1 Chthoniobacter sp. | reverse complement strand
CCCGCGCCCGCGCCGCCGGAGTCACCGTCATCAGCTCCCCGCACGACACCGCCACCAGCGTGCTCCTCGCGCGCGGAGCCGTCCGCGTCGGGCAGATGCTCGAAACCGAATACGTCAGCTTCCACCGCGACACGCGCCTCGACGACGCCCGCCGCATCGCCGCCGAATCCTCCGCGTTCATCTTCCCCGTGCTCGACGACGACGGCACACTCACCGGCATTTTGTCGAAGTCCGACTTTCTAAAAGAAATTCCCCGCCAGCTCATCCTCGTCGATCACAACGAACTCGCCCAGGCCGTCCGCGGCGCCGACAAGGTGCCGATCATCGAGATCCTCGATCATCACAAACTCGGTGGCTTCGCCAGCGACTCGCCGATCCTCTTTTGGAACAACCCCGTCGGCTCCACGAGCACCATCGTCTCCCTCTGCTACCGTCAGCTCGGCATCCCCATCGAGCCCCGCATCGCCGGCCTCCTCATGGCCGGGCTCATCTCCGACACCCTCAATCTCACCTCCCCCACCGCGACGCCGATCGACTGCGACATCCTCAATCACCTCTCGAAAATCGCCGGCGTAAACCCCGACGAACTCGCCGCGCAGATCTTCAGCGTCGGCTCGCCGCTGCTCACCATGACCCCCGAGCAGGCGATCACCGCCGACTGCAAACCCTACGCCGAAAACGGCCACCGCTTCAGCGTCGCGCAGATTGAGGAACTGACCTTCGCCCATTTCCCCGAGAAGCGGGCCGCCCTTCTCGCCGCCCTCGCCGACCAGCGCCGCCGCGACGGACTCCTCTTCGCCACCCTGCTCGTCACCGACATCAATGACCAGACCTCGCTCCTCCTCGTGCAGGGCGACGATAAATTCCTCGCCACCATCGACTACCCCGAGCACTCCCCCAACATTTGGGAACTCGCCGGCGTCGTCTCGCGCAAAAAGCAGCTCCTGCCTTACCTGCTGCATTGCCTGGGAAAACTGGCCAATTGACCGCGCCAGGCGGGTTGCAGTCCAGTCGCCTGCATCAGCCGCAAAACGGCATCATTCCAAAGTCAGTCGAAGACCGGATGCGCGGAGGTGAATGCGCTGCGCTGCTCTGGATGTCGCGCACCTCCAGCTTCCCCGCCGCGACGGTCGCAGACCGCCGCTACAACTTGCTCACTCGACCCGCACGGCAAACGTCCGGCGGCCGATTCGCAGGGCCTGGCCGGTGCGCAGCGGCACGGCTTCCCACTTGGCAATGGGCCAGCCATCGATGCTGAGTTGCGCGGCGGTCAGCGAAAGATTGGCCAGCAGGAAACAACTGCTCTGGAAGAAGAACATCGCCGAGGAGACTGAATTCACTTCGTCATCCATGATGATCTGTCCCGCTCCATCCAGATGGAATCCGATGCGATTGAGGAGCCAGACGATCGGGATACAAGCTGGCTGGGCGCCGACGGGTGCGATGAGGACGGCGCCGAGGACGGGCGGAGCGAGTTGATCGAAATTGAGCCAGCCGACGGGGTTGACGATCTCCCACGCGCCAGGACTCCCGACGGGAACGAGGCGGAGGAAGTATTCGCGACCGAGCGACAGGACGCCGGGCTTTTCCAGCACGGTCGGATTTTTCGCAGAGAGCGGAATTCCATCGAGTTTCGATCCGTTGACGCTCGCCTTGGAGCCGTTTCCATCGCGCAGGGTGAGTTGTTCATTCTGCACCTCGGCGATGGCGTGGACGCGGCTGATGCTTTTCGTGCGGGTGACATTGGCGGGCGTTTCAGGCTGAAAACTCGCGACGAAATCCGCCTCCTCGGCTGAGCGGCCGAAGCGGAACAGCGCCCGGGAGATGAATCTCCACGGCGCGATCGCGGGGTCATCCGGGGTGAGCGTGAGGACGCTGCCGATCTCGAACGTGGCGCGCTTCTCGGAGATCCGGAAGGTAAGCTGGCGGGCATCGCGCGCGTCCCCGAGGTCGGGCGCGGCGGCACCGCCACACGCGGAGCTGAAGTCCCGCCAGAACCTCGCGATGTCCGGCGGTGATTTTTTGGTCAGCGCGGCGTTGAGGATGGCGTTGCCTTCCTCGGTGAGTTCCGGGAGCGGTGGAAAATAGGTTTCGCCCGGCTCGCGGTTCGGCCCTCCGAGCAGTTCGTAAAGCAGGCGCGCAAAAAGGAGCGTAATGGCTCGCCCGGAGAGCTTCGCTCCGGCCCGCTGCGACACGCCGTCCGCCGTTGGCGCGATCTCGTCGAGGCAAAGGATGAAGGGCGGCCACTGCTCGACTCGGGTTTCGAAAAATGTGTGGGCCTCGGCTGCATCTTCGCTGGCGACGAACTGAACTCGCACGATCCCCAGAAGCGGATCGTCTCCCATCGGTTTCGCGGCCAGCAGCAGCTTGGGGAGGCCCCCTACGAGCCGCAGAACTTCCGGAGCTTCCAATTGCCGGCGACGGCGGAGCAACTCAAGCAGCGTGAACATTAAGGCGAAGCGAAAATCTGAAACTGGGAAGCCGTTACCTTGGGTCGATTCAGGAATGTCAGCAAGCGCCCTCCGTGGCCGCCCGGTCCGGGAGATGCAGCCGCTCCCCGCATCGACGACCGAAAGCAGGGGCGGTCAGCGAATCCGCTGGATCACCGCCTCGACCGTGTCGCGAAAGCCGCTATTCGGTTCCCGCGCATCGATCTGGCAGCGCATGGTCGCATTGAGCGGGGTCGCATCGGTGGGGGTGATTTTCACCGTCAGCGTTTCCGTCGTGTTTCCGGGGACGGTGACTTTGAAGTTTCCGTCCGTCACCACCGTCGTCACGTCGACCCGCCCGCTCAGATACTGGACATGGAAGCCAAGGAAGTCTCCCGCGCCGGTGATCGTATATTCCGTATCGACCACGGTGCGATTGACGAACTGCGCGGTGAAGACCGCCGCCACATTGCGCACGCCCTTTGCCACCGCGGACTGCTGAAGCGCACTGTCGCTGTTGAAGACCATCGCTCCGACCGCCGGCCCGCGGCGAATGATCGTGTCGGGCTGTCCGTTCGGCACGAGTTCGTTGTCCGCGATCGTCACGGTCGCCACCCGTGAACTGCCGAGCCGATATTCATCCGCGGGAGTCAGCGTCGCGATCACGGTTTCGTTGCCCTCGAAGAATGCATCGTCCAAGACCGTGACCGGCACGACCACGGACGACACGTTCGCCGCGAAGGTGACGGTGCCGCTCAGGGCGGTGAAATCGTCAACCGTGGTCGCGGTGCCGGAGATCGTGTAGTTCACCGCGAGCGGCGAGCTCTGGGCCGGCTTGCGGACGAACTTAAAGGCGCCGCCGTTGAGCTTCGTCGTGCCGGCAACCTGCTCGGCAGCGACCTTGTCTGAGGCGACCACGGACACGATCGGAGACACCGGCTGCACGGTCACAGCGAGCAATTTATCGAGCCCGCCAAACGAGGCTTTGATCATAAAAGCGCGCGGCGCCGGGACATCGCCGAGCGTCAGCAGACCGTTCGGCTCGATCGTGGCGAAAGTGCCGCCGCCAATCACCGACCAGACGGGCGTGCAGGGTTTTGTTTCCGTGTTGAACACTGCGTTCGCCCGGTAGGTAACGCTCGTTTTTTCGGGCACCGAAGAACTCCCGACGATATTCACGGCCTGCAACGTCACGGGATTGAACGGCGCCGCATCCGGACCGTTCACCACCGGCACTCCGCCATTCGGACCCGGCGTATCTTCGTCCAGTCGCGGGACGACCTCGAGCACCGTGAAAAGATTCCCGACATCGACGAACGCCGCCCCGCTTTTGACCTGAAGCCGCGCCACCACCCGCCGCGCCACGCCTTGGAATGCGCCGTTGTCATCGGGGAGGATCTGCGGCGCGCCGACGTTGCTGGAGATGACCGCGTTGGCCATGCCGCTGGCCGACAATGTCTGGGTGAAAGTCTGCAAAAGTCGATTGCCTCCATCATCGGGCGCGATGCCGAAAAGCTCCCACTGCGCTCCCGGCGTGGTCTCGATGAAATGGACACGCACCTCCGGCGCGGAAGCGAGGGTGTTATCCACCCGCAGACTCGCCGTGAAATCCACCGAGCCGTCGGCGCGCCGCGTTTGGGTGAGTGAATTCAAGCCGGTGAGGCTCACACTGCCGGCCTGCCGCACGGTCAGCGTGCGCAGCGGGGTCTCGACCACCAAGCCGTCGCGGGTAAAGGCCAGGGCGCGGATCTTGTGGACGCCGACGGAGAGCGCGTAGTTCGTCGCCGGGAAGCTTGCTCCATTGCGGGAGTCGAAGATGAAGCCGTCGACTTCGACCGCGACGAGTTGCACTGCACCGCCTGGATTCGTCGCATTCGCGCCGAGCGCGACGGACTGCGCCGTGGTGATCACGGTGCCGTCCGGCGGGGCGGTCAGCGTCACCACCGGCGAAGGGATCTGGGCGTTTTCGGGATTCTCAATCACGGCCACATCCACCGCGCGATTGCGATCGCTGGCCGGCACCGTGGCGATCGGGGCGGCAGTCACGTAGGCGATGATTTGATTGTCCGCGGAGATCGCCGGCGCACCGCCCAGCAGAGGAGCGCTCGGGGCGAGTTCCGTAAGCGCGCCCGTGTTCACATTCAGCAGATACGGACGCGGTGACCCTTTCTTCGGCTGACCGAGGAAGACGACAAAGTCGCCATTGCCTGTCGCCTGCCGCGAGAGGGCGAGCGGCCGCACTTCGGTCGGGATGGGTTCGGGCACGTTGAAGTTGTCGTTCGACGTGCTGCGGTAGATCGTCGCCTCGTCATCATCGTCGGCCGCGCGCAGCCGCCGTTCGGAGATAAAAAAGAGCTTGGTGCCATCGCCGCTCAGCACCGGGTCGCGCGCGCCTTTGCCTACCGCCTCGCCGATCCCGACTGGCAGGCCGTCCGCCGCCGCGCTGACGCGCAGAAAGTCACCGTTGCTTCTGATTTGGTAAATGTCGCTCGCACCATTGGTATCCGGGCTGACCACATTGGGATCCGAACTGACCACTCGGTCGCTCGTCTCGATGAAAAAGAGCGAGGCGTCCGCCGGCATCGCACAGCGGCCGAGCGTGCTCAGTTGGAAGTTGGCGTTTTCATCGGTGATCGAGGTGCTCCCTTGGTCGATTCGATTCGGTTCCGTCGTGTCGTTCAGACAGAGCTGCGTTTCCGAGGCATTGCTGAACCCTGGAACGGGTCGAAAGGTGAACGCCACGAACCGTCCATCCGGCGTGATCGCCGCGGAATCGGCATAGCGGAATGAGCGGCCGCTACCGAATGGAAACGAGATGGTCCGCGGCGTTCGCTCGAAATCGCGATCGACCAGACGCAACTTGGGAAATGCATCGAGCGCCCGAAAAACCACCTTCCGTCCGGTGCCGCTGAGGATCGGCTGATCCCCGCCGCGTTCATCCGAAATCCGCTCCAGCGTCCCGGCCACCCGATCGCGCAGATAGACGTCGCTGACCGCATTCGTGTCGTCCGGCGTGAGCCGGGCCAGGGACGAAAACACCACGAAGCGCCCATCGCAGCTCAAGGCCGGTTCGGTGCTCGCCCCTTCGAGGGATTTCCCCGTCACGGGATCGGCACTGATGAGTTCCACCGCGTCGCTCCCAGCCAGGAGCGAGGCGGCGACGATGCAAAAGGCGAAAGGAGAGCAGATTGATTTCACGGAGATCGAGCGAGGTTTGGTAAAGTTTCTGCCCCGATGGTCGCGTGGACAAGCCGCAATGCCTGCGCTCTGGCGCTGCGGCTGTGATTCAATGTGGTGCAATCCGGGATGCGCGCGGTGTCCCGGAGGGGCGAAGGAAATTTGCCGGTGGCGTGAGCCACCGGAGCGCGGAAGAAATGAATCCGCCCCGGCAGGGGCGTTGGAATTCAACCGCTGCGACCGCTCCACCGCCTCTCCGGGGCGGGTCCGCTCGGTATGCGGTTCCAGTGGCTCACGCCACCGGCTAAATTCCGCTGTCCCTCTGGGACTACGGACTTGCTGCACCACTTTTAATCACACCCTGGCGCTCCGGCGGTCGCACAGCGGCGATTCGGGCGCACCTTTTCTCCGGACGCGCGGTTGAAGGGCTATCAATCCTCCCGGTATGCGCACCGATTTCCAGTTACCTATTGCCGTTCTCTGCTCGCTCCTCGCCGCCGGCGGGGTCTCCGCCGAATTGACCGAGGCGAAGATCGATGGCGCGGCGAGTGCCGATCAGATCGCTTTCTTTGAAAAGAGCATCCGCCCCGTGCTGGCGGGCAAATGTTACAAGTGCCACTCCGCCGAGGCCGACAAGGTGAAAGGCGGCCTGCTGCTCGACACGCGCGAGGGCATCCGCGCGGGCGGCGACTCGGGGCATGCGGTGGTGCCGGGCAGCTTGACGGAAAGCCTGCTGATCGAGGCGCTGCATTCCACGGACAAGGACACGGCGATGCCGCC
This sequence comes from Chthoniobacter sp., assembly GCA_031424375.1. GTDB lineage: Bacteria > Verrucomicrobiota > Verrucomicrobiia > Chthoniobacterales > Chthoniobacteraceae > Chthoniobacter. Next base: position 24,872 of record JANPHH010000235.1, on the reverse strand, counting down.
GGAGAAAAGCGGCGGCAAGCTGCCGGATGACGTGATCAAGGATTTCGAAAAATGGGTGATGATGGGTGCGCCCGATCCCCGCGACGGGAAGACGAAGGTCGTGAGCAAAAAGGAGATCGACTGGACGAAGGCACGCGACTTTTGGGCCTTCAAGGCGCCGCACTCCGCGCCGGTGCCGCAGCCCGCGGCCAGGGACTGGCCGCGCACGGAGGTCGATCGCTTCATCCTCAGCGCGCTCGAGGCGAAGAACTTCAAGCCCGTCGCCGATGCCGACCCGCGGGCTCTGCTCCGCCGGGTGACCTTCGACCTCACCGGATTACCGCCGTCGCCGCAGGAGATCGATGCGTTCCTCAGCGACAAGTCGCCCACGGCTTTGGAAAAGGTGGTCGATCGCCTGCTCGCATCGCCGCAGTTCGGCGAACGCTGGGGCCGGCACTGGCTGGACGTCGCGCGCTTCGCCGAATCGACCGGCAAGGAGCGCAACTTCACCTTCCCCGAAGCATGGCGCTATCGCGACTGGGTGATCGCGTCGATGAATGCGGACAAGCCGTACGATCAATTCATTGTCGAGCAACTCGCTGGCGATCTCCTGCCGGCGAAAGACAATGCCAAGCGTGACCAGAACGTCATCGCCACCAGCTTCCTCGCGCTCGGTCCGAAGGGGTTGAATGAAAAGAATCGCGAACAATTCCGCATGGATCTGGTGGACGATCAGATCGACACGACCTCGCGCGCCGTGCTCGGGATGACCGTGGCCTGCGCGCGCTGCCACGATCACAAGTTCGACCCGATCCCGCAGAAGGATTACTACGCGCTCGCCGGAATCTTCCGCAGCACCACGACGTGTTTCGGCACGGGGGAAGGAGCGGGCGCGGCCAAGAATCGCAATGCTTCGCCACTTATTTCCCTGACCCCGCCTCCCTCCGCGGATGGGTCACCCGCACCGGTCGCAGCGCCACCCGCGCCCGTCGCCGTCAGCGAGCCACCGATCCCGGCCGCGATCGCGGGCGATCCGAAACGAGCCGAACTTTTTGCCAGCCTCTCGCCCGAGAAACGGGCGGCGCTCCGGGAGCGCTTCGGGAAAAACTTCGGCCCGACCCCTGGCGCGCCCGCCACGAGTGCTCCCGTGCCCCCGCCGGCCGCCAAAGCTCCGCCCGCGGAACCGCAACTCCCGCCGTTTCTTGCCAATGATCCCGAGAAGGCAAAACGCTTCGCGAGCCTTTCGCCGCAGAAAAAGGCGGAGATCCTGCAGCGCCTCGGGGCGGGGAAAACAGCGAAGGCTGGCAAGGCTTTCGGCCGCAAGGGACAGATGTCCGCCACGCCCGCCACCGAGCCCGGCGCGCCGAGCACCAATCCCAAGACGATGGGCGTGCGCGAGGGTTCGGCTGCGGACGCTGCGATCCTGATTCGCGGCGAGGTCGATCATCGTGGCCCGACCGCGCCGCGCGGCGTCGTCACCGTGCTCACCACCGGCACGCCACCCGCGATGCCCGCCAACGCAAGCGGCCGGCTCGAACTCGCCCAGTGGCTCACGGCACCGGAAAATCCGCTCACCGCCCGCGTCGCCGTCAATCGCGTGTGGCTTCACCTCTTCGGACAGGGACTCGTCCGCACGCCGGATAACTTTGGCGCCACCGGCACGACGCCGAGCCATCCCGAGTTGCTCGATCACCTCGCACTGCAATTCATGCACGATGGCTGGTCGGTGAAAAAGCTCGTCCGATCCCTCGTCCTCAGCCGCACCTACCAACTCAGCGCAGCGCACGACTCCGCCGGTTTCGCCGCCGACCCCGACAACGTCCTGCTCTGGCACACCAGCCCGCGCCGCCTCGATGCCGAGGCCATCCGCGACGCCATGCTCGCCGCGAGTGGTCAACTCGATCTCACTCCCCTCGCCGGCTCCGTCGTCGCCAATGTCGGTGATGGCTATATCGGCAGAGGCATCCGCACGTCCGCCTTCAAGACCGACTCCAACAAGCGCAGCGTCTATCTCCCGATCGTCCGCGACTTTGTCCCCGAGGCGCTCGAGGTCTTCGACTTCGCCGAGCCCAGCCTCGTCGTCGCCGCGCGGGATGTGACGAACGTCCCCTCGCAGGCGCTCTTCCTCATGAACGATTCCTTCGTCATGAACCAGTCGAAGGCCATGGCAAAGCGGGTCCTCGCGGCCCACCCCGACTTTCCGCAACGGGTCTCCCTCGCCTACCAGCTCACCCTTTCCCGCCTGCCCAGTGACGCAGAGCGCACCCGCGCCGATCAATATCTCCGCAGCGAATCGAACCAGCTCATCCCGATCAAAAACGGCCCGGTGGCCGACGCCTCCGAAACCTCGTGGGCCACTTTCTGCCAGGCGCTCTTCGCCTGCGCGGAGTTCCGTTACCTCAAATAACTCCCGACCATGAACATGAATCGTCCCTACGAATGCAGCGGCGTCACCCCGCGCATGCTCACCCGCCGCGACCTGCTGAAATCCGTCTCCGCCGGCTTCGGCTGGCTCGCCTTCTCCGGCCTCGCGGCCGAGGCCGCCGCCACCGGCCGGGGCCCGCTCGCTCCGCGGGCGGCGCATTTCCCGCCGCGGGCGAAACGCGTCATCTTCCTCTGCATGCAGGGCGGGCCGTCGCACATGGACACCTTCGATTACAAGCCGAAGCTGACCGAGGACAGCGGCAAACCCGGCGTCTCGAAAGGCGGCGGCTCCAGCCTCTACGGTTCGCCGTTTCAGTTCGCGCAGCGCGGCCAGAGCGGGCTGTGGATCTCCGAGCTTTTCCCAAAAGTCGCCGAGCACGCCGATGACCTCTGCCTGCTGCGCGGGATGAACACCGACATCCCGAATCATCCGCAAGCCTTCGTGCAACTGCATACCGGCAGTTCGCAGTTCGTGCGTCCTTCGATGGGCTCGTGGGCGCTCTACGGACTCGGGAGTGAGAACGAAAATCTCCCCGGCTTCATCACGATCAGCCCGCCCATTCAGTTCGGCGCGCAGAACTACGGCAGCGCGTTCCTCCCCGCCGTCTATCAAGGCACGCGGCTCGGCGCGCAGCGGGGCGATGTCGGCGAGGCGAACATGGAGAACATCCACAACGCGCAGCTCAGCCCCGCGCTCCAGCGGCAACAACTCGACCTCGTGCAGTCGATGAACCACGACCTGCTCAGCGGCAGCGGTGCGAATCCCGAAGTCGAGGGCGTGATCGAATCCTTCGAACTCGCCTTCCGCATGCAGACCGAGGTGCCCAAGGTCATGGACATCTCGAAGGAATCGCCCGAGACGCTGAAGCTTTACGGCAACGGTGACTTCGCCAAGCAATGCCTCATGGCCCGACGCTTCGCCGAGGCCGGCGTGCGTTACATCGAGGTCTGCCACGCCGGCTGGGATCAGCATCAGCAACTCGTCTCGAAGCTGAAGAGCAACTGCAACGCAACCGATCAGCCGATCGCGGCGCTGCTCACCGATTTGAAAGCACGTGGATTGTTGCAGGACACGCTCGTCATCTGGGGCGGTGAATTCGGCCGCACCCCCGATGGCCGCCGGCCCGACGGTCGCGATCACAACGCCAAGGGTTACACCATGTGGATGGCCGGCGGCGGCGTCCGCGGCGGCCTCAGCTACGGCAGCACCGACGATTACGGCTACAAGGCCGTGGAAGACACCGTCCACGTCCACGACCTGCACGCCACCGCGCTGCACCTCCTCGGCCTCGATCACGAAAAACTCACCTACAAATACGCCGGTCGCGACTTCCGCCTCACCGACGTGCATGGCCGCGTGGTGAAGGAAATCTTCGCGTAAGGGAGCCGGATCACTGCCAGTTTTGCACGCGGTGCTTGATCACCCCGAGCGCCCCCGCCCGGCCACCGCGGGGCCCGAGTTCCTGGCGGAATTCTTCGACCTCGGTCTGCATCTGCTTGATGCTCTTGAATTCGATCGCGCCGCGGCGGTTGCGGATATGGCGCGTCATGTTCCAAAGCCCCTTCGGCACTTCCCAAGTCGCGTGAGGCGCGTTTTGCGGCTTCTTTTCCCCGGCCACTGGGGGCACGAGAGTGAGCACGTGGTAGAGCAAGTCTCCGAGCCGCACGATGTCCGCCCGCACATCATCCTCGTAGGCGTTGACGCTCTGCTCGTGGATCCGCTTCGCGCCTTCCCAGCCGGTCACCAGCACTTCCCCGAAGTCGCCGATGCTCACGCAGTCGGCGGTGATCCGGCCATGGCTGACTCCCTTGCTGTGGGCGAAAGCGAGCGCGTCGCAAACCGCGTGGAAGATGGCGAGCAGACGCTTGAGATCGTAGTGCAGGATCGCGTTTGAACGACGGGCGTGCAGATCGTCGAGGATTGCCGAGAGCCGCGTGCCTTCGATCACCTTCGCGGTGTAAAACGCGCGCCCGTCCTCATCGAGACTGAGTTCGAAAAGCGGCTGGATGTTCGGATGATCCAGCGTGCCGAGCACCCTGGCCTCGGCGATCAGTTCGCCGATCGCCGCCTCGCTCGCCTTATCCTCGTTGGCCACGATCTTCATCACCACCGTGCGGCCGAGATTCCGGTCGGTGGCTTCGAGCATCGTGATCGCGTCCTCGCCGGAAAGCTCCGCGCTCAGGTCGTATTTACTCCGCGCCAGCAGCTTCTCCGCTGCCGAGAGCTTGAAGCAGTCGCGCGTCGTGGCCTGTTGGACTCTTCCGCGGGCACCACCGAGCCGGACCTTCAAACCCGCGAGGAGCCGCTCGATGTCGGCGACGCGCGAGTCGCTTTTGTCCCCGCTCTCCGCGAGTTCCCGCACCCGCTCCGCCGCCGTCTCCAGTTCTTCCATCAACGTCGATCCGGGATCGAGCGCCTTCTCGGTCAGCACTTGCATCCGGCGCGCCTCTTCGAGCAGCGCGAAGGCTTTCTCGCGTTCCTTGCCCAGATCGTCGCGCTCCTGCGCAAAGTGCGCACTCTTCTCCGCGAGGTCTTCCTGCGCCCGCTCCATTCGCACCACCGCCTGGTCGCGTTCCTCCGCGAGATTGATTTGCTCGCGCATCAGGTCGGCGACCTGCGCCTTTTGCGTTTCCCTCAGCCACTCGATTCGGACCAGCGTCTCGTCGCGCTCCTTCGTCATTGCGTCGAGTTTCCCGGCCAGCGACGCCAGCGACGCCTGGTGCGTCTGGTTCGTTTTCGTCAGCGCCTCCACATCGTCGCGGTGCGTCCGGTCCACGGAGTCCAGCCGCACCAGCACGCGATCCCGCTCCTCCGTCAGTCGATCCCTTTCTTCGGTGATCGAGGCGAGCTGAACGCGGTGATTTTCCTTCATGCGGGCCTGCAAGGCGAGTCCCTCATCGCGCTCCCGCGCAATGGCCGTGCGGGCCGCGTGCAATTCGGCGAGCGTTCTCGTCAGCTCCGTCCGCTCATCGGTCAGCTTCGCCAGTTCCTGGCGATGCTCCTCGTGAATGCGCCCGAGCTGAGCGGCCATCTGATCCTTGTCGCCCGCGAGCCCCTCGCGTTCCTCGGTCAACGCCGCGAGCCGGGTCTGTTGCACCTCGTTGAGCTGGGCGAATTGCGCGTGCGCCTGGTCGCGTTCTTCGCTTGCCAGCCGCTGCTGTTCTTCCAGCCCCGCGATCTGCTCCCGCTGCGCGGAATTGATCTGCTCCAACTGCGCGAAGGTCTCGTCTCGCTTTTGGATCAAAGTCCGCCGGTCCGCTTCGATCCCTTCGATCTGCTGCTTCTGCGCCTCGTTCAAGCGCCGGAGTTCGCCGAGCGCCGCTTCGCGGTCCGCCAGCGCAGCCGCGTGCTCGCCGCCGAGCGCCGCGATCTGCGCCTGCTGCGATTCGTTGATCTTCGTCAGGCGCGCCTGGACCTCCTCCTGATCGCGGACCAGTTCCTCGCGCTGCTTTTGCAACGAAGCAAGCTGCGCCGCCTGCGCCTGATTCACCTCGGCAAATCGCGCCGCCACCGCCGCGCGCTCCTGCTCTGCCTGCCCGTGGCGCTGCTCCAGCGCAGCCAGTTGCGAGGCGCCTGCCTCGATCGCCCGGGCAAAGTCGGCGCGCGCCTGGTCCCGATCATGGAGCAAATCGGCGCGCTGATGCGCGACCGCCACCAGTTGCCGCCGGTGCGCTTCGTCCGCCTCGGCAAACCGCTTCAGCGCCTCGTCGCGCGCCAGCACCATCGCCGCCATGGCCGCCGCGCCCATCGCGAGTTCCTGGCCGTGCGCTTCCCGGGTCCGCGCAAGGTCCGCCGCGAGCCGGTCGCGTTCCGCGATGATCTGCGGCCGTTCATCGGTCAGCGACTGAATCTGCTTCTCCTTTGCGGTATCGAGCGCCGCCAGTTCGGCGAAGCTCGCATCGCGCGCGGCGATGACCGCGAGCCGGTCCGCAGCGAGTGAGTCCATCTGCTTCTGCTGGTTCTCGTGGATGCGGGTCAACCGAGCGACCGCCACCTCGTTTTCCCCCACCACCGCCGCCCGCGCCTGTTCCAGCGATTCGATCTGGCGGCGTTGCGCCTCGGCGATCCCGGCTGCGCGCGTCTGCAGTTCCTCCTTTTCCTTCAGCATCTCGTCGCACCGCCGGTTCAACGATTCGATCTGGCAGGTTTGCGCCCCATTCGCTTCGGCGAGACCGGCGAGCGCAGCGTCCTTTTCCTCGATGACGGCGCCACGCTCCCGCTCCAGTGATTCGATTTGCTGCCGCTGCTGGTCATTCAGCACCGTCCATTGCCGGCGCGCCTCCTCTTGTTCCGCGCGCAACTGATCGCACTGCCGGGCCATCGATTCGAGCTGCGTTTTCTGGTCCGCATTCACGTCCGCGAATTGCGCCAGCGCCGCGTCCCGTTCCTCACGCAGTTGCTCCATCGTGCGGGTCAGTGATGCGATGTCCTGCTTCTGCGCGCCGCTGATCTCGGCAAAGAGCACCGCTGGCTGGGGCTTCTCCGCGAGCAAAGCGTCCCGCTGTTTCGCCAGCGCCGCGATCTGTTGCTTCTGCGCCGCCGTCACCGCCTCGAATCGTTCCGCCAGCTCCTCCCGCTCGCGCAGGAGCTCTTCGCGCTGCTGCGCGAGGGCCGCGAACTGCGCCGTCTGCGCCGCGCCCAGGGCGGCGATCTGCGCGCGCGTTTCATCGCGCGACTGCACGAGGCCGGCGCGCTCGCTTTCGAACGAGAGAATCTGCTCGCGATGCGCCGCAGTCAGACGCGCCAGTTCGCCGACTACCTGATCTTTCTCGGCGGTCAATGCTGCGAGCTGTTCCTGCAGTTGCGCGTTCTCCCAGGCCTGCGCTTCGTTGGTCCGCCGCAGGCCCGATAGCATTTCATCGCGCTCCTGGAGCGTTGCCGCATGTTCGCGCCCGAGCGTTTGCGCCTGCGCGTCGTGCTCACGCGAGGCGGCGAGGCGGCTCTTGTGCACCGCCTCGATCTGCTGATTCAGCGACTCGACCGTCGTTTGCAAATTCGCCGCTGCCTGGTCGCGTTCCGCGATCGCCGTGCGGTGCTCCGAGCGCAGCCCTTCGAGGTCGCGCAACCGCGCCTCGCCTACCTCCGTCAGACGATCGAGGGCGGCATCCCGCTCGGTCAACGCCGCATCGCGCTGTCGCCCGAGTTCGTCGTGCTGCCGCGTGTTTTCCTCCGTGAGCCGGGCGAACCACTCCACCGCCTCGTCGCGTTCGCGCTGGATCGCGAGCCGCTCGGAGACGAACGCATCGGTCTGCCGCTGGCTTTCCACGCTCTGTGCGGCGATGCGGGTGAGCGCCTCGTTGCGCTCCCTTTCGATCGCGTCACGCTGCCCGGCGATCGTGGCTAGCTGATCCTTCAGACTCTGGATCGCCCCGCTGAACTCGCGCGCCGCCACCCTCTTTTCCTCCAACATCTGAGCCCGCAACGCTTCGAATGCCTGCACTCTTTCCGCGTTCCCTTTCGCTTCGGCCACAAGCTGCGCCGCGAGCTGCTCCTTCTCTCCCGCGTGGGTGTCGCGTGCCCTGCACTGCGAGGCGAGTTCGTTCTTCAGCGCCTGCGAGACGGCCAGCCCGCGGGCGAGCATTGAAGATTTTTCGGCGAATGCTCCGTCGCGCTCCGCGGTCAGCGTTTCAATCTGCCGCCGCTGCCCGGCGGTCAGCTCGGTGAGCTGCGCGATCGTCGCGTCGCGCTCGCAAAGGGCCAGCGCCGTCTCCTGCTTCAGCGAGCCGGCCTGCGCGTCGAAGTCCGTCCGCAACGCTTCGATGTTCGCCAGCGCCTGCTCGCGGGCCGCGACCAATCCCCGCTGACCGGCCTCGCGCGTTTCCAAATGCTGGCGATGCGTGTCGCCGAGTTCCGCGAAACGCGCCAGCGCCTGATCGCGCCCCTTCATCACTTCGTCACGCTGATCGCAGACCACCCGGAGCTGCTCGCGGAGTTCCGCCGCGATCTTCGCGGCCGCCGCGCCGGCCTCGTCCCGCTCTTTGATCGCCCCGGCCCGGTCCGTCCCGAGGGTTTCACCCAGCCTCGCGATCTCGGCGCGCGCTTCTTCGAGGGCGCGGTCGGCATCGTCTTTTTCCTTCCGCGCGGTGGCGCGCTGGGCCTGCAGGACTTCGATCTCCCGGGCATGATCCTCCGCCGCACGCGCCGCCGCCGCGGCAGCGTCCATCTTTTCAGCGAGCGCCTGATCGCGCTCGCGGGCCAGCACCTCGATTTGCGCATTCTGCGCGCAGTGCAACGAACTGAGGCGCGCCACCGCTTCGTCGCGCTCACGCTCCGTCGCAGCACGCTCTTTCTTCAATGCCTTTAACTCGGACTCCAGCCCGCTGCGCAACGCGGCAAACTGCTCGAACGTCTGCTCGCGGGCACTGACGAGATTGAGCTTTTCCCTGCCCAGCTCCTCCACGTGCTGCTCTTGTGCCGCTGCGATCTCGGCGAGTTCGGCGAGCGCCTTGTCGCGCGCGGCGATCAACCCGACGCGCTCATCCTCCAGGGCGTCGAGCCGCGCCTTTTGCGCAGCGGTCAGCTCCGTCAGGTGCGCGACCACCGCCTCCTTGTCCTGCGCTGTCTCGTCACGCTGCCGGGTCAACGCCGCGATTTCCCGGCGGGTGGCCTCGAGGGTTTGGTTCAGTGCGCTCATCTCCCGGTCCCGCTGGCGCGCCACCGCATCGAGCTGCTCGCGCTCCTGCGAGAGCTTCGCGATCTGCGACTTCAGTGTGTCTCCGCTCTCGGTGAGCTGGCGCTGCGCGTCGTCGCGGGCATGCATCGCCTCCTGCCGCTCCAGTTTCAAACGGTCGATCTCCGTGGCGCGCGCCGCGAGCTGCTGAGCGCGGTCGGCGACTGCCGCCTCGAGCTCCGCAGCCAGCTTCTCCTCTGCCTGCGTGAGCGAGGCGATCTCCCGCTGGCTGTTCGCGAGCGCCGTGTCGCGTTCCGCGATCTTTGCCTCGCGCGCATTCGCCAGCGTTTCAAATTTGTCGCGCTCTTCGGTCAGCGCGGCGATTTGTCCTTTCGCCGTACTGCCATGCTCCACCGTCTGCCGCTGCGCGTGGTCGCGCTCCCCGGCCAGACTTTGCCGCGCCGCCGCGAGTGCCTCGATCTGCTTCGACAGATCGCGCGCGAGCGCCTCCTTCTCCTGCAAAGCCGCATCCCGTTGCCGCGTGATCGCTTCGAGTTCTGCGCGCTGGTCGGCCAGCTTGCCGGAGATCTCGGCGAGAGCAGACTCCCGCCCTTTCGCGAGCTGCTCCAGGTTTTCACGTTCCTGCTTGAGACTGCCGAGCTGGCTCCGGAGGGTGTCGCCACTTTCCGAAAACTGACGCAGTGCATCCGCACGTTCCTGGACGGTCGCATCGCGTTCGGCAGTCAGCGTGGCGAGCTGCGCGCGGTGCGTCTCGATCAGTTTCGCGAGCTCGGCAGTGAGCTTGCTTTTCTCCTTCGCCAATCCATCCCGTTCACCACCCACTGCGTCGAGTTCGCGCTCCCGCACCTTTGCCGCCTCGGCGAGCTTCGCCACCTCGGTGGCACGCGCTCCCAGCTCCTCCCTCAGCTTCCCCATCTCTTGCTGGCGCTCCGCCGCGATTCGCTCCAGCTCACCCTTGGCGGAATCATGCTCGCGAGTCACGGTCGCGAGGCGTGCGGACACTTCCTCGCTTTCCCGCCGCGCCGCGTCGCGCTCCGCGTGCGCCTTCCGCAACTCCTCCGCCGACACGCCGTCCGGCGCCGCGTGCTGCCCGTTCGTCTTCGTCGCCTTCGGGCTGGTGCGTTCGATCCAGCGAATGACTGCCGTGCCTTCCGCCCCGAAGCGGATTGGATCCCCGATCGGCACCGGCTCCGGACCCTCCAACCGACGTTCGCCGACATAGGTTCCATTAGTGCTGTCGAGGTCGCGAACGAGCAGCCCTTCCTGCTTCAGGATGATCTGCGCGTGATGGCGCGACGTGCCTTCCGCGTCGAGCAGGATGTCGCAATCGATATCCCGTCCGATCGTGTATTCGCCGGGGTCCAGATAATAGCGTCCGAGGGTTCGAAAACCCTCACGGACGATGACTTCAGCCTGGGTAGACATGGTTTCTCCTTTTCGAAAAAATTTCAGTGGGTTTTCCAAGTTCAGCCCGTTGGGGCGAACTGTCTGTAACAAACCCGCCTTTCTCGCGTTTCTCAGCACCTCCGGAAACCGGCTCCATCTCTCATAGAAACCCACTCCCTTCCCGGCAGATCACTCGACCGATCCCCCGGTCCATCGGCACTCCGTTCACGAAGCCGAGCGGAACACAGGGCTCGGCCAATCATCCAACTCATTTTTCGCGTTTCGGACCACGATCTCCAAGGAGATGCGGACATTGAAGAAAGCCGGTCATCCCGAGCGCAATGGAGGGAGCCCGAGCGACCAGAATGCAGTCGAGGGACCTCGGGGTTCCGGAAGATCCATGATCCTCCGGAAGGCTGAGGTCCCTCGGCTTCGTTACACTCCGCTCGGGATGACAGTCTCCTTTGAGTTCCGACGCGCTCGTTGTTCCCCGGCGTGTGGAGCTGTCGGGGAGCGCCCGGCCGGGGATGGCACGTTCATTTTGGTGCCGGCCCTCCCGGCGCGGCCAGCAACTGCCTGACCGCATTGGCCGCCTCCGCAGCACCATCCGGACTGTAACCCGTCTTGACCCACGCGATCTTCCCGTCCGGGCCGACGATCACGGTGTGCGGGATGCCCTCCACTCCATATTGGCGCCCGATATTTTGACCCGCGTCCAGCGCCACGGTGAGTTTCCAGCCGCGCGCGTCGAGGAACCGCTTCACTTGTTCCGCAGGCTCACTTTGATTCACGCCGATCAGCTTCACCCGGTCCGCCGGCAGCGCGGCCATGGCTTCGAGGAGCGCGGGCAGCGACTTGATGCACGGGCCGCACCAGGTCGCCCAGAAGTCGAGGACGACGACCTTTCCCTGCTCCGCCGCGAGGTCGAATTCTCCCCCTCCGAGCAAGGGTAGCTTGAACGCTTTCGCCGCCTTGCCGGTCAGCGGGGAGCTTTCGCCACCGGTCTCGGGCAGCACGGGTTCGGGCGCAAAAACAAGCCGCCAGCCTTCCAGCGCTTTCATTGAGGGGTTCGTCTCCGGCGCGACCGAGCGAATGCGATGCACGTCCGCGAGCGGCACCCGGCACGGGCCGTAGATCGGGTGATGGCCAGTGATGGCATCCGCGTCGAACCGATCGACCGCCAGCCCGAAATGCGCGCCATTGGTGAGCGACAGCCAGTGGCTGGGCGAACCGAGTCCGCCGCCAAATTCCGCCGCGATCAGCGCGATGAGTTTTTCGTGATTGGCGGCGGTGTTGCTCATCGAAAGCTGTCCCGCCTGAGCCAGCCAGCGCGCCACCGCCTGGCCGTGAAAGGCCACGCCTTTTCCCGTCAGAATTTCCTGCACCGAACCGGCGGCCGGGAAGGCATCCGGCTTCAGCCAGTAGACTTTCTCCTCCAGATCCTTGGCCGCCTGCGGACCCGCCTCGATCACGATCGTGCCGTTCTCGACGCGGTAGCGGACATTGAAAAACGCGCAAATCTCATCGAGCGCCGCGCCCACGGTCTGCGTCCCGAAACTCATCGACATCGTGCGCTTGTCGGACGCCGGGAGTTTGAATTTTAGCGCCGGGACTTCGCGTTGGAGGACGCCGGTCAGCGTGGCGAGGGTGGCGCCGCTGTAGCGAATCCTGCGGGTCAGCGTTTCCTTCAGCGCTTCGATTACGGGCGACGGCGGCTCGGGCGGCGGCGCGTCTTTCGCCGGTTGCTTCAGCCAGATCGCCGCCTTCACCCGCTCGCGGGGCACCCGGAGCGTTTCGAGTCCGGCGCGGAAGCCGATGTGCGTCGCGGTGATCGCCTCGATTTCCCCGCGGAGCACATCGCCATTCGCGGCGAGCAGCGCCTGCCGGGGCGGATCCTCCTGGCGAAAGCGCGGGATGGTCAGGGCCTGGGTGCGCGCCTCGGCGTTCACCGCCGGGATCGAGATCCCGCCGGGGACCGTCTTGGTCGAAAACTTCGTCAGTGTGATCGCGCGCTCCCCGTTGCCGAAGACGTTTCCCGGGCCGATCACCAGGCTGGTGCTGCGGCGCTTCTCCGCCGGGATCGGGTAGCGGCGCATCGGCACGCCGTTGAGCACCAGTTGCACGGCGTTTTCCTCGATGATCAGCCGAACGACGGCCGGCGTGTTGTAGGGAACGCTCACCGAATCGTAGTTCGATCCCATCTCTGCGGGATTCTCCATCCCGTAGTAGATGCGATTGCCGAGGTTCGCCACGATCAGGTTCCACGGTTCTGCCCGCGCCTCCTCGCCGCCATCGAAGAGCCGCAGCCTCACGCCGCCGTAGCCCTGCTCGATGGTCATCGTAAATTCGATCTCGCGGCTCTGGAGAAGCGACCCGTGGCTGATCGCCGTCTGCGGCTCCATGCGCAGGGAGTCATCCTTTCGGGTCACCGTCTTTTCGTTTCCTTTGATGATCCGCCAGCCGGCATCGGCAAAGCCTTTCACGGCCGACGCGGTCGCTGCGCCGAAGACGATCGCCTCGAGCTGATCGGGCGCCAGCCGTGGCGTCTTAAATACGCCGGCGTCGAGCTCCACTCCGGTGCGGTCGAGGCTGCGCAGATTCGCGGGCAACACATCGCCGCCGGAGGTGAAGATCAGCACCGGCGCAGCCGCCCACCGCGCATCGGCGGGGAAGCCGCGGGTGATCTCGCTTGTCGCCCGCGCTGCGATCCGCGCCGGCGTCACCCCGCCGACAGGTAGCCAGCGCGGCTGGCCATCGCCCGCCGCCGCGAGCCGACCATGCAGCGGGGTGCCATCGATCACCACGGAGTCCAGCTCCGCGAGCACCGGCTGGGGAGCCGGGCCGTCTCCGGGCGGGCCGAGGAGGATCTGGCTCAACCCGTCGGTCTTCACGGATAGCGGCGCCACCGCGAATGGCGTGGCCAGCGTCGCCACCCCTTCGCGAAACGACCCGATGCGCCCGGCGATCCGCGTTCCGTCGGCGAAGGTCAGGACGGCGTCGGCTTCGTTCGTCTGCGGCAGGTCGGCGGAGAAAATCAGGGCGTCCACGGAACTAATCGCGAGCGGCACCGGTCCGCCGATTTTCCCCTCAATGCGGTTCCCATTCGAGAGCTCGATGCGCGGGCTGGTCGCCGTGATTTTCGTTGGCGGCTGGCCATCCCAAACGCGCACCCGCAGTAGCTCCAACGCGAGGTCGCGACCCTTGTTTTGCAACTGCAACTGGCCGCTTCCGTTGCCGGTTTCTTCCGGTACCTCCCACTCCGCGAGCGGCTCGCCAGCGGGGGTGAAGACGGAGCACTTTCGCGCCTTCCGATCCCAGCAGATCCGCAACGCGATCTCGCGTTCACTGTCGTCGAATTTGCGGATCACCTTGAACCCGTCGCCCGCCGTCAGGACCAGTTCTTCAACCCACGTCTCGATGCGGAGTTTCTGCTTTTCCCCGGCGTCGATGAAGAGCTGGAAATCCGGACGGCCCGAAGAGCGCACGCGAAACTCCAGGTCGAGCATTTCCGGAACGTCGAGGGAGAGCGACGCGCGGCGATTCCAGTAGGGCAGCAGGAGCGCGCCGCCCGGTCCCGTTTTCAACTGCGGCATCGTCGCGACCGGTGTCGGCGGCGGAGATGGCGCATCCAGGACGCGGATCCGATTACTGCTGCTGTTCTTCGGCGGTGCCTGGAGGCGCCATTCGGCGTCGCCCGCGGGGCCGGCGGTGACCAGGTTCCCGCCGCGGAGACGGCGCACGCTCAGGACTTCGGAGCGCTTCAATTCCACCGCTCCATGGCGGGTGCTGCGGATCGAGACCGACTCATCCGAGACCGCCACGAGGTCGCCGTAAAGATGGCTGCCATTGCGCAGCGCGATGCTGAAAGGATCGACCGGCGCGATCGGAGGCAGCGTCCGATCGATCCGCCGCAGCGCGGTCCAGTTCAGGACCAGCGGGTCCTCGAAAAGCGGCGACTTCCAGCGCAATTCATTTTCCGTCGCGTCGAGCACTTCGCCCGTGAGCGTTTCGCCATTGCGCCAGCGGAGGACCGCCGGCTCGGGCCGCGCGGGCGGTTCGCCTTTCAGAATGCGATCCGCGGCGGCGGATTCCTCTTTGGTCAGAAGCTGATCCAGCGCAGCGCGGGCGAACCCAGCACCGAAAAACCAGACCATCACCAAGACGCGCGCGGCGCCCCAAATCGTCCTCGTCCTCCTACTCGTCCTCGTCCTCGAAACCCGACCTTCTTCCGAGGACGAGTAGGAGGACGAGGACGAGGACGAGATCAGTTCGCGCGCCTTCATCGTTCGTAGAAGGGTAGAAAGCGGTAGTTGAGCGCGAGTGCGAGGAGCGACATGCCCGTGCCGTAGGCGCCATTGGTGAACGAACCGTCCGGCTTCTGCTGCTCCTGAAGTTCCCGCGCCTTTGCCGCATTCCACTTTTGCCAAGCCGCGGTGTCGCCCTGAAAGAGCGCCTGCGCCATGTAGTAGCGATTGTATTCCGGGTAGCTCGCCTCGCGCTGTTCGAGGGCTTCCTGCATCCGCTGCAGACTGGCTTTGTATTGCTCGGTTTCTTTCGTCTTCGAAATCGCGCCGACGAGCGCGGAGATCGCCGTGAGATTCATCGAGCCGCCCATCCCTCCGAAGCCGCCCGAGTAGGCGACGGAACCGTCCTTGCCCGTGCTGCGGCGCATATATTCCAGCGCTGCATTCACCGTGTCGTCGGGCACTTCCAGGCCCGCATTGCGCGCCGCGAGCAGCCCCATCAGGACCGCGCCGGTCACCGACGTATCCGCATCTGTGGCATCGGGCGAATAGCGCCAGCCGCCCCAGCGATTTTTCTTCTGCGCGGTCGCCGCACAGCCGATCGCGAGTTCCAGCGTCTTCGCCAGACTGCGCACCGGCTTCTCCCCTTCCCAGAGCAGCACCTCGTCCACCGCGCCGTAGGCCTCGCACAATGCGAGCAGGCCGAAACCGTGGTGATACATGCTGTCCGGCAGATAGCCCGTCTTCTCGTCCTGCCGCCGGATCATCGCGCGAATCGCCCGGCGGATCGTCGCGGCGTGGCGCCCGTAGTTCGGATCATCGCCACCCGCCAAAAAGGCCATGAGACAAATGCCATCCACTCCGCAGCCTTCGTTGCTGCCTTTCCACGCGCCCTCCGCGGATTGAGCGCCCGCCAGCCAGGTCAGCCCGCGTTCATAGATCGTTTCCACTTCCGGAGGAATCTGCCCGCCGAAACGCAAACTCGGATCCTGCGCGGAAGCGGTGCCTGCCAGAGCCAGCCAGGCCGCTCCGGCAACACACGCGGGCCGCGAGAAAACGTAATGGGTCAGGTAGTTCATGGCTTTTTCGTCCCGAGCCGCTGGCTGTGATAACGCTGCACATTTTCCCAATAGCTGCTGACATTGCTCATCTCGTTGCTCTTTGCCCATTGCTCCGCTTTCTCCTTGGTTAGGATCGCTTGCAGTTCCTTTTCCGGCACGGCCGCGAACGGCAAAAACATGGTGTAGCTCTGCAGATACCATTGAGACGTCGAGGAAAACATCATCTCGATGTCCGGCGTGTAGTCCTTCACCACCCCGGCGATGAGCGTCTCCAGCCGGCCCCATTGCTCCGTCGAAAGCGGCACCTTGCGGTCGAACTCCGCCAAAAGGAACGCCGCGATCGCCTCATGGCGATAGGCACTGCGCGCCGCCAGTTCCCGTTCCCAAGCCGCCCGCCCCTCCTCGGTGAGTTCCGTCTTCACGCTGCGCTCCCACACCGGATCGAGCTTCTCCTTCCCTCCGATCGTGCGGGTCGAATACCCCTCCATGCTCGCGAGCCGCTGCTGCACATTCTCCACCGTCACCCCGCTCAACTGCGAGCGGACGGAACTCTCGTTCGTCGTTTTCCACCGAGCCAGCGCTTCCTCCGTCCGCCCGCGCGCGGCGGTCTCCAGCCGGGCGAGCGCCTCCGGAGCCAGGCCCGCGACGCGCCCCGCGTCCTCCGCCTGGAGGATATGGAACGCCAGCAATCGCTGGCGCTCAGCGGTGCTTTGTTTCTGAAAGTAATCCGAGAACGCATGCTCCAGCGCCTCCGGTTCCGGGCTGCCGGTGCCCGGCTTCGGCGTCGGAGCGGGCGTGGCGTTCCGACCACCGATGGCCACCCGGACCCGCCCCGTCGGCGAGGATTTTCCGTCACAAATTTCCTGCCAATTCTTCCATTGCCGCGCATCGAGAATCGCCAGCATCTCGTCCTTCGACGCCCGTGCACCTGCCGCCAGAAAGTGCTGCGGATCGACGCGGTAGTAGTCTCCCTGTCCGACATCCGGAAACAGTTGCTTCTGATCTTTCACCAGCCGTCGCGCGATCGGTTCCAGGCGCTCGCGCTGCTGGGCGGTGAAGGCCACCTTCTCATCCATCTGCGCGAGGAAGATGCGCCCGATCGCCGCGGCCCGCCGCACCTGCGCATCCTCTCGCGAAGCCTCAAGCCGCGCGACCTCTTCCGCCGTCAACACGCGCGCCACGCCTTCCTTCCACGTCGTCTCCAGGCGTTTGAGATCGTTGGGCTCCAGTCCGAGGTAAAACTCCTGCGGGTTCAGCATCTTCTTTCGCTGCTCCTCGTCCATCGAGGCCAGCATGCGCTCCGCCCGCTTCCGCAGTTCCTCCGTGACCGCGTCGACCGCCGTCCGCGCGAGGGCTTCGAGCGTTGCCTCGCGTTCCTTGGAAAGCGTGAGCGTCCTTTTCATCGCCGCGACCTTCGCGAGCAGCGCCCGACGCTGACTGTCGGAAGCCCGGGCCACGGCGAATTTGATCACCGGCGCTGACTCTTTCATCACCGCCGCCACGCGCTCGTTCTCGAGCTTTTTCCACCCCGCAAACTGCTCCCCGCTCAGCGTCTTACGCAGCCCCTCCTCCCACTTCGGCGCTTCGTAGGGCCGATCATATTCCCCGTACCAGTCCACCGACGCAGCCTCCTCCGTGCTCTCCATCACGACGCTCCCCTCCTCCTCGGCGCCGCTCTGCTCGTTGAAAAATGTGCGCCAGCCTTCCTCGACCATCGCCGTCCAACTCCCGAGACAGCTCTCGACGCACTCGGTGGCGATGCCCTCGAGAGCCTTCGCGCCATCGGCCCCGAGGCCAGTCGCTTTCGTCACCCGCTCGATCTCGAGTTTCATCCGCGTCTGCCAGGCTTTCCGTTTCGCGACCGGACCCTTCTTCAGCAGTTCCGCGAGCCTGGCCTCGTTCGCAGGGGAAAGTGCCACCTTCGGCTTCGGCTCAGCCGCCACGGCGGGGCGGCTCGCGGTCGCGCAGGCGAGGCTCAGCGCCACTGCCAGCACCGCCGCGCGCCCGCCCGTCAGCTTAGAAAAACAACCCATACCCGGCACCGATCACTGCTTTCCCGCCTGCCCTTCCAGCAGGTTGAAGTAGGCATCCAGACCCGGCTGGAACTCCACCGGAAACTCCCGACCCGCCCGCCCCGTCGCCTGCCCGACCGGACGCGCCGCGACCAGACTCTCGCCGTCCGATCCCGGCCCGAGATCCGCCAGCGCCGCTGACGATGCGGTGGCCGCGCGGCCGCCGCCACCCGGATTCGCCCCGCCGCCGCCACCCCCTTTCGGATTGCTCCGCTTCGCCTGGAGCAGCAGTTCGATCGCCTCCGTCTCCGCGGTGATCGCCGTCGAACCCGTCTCGGGTTTCACCAGAATGTCCTGCGCCTCCTCCATCACCGCCACCACAGCCTGGAGCAGCCGCAGTTCCTTTCCAAACTTCGCCTCGCCATCCGGCAGCGCGCGGATGTCCGCGATTGCACTCGTCGTGTGCGCCCCGATCGCGTCCTGCTTCTCGCCCAATCCGTTCGCATCGGCGTTGAACTTCTCCGCCGCCAGCGCCGGCCGCGCGGCTTCGGTTTCGCGCGTCTCGTCCCGCAGCTTC
Organism: Chthoniobacter sp.; assembly: GCA_031424375.1. Taxonomy (GTDB): domain Bacteria; phylum Verrucomicrobiota; class Verrucomicrobiia; order Chthoniobacterales; family Chthoniobacteraceae; genus Chthoniobacter. The sequence goes on along the minus strand of JANPHH010000235.1, from coordinate 6,557 downwards.
ATCTCGTCGCGCAGCGCCTGCATGACCTTCAGCACGATCTCCGGCGGCAGGCTGTCGCCGCTACAGCTCGAGCAGTCTTTGCAATTGCTCGCCGCGACCAATTCCTCCGACCAGCGATCAAGCGTATCCGCCCAAAACTCCGCGCCGTTCAGCGACTGACCGCTGAGATTGACCGAGACTCGCTCACCGCCGCGCACCAGCGCCCGGACGATTTCGGTCTTCTTCATTTGATCGAGAATGTTTTTGAAGTGGCTGCTCTGCTTGCGCTGAAAGTAGGCATCCAGATCGCTCTGGATCAGCCGCACCACCTCGCTCTCGCTCTTCGCTTTCTTCGCGATCGGCGCCGCCTCCTTCACCGGCGTCCGCTCGATGCCGAATGCGTCGAGCGTCTTCTGGCTGATGTTCGTCGCCAGCGCCATCTGCTGCCGCGACGCCGCCTTGAAACGCTTCACGAACGTGCTCGCTTCGAGGCTCGCGAGGATCTCTCCGAGCTGGTCGGAAACTTTCGCAAACTCCGCGAGCAAATCTTTCTGCTCGGTGATCGCCGTATCGAGCTTCTCCTGCGCCGGGGATTCCGGCGGTTTCGGCGCGTCGCCTTCGTCCTTCTTCGGCGCGCCGGCGAGCGTCGTCGTCGGCAGTCTCAGCTTGCCGCCACCCGGCGGTTTCGGGGCGGCGTTCGGGTCGGCCGGTTTCGCCTCCGGCGGTTTACTGAATCCCGCTTCACGATCCGCGATACTCGGTGCCGCTGGTTTCGGTGGAGCTTTCGGATCGGTCGGCGCTCCGGCCGATGGTACGCTCGGCAGCGGCGCACCTTGCGCCACACTCGGCGCGCTCTTCGCTTCCTTCGCCTCGCCCGGCGTTCCCGCTTTCGCCGACGGCTGCGACGAGGCGCTGCTCGCATTCGACGGCTTCCCTCCCGCCGCGCTCGCCGTTTGTTTCAGCAAGTCCGACACGCTCGGCATCCGGTTCGCCGCGATGTCCTTCAGCGACTTCAACATCGTCGCCCACGACTCCAGCCGCTTCGCTTCGAACTCCGGATTCTTCGTCGCCTGTTCGACCAGACTGCGCCCCGAATTCGTCAGGCTGTCGAGCCGCGCCGCATTCGCATTTTCCGCCGCCGCCTGCTGCGCAACGCGGCGGCGATTTTCGGGACGATCGAGCTCCCCCGCGTCGAGCGCGCGGAGTTCCTGATTGGTTTGATGGAGCTGCTGCTCGCGCTCGTAGCTCTCCTTCGCCACCTCCAGCCATTTGCCCATCTGCTCCGTCACCCACAGCGCGTGATCCGTCTGGTCGAGCACGTGCAGGATGAAACTCGCCGAGCGCGCCCGCGTTCGGCCGGGCAGAAAATCTTCCGTCCATCCGCGCACCTCCAGCGTCTGCGGCGCCACGCCTTCGCGCTGCGCGCAAAAGGTCGCCCGCACGCCCACGTCCTTCTTCTCCGCTGCGCCCGCCGCCGCCAGCTTGTCGCCGGTGATCGGCGTCTTCCCATCCTCGCGCGTCTGCGATCCCGCCCACTCCAGGCCCACCCGCTTTACGCCGAAGTCGTCGCTCGCCGTGAGGTCGAAGGTGACGACTTCCGAATCGAGCACCACCTGCTCGAGCGATTCGCGCCGCGCCACGATCCGCGGCGCTTCGTCCGCCACCGCGCGCACCTTGAGCACGAGCGGATCCCGCGGCGTCAGCCCATCCTGATCGCGCCAGGTCAGTTTCCGCTCCGCATCGCCGCTCACCGGCGTGTAGCCGGTCACGATCGTCTCGCCGTCCACGGGCTGCGCCGCGCCATCCAGTTCCGCATCGGTCAGCACGCGACTGGCCTTCGCCTCGAACGCCGCCTGCGAACCCTTCAACAAACTGACCGCACCGCCGCGCACCTCGATCCGCTGCTCGGCCACGTAGCCGAGGTAATCCGGCAGCCGCAGCCGCACCGCGAGCTCCGTCAGCTCCGGACGCAGGCGCGGTTGCAGTTGGATCGACTTCCGCACATCGCCGAGCGAGAGCGCGAGCGGCGCGTCCATTTTTTGCGGAGGAAAGGCGAGCGCATATCCGCCCGCGTCGAGCTTCGCCCGCACCTCTGGCTGGGCGCCGATCCGCGCCGTACCGTGATCCGGCGACCGCTGCGTATTCGCCGCCAGCTTCACCGGCAACTCGAACGGCTCCGCGTACGGCACCACGAGCCGCGCCGGCAGCGGCTCCACTTTGGCAAAGGTGAACCGCTCCACCGCGCGCCACGGCGTGAACCAGCGGGCGAACGCATTGCGCGCCGCGTCATTCACCAACGCAAACGCGAGCAACGCGACGACCGCCGTTCCCACCGCCGCCCACGCCCACTCGCGATGCCGCGCATTCGGCACCGCGTGGGTGAAATCCTGATCCTTCACCGCATCCGCCGCCTGAGCCATCGCCGCCTCCACCAGCCGCTCGCTGCGCCCCGCTGCGGCGTGATCCATCCGCGAGAGTTCCACGATACCGAGCAATTGATCGCCGAGCCGCGGGAACGTCCGCCGCAACAGCCGCGCCGCATCTTCCAACCGCCGCTGCCGCCAGACCCACGCGTGCCACTGGAGCGGCAGCCCGAGGCCGAGCGTCGCGCCACCTGCGATGAGCAGGCTCAGTCGCACCCAGCCCGGCGTTTCAAAAAAGCGGTCGAGCGCAAAGACGAGCAGATAGGACAGCGCGATGCCAAAGAGCGCGGCGAGCAGACCTTCCGCCAGCTTCACCACCCACACGCGGCGGCGGAAGTCGGCCAGCTTGGTTTCGAGAATGGGCGGCAGTGTTGTGTTCATAACTCGTTGGTTAGTGGTTTCAGCTTCCTCTTCCGCATCTTCCTCGTCCTCCTACTCGTCCTCGTCCTCGATCCCCTTTTCGAGGACGAGTAGGAGGACGAGGACGAGGACGATCGATGCGCTCGCGTCATATGATGCCTGATTAAAACGATCCCGCAGCTTTTCTTCCCGCCCAAAAAACACCAAGCAGCAGGACCAGCGTCCCCGCCCAAACCGGGTGCGCCCAAAGCTGCACCCGCCGCTCCCGCGCCGCGGGTTGCGGCAGCGCCGCGATCGCCGCGATGACCGCCGCCGGATCCGCGCTCTCCATCAGCCGCCCGCGGGTGAGCTGGGCGATCTCGCGCAGCACATCGATCCGCGCGGGCTGGCCGAGTTTCTCCCGGCTCGTGCCCTGCACGGAGATCGTCGCCGAAAGCGCCGAACCCGCCTCCACACACGAAAGCTGCACCTGATGTTCGCCCGGTTCCGCCGGGGTGAAACTGCCGGTGAAAAGTCCCCACGCATCCTCGCCCGCGGGCGGCAGGCGCACGCTCGCGACCCGGCCGGATGGCGCCGTGATCTGCGCGATCACCGCGCCGTCGCGCAGCGGTTCGCCGGTCAGACTCGTGACGTTCGCATTCAGCGTGAGCACGGCACCGATCGCGGGGCGGTCCGGCGAGTAGAAGAGGCGCATTTTTTCGCCCTGCGCCATGTTGCGCTGGTAGGCCATCCAGCGCACCACCTGGCCCCAGAAGCGGTAGTGATATTTGTCCTCCACGCCCTTGCGCCAGCGCCACGCGCCGTCCGTGCCCATGAAGAGGACTTTTCCGCCGCCGTAGGTTTTGGTCACGATCAGCGGGACGCGACCGAAGCGGTTCGTCTCCGTGCCGTGGGTCGCGAGGATTTCGCTGCCCGCCCGCGCTCGCACCACCGGCGCGTACCATTGGAAGCCGGGGAGCGTCTGCCAGACTCGCGCGCTGGCTTCGTCGGTATCTTCCAGCTTCGTGAGCAGGCTGCGCGTGCCCGCCTCGGTCAGCGCAAATTTCCCCGGCGCCGACGTTCCCCAACCGCGCGGCTGCGCATCGTCCCACACGATCGGCATCAGTTCACCGAGCGCGGTGCTCTGCAGCGAACCCTCGCTGCCACGCAAACCGGGCAAAAACACCAGCCCGCCGGCCTGATCACGCACCAGCTTTTGCAGCGCGATGCATTGTTCCAGCGTGAGCTGCCCTTTCTCCACGCCCACGTCGCCGAGGAAGACCACGTCGTATTTCGTCAGCTCCTCGTCCTTCGGCATAGCCGAAAGATAGCCGCGACCCGCACCCGGTTTGCCGAGGTCGGGCTGGAAGAGCAAACAGTTCACCTCCACGCCCGGATCGCGCTCCAGCGCGTTGCGCAGGTAGCGATATTCCCAGCGCGGGAACGACTCCACGATCAGCACGCGAAGCTGCTCCTTCCGCACCGCCAGCGGCGCCTCGATCACATTGTTTTCCAGCAACCGCTCGCCGCCGGTTTTCGGCACCGCGAGCGTCAGCTTCAACTCGCCCGGCTTCTCCGGCCGCCACGTCATCACCTCCTGCAGCCGGCCCATCGCCGGAATCACCACCGGCTTCGTGATCACCTCGCCCGTCGAGGACTTCATCTCGAGGATCACCGCTTCATCGCGGGGCAGCGAGCTGACGATGGTGAAAGGAATCCGCAGCGGTTTGCCCGCGATCGCAAAGGTCGGCACCTCGAAGCTCGACAACTCCACATCCGGCAACCGCGACTCCGCACCCAGCGGCACGGCGAAGACCGGCACCTCGCGCATTCGCAGCCGCGTCGCCGCGTGCGCCGGCGGTTCGCCGGTATTCCAATCGCCATCGGTCAGCAGCACCACCGCATGGAGCCGCGGATATTTCTCCGCCGCGCGGAGCAGCGCGGCATTGAGATCGGTCCCTTCCGACGCGGGTTGCTGGTCGGACGAAAACGGCTCCACGACCACGTCCATCCGCGGCGCGACGTCCCGCCACGCGGCGAGATCCATCAGCCCCTTCGCGAGAACCGAGCGCGCCCGCGGCGCCGCCGCCGGATTGCCCGGATCGATCACATCGCAGGTCTCCATCGAGCGCGAAGTATCGGCGAGAATGGCCAGCGTCGGCTGATGCTCCGGCTGGAAAATTTCGCGCCACTCCGGTTGATTGAGCGTGAGCGCAATCCCCACGGCAATGAGGAGGCGGAGCGCTTCGAGCAGCCCGGTGGAAGTCCGGTATCCACTGCGCCGCCAGGCCATCCACCCGAGTCCCGCGACCACCAGCACGAATGCCCCCGCGACGACGACCGAAGTCGGCGTGTGCGTGAAGACGAGAGATTGGCTGGAGGGCTTCATCACGCGACTCGTCCTCGTCTTCCTACTCGCTCTCGAAAACGCCGACGGTTGGGAATGAGGCTCCGCTATTCACCTTGGTTCGTGGTTGTCGTGTTTCGCCGTGGGTTCAAACCAGCGAATGCGATTCTCACAAGGAGTCGCGAAAACGTGAAGCCTTTTGTCCCGCCGTTGTCGGACGTGCGGGGAGACCATGCTGCATCAAGATTTTTTCCAGCCGGTGGCCGCCGCCTTGACGGGAAGAAACAGACGTGTCGTATCCGCACCACGCTATGAGCAACGAACTCGACTTTGACGAACTCCTGCGGTCTCGACCGACTGCAAGGGCCGAAAGCGATCCGGCGTTTTCCCTCCGACAGGTCGCCGGTCGGGTCGGCCTCGAGCCTTCCTCCCTGAGCAAGATCGAGCGCGGGGCGCAACCGCCTCCGGGCGAACAGACCATCCGCCGACTGGCCGGGGAACTGGGTGAAAACCCCGATGCGCTGCTCGGGCTGGCCGGGAAGGTTTCGAGCGATCTGCTCGAAATCATCCGCGAACGTCCCACCGTGGTCGCGGAACTCCTGCGCGCGCTGCGGGGCCTGTCCGCCAAACGCGTCTCCGCCATCTCCCGCCAGATCCGCGATGGCAACTGGTGAGCTAAGTGGGCGGCTCTTCCCAGAGCCGCAAGCGGGGCTGGGAAGCCCCGCCTACGAACACGACCGCCGCTCGTTCACCTCCCCGGAAATCGCCCGGCCACTCCGCGGCTAGGTCGAGCGGACGGCGGCACCCTCACTGGCGCGCAGCGCCGCATCGAAAAAATGTCATCCTGAGCTGGTCGAGCCGAGTCTGCGAGACAGCCGAGCGGGCGGAGGCGGGGAGGCAACGATCTCTCGCATCCGTGAGCGGAGCCGGCGCGGAGCGCATGCCGGGGGGACGCTCCGCCCCTCCTCCGCCCGCAAAAAGTTGGAGGCCCTTCGACAAGCTCAGGATGACAGGGTTTTTCGTTAAGCGCGGCGCGCTTGAAGACTTTCGGCATCGCCTCCGGGTGCTGACCTTGACGGCGGACGAGATCGAAGCCGCCGTGCGCACCGCGGCTCTGCGCGCCGCCGGATTGCACGACGCCTCGTTCCCGGCCCTGACCATCGCCTTTCAGCGCACCCTGCGCATTCCCGACGACGGCCGGACTTACCGCTGCCCGCCGGCCTCGGCGCGTTCCCCCTCCGTTCCCTGGACGACTTTCCCGCGACGGCTCCGGCCCCCTGGTTCCAGCGCGGCGGGGTCGTCATGCCCATGGATCAGAACGAGGCGCTCTGGATCAGCTTCTCGGCGCGGTATCTGTGCGCAGTGAAGACCGCGGCGGGAAAGATCAACGCCGTCTCCGGTGCAGCGTGGACCGCGGAGCTGCACAGCGAGCCGCAGGATTACGTCGTCGTCCCCGGCCAGCCGTGGCT
>JANPHH010000234.1:0-4279 GCA_031424375.1 Chthoniobacter sp. | reverse complement strand
GCGTCTGCGTGCCTTGGCGGAGCGAATGCGCGAAGACATCGGCGACTCCGCCACCCACCAGCCAGGCAAGAACCGCCGCCCCGTGGGCCGAGTGCCTTGACAGGAAGACCTTTTCTCCAAACCTCTGCGAACCTCTTGCTTCGGCCAACGAAATGGCACCCACACTCACCGATGGACGGATCGCCCTCGTGTGGAATCGCGCGGAAAAGAAGCGCACCGAACTGCACCTCGCCCTCTCCGCCGACGAAGGCAAAACCTGGACGCCCTCCCTCAACGTGGCGCGAGGAACGCCCGGCGGAGCCACTTACCCGTTCGCCATCGAGATCGAACCCGGCGAACTCTGGATCGGCTACCACAACGTTCCCAAAGGCTGGAACTTCCCCCGCGCCCGCCACCTCCGCGCTTCCGTGGCTGCGTTCGTGGAGAATGTGGGGCGATGAATCGGACGCCAATGCACAAACAACATTCTCAAATGAAGAGAACCATCCTCACCCTCGCAAGCCTGTTGCCCTTGGTCTCAGCCATGCGCGCGTCCGCCGATGAAACCATCACCTGGCTCGTCCGTTACGAAGCGACCTCGCTGCCGCAGGAACAGGGCTGGCAGGCCGTCGGCGAACTGGCGGCGAAGGCTACGCTGGCGAATGGCGCGCTGCATCTCGTGGATGATTCGGCGAAGGCGGATGGTGCATTTCGCGCGGCGTGGAAGCCGCAACCTGGCACTGAGGTTGTGGTCGAAGCCACGGTGCGGGTGGAGTCCGTGGCGGCTCGTCGTGGCACGGGCATGTGGCCCGCGCAGCAAGAGGCGCCGGTGGGATTGCTCGTGAGCGATGGGGTGCATCAGGAAGGGTTGCTGCTGCGACCGGAGAAGATCGCGACGTATCACGATCTCGTGGCGATGTTCGATTCGAAGACGGAGTTTCACAGCTATCAGCTCGTCGTTCGGGATGGCGACATGAGCATCGCGGCGGATGGCAAGGTCTTGATTCGTGGCGAGGGCGCGTTCTGGAAGAAGGCGGAAAACGCTGAAGCCTTCGTGCAGTTTGGTTCGACTGCACCGGGTTGGATGGGAGATGCGCATTGGCAATCGGTGCGGCTGGGCGTTCGCAAGACGCCGGGAGCACCAGAGAAGCCTAAGCTCAAGATCACCGTCAGCGAGCCGTGGGACATTCCTCCGGCGCCGGGTTGGGATCAGCCGCGCCATGGCGGGCATGAATTGAAATCCAAGGACCCTGAGATCGGCATCGCCGCGCCCGAGGCGAAGCCCGGCAAGCCTTTACCACCCACGCGGCCCTACCTCTACGATGTGGGCAAAGGCGTGCTCATGCTCAGCGTCGCGCAAGGGCCCGATGCGTATTTCGAACCGTATGGCGTCCTGCGCTCCACGGATGCGGGCAAGACTTGGGTGCCGGTGAAGGACCTGCAATTCAAGACCTTCGCGCCACAGCCGCATGTTCGCCTGGCAGACGATGGCATTCTCGGCGTGTCGCGTTGGAACGTGAAGTATGAACCCGGCGTGTATGTCGGCATGAGCTATCACTTTGATCCGAAAGGCGAGAGCTTCACGATGTCCGAGAACCTCATTCACGCGCCCACAGATGCGGGACAGATCCTGCCATTCGACCGCGACATCTGGAATCTCGGCGGCGGCAAACTCATGACCTCGACCTACACACGCGCCACGAAGGATTACGCGTCGTATCTTCTCACCAGCACCGACGCCGGCGCGACGTGGAACCATTTCTCGACCATCGGCGCCGGTCCCGAGCCGTCGGTCATCCGCTTCTCCGACACCGAGATGATGGCCATCGTGCGAACGCTGTCCTTCGGCCCGCTGTTGCAAACGTGGTCGCACGACGGCGCCAAGACTTGGAGCAAACTCACCGCGCTCGAAGAAGGCAGCGTCGCGCCCGACATGGTTCTCATGAGCAATGGCGTGATCGCATGCAGCTACGGCCGCCCCGGCTCGAATCTCATGTTCAGCACGGACCAAGGCAAGACGTGGACGCATCACACCGTCATCACCGACTCCGGCGGCTTCAACTACGCCGCCATCCGCGAAGTGAGCCCAGGCCGCCTGCTCTACATCCACGACGCGCCGAAGCTGCGAGCGCTGTATGTCGATGTGGAGCGGACCAACCAGTAGCCATCTCGCATTCACATGAAGAACACTATCGCAACCATCGCCGCCCTGCTGCTCGTATCGCTCGCCGTGCTCCATGCGGCAAGTGTGACGAAGCCAAACGTCGTCTTCGTCTGTGCGGATGATTTGAACTTCGACTCGGTGGGTTGCTACGGCTGCAAGATTCCTGGACTCACGCCGAACATCGACAAGCTCGCGGCGGAGGGGATGCGTTTTCAGTATGCTTATGCAACGGTCACTGTCTGCCAGCCGGTGCGGGAATTGATGCATTGCGGTCGCTATCCGCATCGCAGCGGGGCGATGGGTTTTTATCCGCTGAAGCCGGAGGTGCGAACGCTGAACCAGCAACTTCGCGACGCGGGCTATTTGATCTCCATGTTCGGCAAAAACGGTCACTATCTGCCGACGAAAAGTTTTCCCGTGGACTATGCAGAGCTGAAGATCAATCGCAGCGCGAAGGGACTCGCGGAGGCAACGACGAAGTTCATCGGCATGGCGAAGGCGCAGGGGAAACCGTTCTTCCATCATGTGAATTGCGGCGATCCGCATCATCCGCTCATCGGCGCCAAAGGGCCGGACGATCTGGCGGATGGCGATGCGCCGAGTCGCACCATCAAGCCCGAAGAGGTCACCGTGGTGCCTGGCTTCCTCGAAGACCTGCCCGAGGTCCGGCGCGAGATGGCGCAATACTATACGAACGTGCGCCGGCTGGATGATTGCGTGGGCGCGGTGCTGAAGGCGCTCGATGAAAGCGGCCAGCGCGAGAACACCATCGTCATGTTCTTCGGCGGCGATCACGGCATGGCGTGGCCCTTTGCGAAATCGAACGTGTATGAGAACAGCTCGCGATCGAGCCTCATCTTCCGCTGGCCGGGTGTCGTCGCACCGGGCGGCGTGGATACGGAGCACTTGGTTTCCACGCTGGACTTCACGCCCACGCTGCTGGATGCCACCGGCGTCGCGATGATCCCCGACATGGACGGACGCACGTTTCTGCCCGCGTTGAATGGCACGCGGATGGCGGGATGGGACCGCGTTTATACCTTCTACAATCAAGGCGGCACCTCGCACTGGATGCCGATGCGCTGCGTGCGGACGAAGGACCGCGCTTACATCTGGAATGGCTGGAGTGACGGCAAGACTGACTACCAAGGCGGCCTGTTTTCCGAAAAAGGACCCATCGCTAAAGGCACCGGTCTCGCCTGGCCTGCGATCGTCAAAGCAGCGCAATCAAATCCCGCCATCAAGGCGCGTGTGGAGTTGCTCGTTCATCGTGTGCCCGAGGAGTTCTTCGATCTGAGCAGCGACCGCTTTGAACGTCACAACCTGATCGCTAATGTTACTCGCCAGAAAGAAATCGAATCCATGCGCGCCGACCTGCTCGCGCTCATGCAACGCACCGGCGATCCGTTTGCTGAAGCGTTTGCGCATCGGGATGACCGGGCGGTCTATCTTTCGGCGAGAGACAAAGTGAACTCGCAATTTACCAAGCCCGCGCCAAGGAAGAAGTCAGCGACCGAAGGGAAAGCGAAATGAAGCCCGACTGCGCCCACGTCCTCGCGCTGCTGCTGGTTGCCCGCGCCGCCTCCTATCCGGTTGCGGCGGCGGCCGATTCTTCTTCGGTTGCGTCCACTGCTCGCGTGGATCGCGTCGCGGTGCGGTTTCATCTGGTGACTGATCTCCCCATGTCCAGGAAGGGCGTGGAGACGACCAACTGGCTCACGGTTGATGGGCGGGAGCAAACCGGGCAACGACCTGACTCCGGAAGAAGCGGCGATAGCGCGCACGACAGCGACGGCCCTGTTTCAAAAAACCAAGCAACGGTGATTTGAAAACTTCCCGCGCCGTGACATAAGCCGCTGTGAACACGCCCTCTCCATCACCCGAATCGATTCCCGAAGCGCGCCTCGTGTTCAGTCGGCGACTGTTCGCGGTGTGCATTCTGGTCATCGTCGCGGCGAGTTTCCTCGCTTCGCGGGTGCAGACTTCCGGGGGCCGCGTGCGCGTGACCGGCTTCAAGCTTCCCACGCAAAACGGTCAGTGGGTGGTCGCGGATCTGTATCGGCCATTGTCCGCGACCAGCGAATCGCCTGCGCCGCTCGTGGTCGTGGTCCCGGGGTTTCAACGTTCGAAGGAGAC
>JANPHH010000233.1:0-2383 GCA_031424375.1 Chthoniobacter sp. | reverse complement strand
CAGCGCGAACTGGAAGCTCGTCTTCCCGCGCACTGCAATGGACGACACCCCGTATGAGCGGAAGCAGGGAGCCGCGAAGGAGGCACTTCTGCCCGAGGCGCTCTACGATCTCGCGGCGGACGTGGGCGAGACGAAAGACTTAATCAGACAACACCCTGAAGTCGCGCAACGTCTGCGTGCTCTAGCGGAGAGGATGCGCGAGGACATTGGTGACTCCGCCACCAACCAGAAGGGCAAGAACCGCCGCCCCGTGGGCCGCGTGCCTGCTTCGGGCCAGTGATGCCGCGCTCACGACAACCAGGAACGAACCGATGAGACCCATACGCCACTTACTTACAGCAGTCATCGCTGCCCTGACACTCGCAGGAGTTTCCGCGCTGGCCGAGCAGCGCCCCAACGTCATCTTCATCGTCGTTGATGACCTCGGTTACGGCGAACTCGGTTGCTACGGCGGCAAAGACATCCCAACACCGCACATTGATGCACTCGCGGCGAGTGGGGCGCGATTCACGAGCGGACTCGTGGACGGGGTGCGAGACGGCGCCATCGGCGCAAACGGCGAGGCGGATGAGAGCATCCAAGGCACCTGCTTTCGCCTCTGCCTGACGAAGAGAGGCGACGGCCCGCCGGAATTCTAGTCCGGGGCGATTGCGCGCTTTTCTCGCCGCGCAGCTGCGCGATACTCGGGCGTCTGATTCCCCCCGCATGAACCCTTTTTCCGATCCTTTCCGCGCAGCGCGCGAGCAATCTGGCGTGCTGCGGTGCCCGTTTCAGGGCGAGACGTTGCCGATGATCCTCCGCCACGAAGACGTGCGCGCGGCGGCGAAAGACTGGCGGACGTTCAGCTCGGATGCGCCGTTTCGCGTGCCGATTCCCTCGGAAGAAGACGTGCGCTCGATGCGGCAGCTCCCGGTGGAAATCGATCCGCCGGAGCACGGCGAATATCGCGAGATCGTGGAGTCGTTTTTTCGCCGGGCGAAAGAGCCGGCGGTGATCGCGCAGGTCGAGGCGCTCGTCGATGAACTGCTCACGGCGGCGCTCGCTCGGGAATCGATCGAGGTGGTGCGCGAGTTCGCGCTGCCGCTGCAATCGCGAGCGCTCACCTGTCTGCTCAATGTGCCCGAGCGCGAAGCTGAGACGTGGATCGGCTGGGGCGTGCATGTCTTCCGCGAAGTGCAGCCGGGACAAAAGCGCGGCGAGGCGCTGGATACTTACCTGCGACAGGCTTTCGAACGGGCGGCGGCGCAGCCGGGCGACGATCTTTTCAGCGCACTGCAGCGGGCGACGTTTCGCGGCCGACCGCTGACTCACGACGAGATGATGGGCTTTGCCAATCTCACCTTCGCCGGCGGACGTGATACGATCATCTTCACGATCTCCGGGATCATCGCGCATCTCGCGCGGCATCCGGAGGCGCTGGAGTTTCTCCGCGCCGATCCGTCGCGGATCACGCTGGCGAGCGAAGAGTTTTTCCGCTTCATCTCGCCGCTCACGCACCTCGGCCGCGTCTGCCCGGTGGACACGGAAGTCCACGGCGTGCCGGTGCCCGCGAATGGGCGCGTGTCGCTCTGCTGGTCGTCGGCCAATCGCGACGCGACCGTCTTCGACGCACCGGACGAGGCGCGGCTCGATCGCAAACCGAATCCGCACATCGCCTTCGGCTTCGGCACCCATCTCTGCCTCGGCGCGCCGCACGCGCGACTGCTCGTCCGCACGCTCTTGCAAAAGCTCGTCGAGCGCGTTGCCGGCATCACGATTCTCGCCGCCGAGGAGCATGTGGAAAGGGAGGCTGTCTACGAGCGTTCCGTCGGCCATGACTCGCTCACGGTGCGATTTGCCGCGCGGTGAGAGTTTGCCGGGCGAGCGGCGCTGGGGCGTCTGCCAAAGATTGTTCCCGCTTTTGGATTGGCAATTGTAGGGCAACCGCTCCGGCTGCCCAGGGCAGGCGAAGCGCCCGCCCAACAATTTCCGTGCGGGACGGAGACTTCTCTTGGCAAACCCGCCATCGCGTCGTGTCGCCCTGCTGCCACCGGCCGGGCACGAGCGTCTGGCGCGGGACCGCGGGCAGGCCAAAGCGAGCTCGGTCATGCAGCGTGGCTTTTGCGAAAGACCGCTAAGGTTTTCGTGGAAAATGACATTGCATGCCTACCGTGGCTGGGTCGTCCTATTCGACCCCCCGGCTGGCGCCTGACGCGTCGCACCTCTTATCTCGCCTCCTCCCTCATGAAACGTCTCCTCCTCCTCCTCGCCTTCGTCAGCTCGACCGCACTCGCGGCGGACTGGCTGCACCTTCCCGCCAAATCCGGCACGGCCAATGGCAAGAAGGTCGTTCTCGTTTCCGGCGACGAGGAATATCGCACGGAGGAGACGATGCCGATGCTGG
>JANPHH010000232.1:0-4494 GCA_031424375.1 Chthoniobacter sp. | reverse complement strand
GCGGTGAAGGTCGGCTTGTCGTTCACGGCGTTGACGGTGACATTCACCGTCGCGCCCGTGGTGGCAAAGAGCGTGCCGTCCGAGCCGTTCCAGCCGAAGCTGTCCGGGCCGTTGTAGTTCAAGTTCGACGTGTAGGTGAGGTTGCCGATGCTCGCGATGGCGATGTCCGTCGGCACCGTCGAGATCGTCGTGGCACCGTTTTTCAACACGCCATTCGCGGGCAGCGAAGTGATGCGCACGGTCGCGAGCGCGTCGCCATTCGGATCGCTGTAGGCCACGGGGGTGAAATCGACGGCGGCAAAGGCGGTCGCCACGTCTTCATTCACGCCCTTGTTCGCGTTGCTCACGGTCGGCGGAAGTTCGACGGGCGTCACCGTCGGATTCGCCGCGCCCGCGACGGTCGGGTCGTCGGTGAGCACGCTGGCAAAGTTGCCGCCGGAGACGGTGCCTTGATTGGTAATGCTGGGCACCGCGGCGCTGATCGTGACCACGTAGGTGATCGTCACCGACTTGCCTGCGGGCAGGTCGCCGATGTTCAGCGGCGTGCCGAGGAAATGGGTCACGGCATCCGCCCGCGGCACCGCGCCCGCGGCCTGATTTTTGGCGGGAAGGCGGCGCTCGCCCTTGGTCAGGAAGCCATACATCAGGCTGTCGCGGTCCGGCTCGGCATAAGTGTCGTCGAGGCCGAGCGCGTGGCCCATCTCGTGCAGGACCGTGGTGAGCAGATCGATGCGCCCCGCGGGCGCGTCGGCCGATTCGGCGTAGCGACGCGTGGAACACAGGCTTCCAGCCGGTGCGGACAGCGGGCTTACAGCCAGCTCTGCGGTGGGTTAAAAGGCATGCCCACCGGCAGGCAGGATGCCCGCGGGCCGCACCGGCTGGAAGCCCGTGTTCCCAAACAGTGCGTCGCTCTCCGGCCCCGCGCCGATGAACCAGCCGTGGCCGCCCGCGTCGTTGTCCACGCGGATGCGATTGCCGTCCGCTTCGCCGAGATACCAGCCGGGCAGGTCGGCGACTTCAAATTTCAAGTTGCTCAACGTGGCGAGTTGTTCGCCGGTCAAGCCGGTCGCCGTCCACCGATCGAGCGCCGCGGCGACGAGCGAATCGAGTTCCGCTTGGGTGAGGGCGCGAACGATCCCGGGAGACCGGGAAGGCGTCGCGCCTGCCGCGTCGCGCACCTCGCGCGATGCCTTGGATATTGAAGAAACGTGGATCGCATTGGAATGGTCGGATGTTTCCAACGAGACGCCGGCAACGGCGGGCGGGACGCCCACCCTACCCGAGACATTCGCGGCCAAACTGGACTTCGCGTCGACGCCGCCCGGCGCGAAGATCAGTGGCAGCGGCCCGCCGCCGATGATGCCGGCGGTCCCGAGCGCCGAGCCGACGGAACTTGCCGGGAGCGTATTGGCGTTTTGCACAAAGGTATTCACCTGCGCCGCCGTCGCGCCGGAAGTCGGCGTCAGTCCCGGCAAAGTGAGCGCGGAGGTGTTGTTGTTGTTCGTAACGCGGATGAAGAAGCCGGCCTGCCATGCACCGCTGATGTTGTTTTTGTTCGCGGGCACCGTGCCCGTCGTGTCGCCGATTTCGGCCTTCCATGGATTGTTCGCCCCGCCACTGTTGCCCGGCGAAACCACGATCGCGCGCAGGAACGGTGGCGCACCTGTCGTGTCAGGCTCGGCGAATGTGTTGCCTTTGATTTTCAGCGTCGCGTCGGTGTTCCCGGCGGTGACGCTGTTGAAAAAATTCACGCCGAAGGTGTTGACCTGCCGGATGTCATTCCCGATCACTGTCGCGTAGAACTGGCCGAGCGTTCCGGGGAGCAGACCGAGCCCCGCGGAACCATTGGCCGCGCCGGAGCCGGTCACACCCGTCTTGCCGATCTTGTTGAAATTGAACGAACCGTTCAGATGCGCCGAGGCGGTCGTGGACGCACCGCTGATCGTAACAGCGTAGATCGCGCCGAGGGTTCCATCCGCGCCCCAAAAGGTATTATTCGTGATCGTATAGTCCACCAGCGCGCTGCTGCTATTCGTGACTCCCAGGCTGAAAGCGGGAGGGTTGGTAATCGTGGTGCCCGGCTGGTTGACCGGCGCGCCGGTGTTCACGTCAGTGCCGAAGCCGCACTGGTTGACGGTAACATTCATCACCGATGTCCCCGCTGCGGTGGCGAAGCAACCATAGGTGCGGCTGCTATTGAAGAACGTGTTCTGCACGTTAGCCGTCACGTTGGAAGCGCCGCCGCCTTCAAACTGGAGCAGCGACTTATTCTGCGAAACGCTGGCGGTGACTCCCGTAAAGGTGCAGCCGGTGACATTCACCACGATCGTTCCACCCGCGTTGTTATCCACGAGGATCCCGTCGATGGCCGACGTGTTCATCGAGAAATTCATCGACCTAAAGGTAATCGTGCCGGAGTTCGTCAGCATGCGGACGGCCTCGGTGGTCGCATTGGAAATGGAGCCGCCGCTGCCGTTGGCAAAGCCGCTGCCGTCGCCTGTGACAGTCAGCGCGCCGCCGCCGAGGCTCACGAGCGAGATGCCATTCGCCGCGCTGGTGGACGCAACGCTTTTCAAAGTCATGCCGCCCGCGCCAATGGCCACGCTGGCGAGGTTCAGCGCCGTGTTATTGGTCGAAGTCAGGGTGTTATTCGCGCCCGTCGCCGTGACCGTACCGCTGGTCGTCAAACTCAACGCCGTGCCGCCCGTGACGGTCACCCCGAAGTCCGCGAGCGTGAGCGTGCCGACCGCGCTGCCGGTGATGCCGCTGCCATTCGAGTTCGTCACGTTCAACCCATTCACCGTGTTCCCGCTCCCCAGCGTCACGCCCGTGCCGCTCGCCACGGCGATGGTCGGACGCGTGCCGCCCGTGGCCGGGAACGCCGAGCTTCCCGTCGGCGGAGTGAGGCCCGTGATGGCCTGCAAGCTCGTGAGCGCTCCCTGTCCGATGAGCCGCTGATTCGTCCCGAGCGCGAGTCCGGTCGAATAAGTGCCGGTGTAAAGAAAGATGTTGTCGCCGGTGTCCTTCGTCGGAGCGCTCGCGAGGTAGGAGGCGATGGTGTTGAACGGCGTCGCGACCCGTCCATCGCCGCCCGCGCCCGCGGCCGCATTGATGAACCAAACCATGCCCGCGACATTGATCGTGACCGTGGCGGTGTCGGTGTGCCCGTTGCCGTCATTCACGGTGTAAGTGAAGGTCGTCGCGCCCTCGAATCCCGGCGCGGGATTGAACGTGAAACTGCCGTTCGCGTTGAACGTCACATTGCCCTGCGTGCCCGCGGTATTGACCCCGGAGACCGTGAGCGCGTCGCCGTCAGCGTCATTGTCATTCGCCAGCAAGCCCGGCGCGGCGATGCTGATCTGCACATTGCCGATGGCGCTGAACGTGTCGTTGCGCGCGATGGGCGTGGTGCCGACGCTCACGAAGCTCGTGTTCGCCGGATCGGGATCGGTGAATTGCACCGCCGTCGCCGTGGCGTCACCGGTATTGCCGATCGTGATCGTGTAGGTGATCGTGTTCCCCGGCAGCTTGCGCAGGCCCGCGGCGAGGTTGTCGTCCTTGGTGGCGGTGATGATCGGCGCGGCCGTGGCGGTCACGGTAACGAGAACGAGGAGCACAGCGCCCCGCAAAATAGATTGGAGTGCTCGGTTCATGAGTTTTCGTGGAGTTTGAGGCGCTGGAGCGAAACTACCGGATGAATCGTGGAACCCTCTGGTCAACGAAAGGGCGTGCGAGAGTCATAAAGGCGGAAACAGAAGGCAAGGTGGAATGCTCCGCTACGGCGAGACGGAGCGGTAGAAGCGCGTGGGCGGGAGCGGGGGCGGGTCGGTGAATTGGAACTGGCCGAGTGCGTCGGCGGGCACCGTCGCGCGATCCACCCAATTGGCCGGGGTGAGACTGTCGGTGGACTGCACGCGATAGGTGCGCCCGGGGATGCCGCCGAAGGTGAGACGCTTGGAGCCATCGCCCAGCGTTTCGATCTTGGTGATGTTTTGCGCGGTGGAGTTGTCCACGATGATGTTCACCGTCACGGCGCCGTTGGCCGTCCCACCCTGTCCGTCGCTGATCGTGTAGGTGAAGCTCCCGGCGCTCGTCGAGCCAGCCGGCGGCGTGTAATAGACCCACGAGCCATCCTGGGTCACAGTCGCGCCCGCCGGCAGTGCCGAGCCCACGGCGGTGAGGTTCAGCGGGTTGAGTTCCGGGTCGGTGTCATTGCTCAGCAGCGTGGTGATCCGCACCTTCACGCTCTGCGAAGGATAGCGCACGATCGTGTCCGGGTTGGCCACCGGGTTGTCGTTCACGGGAGCGACCGTGACATTGACCGTGGCGCCGGTCGTGGCGAAGAGCGTGCCGTCCGAGCCGTTCCAGCCAAAGCTGTCCGCTCCATTGTAGTTTGCCGTGGGAAGATAGGTCAGCGTGCCGATGCTCCCAATCGCCACGTCGGTCGGCACGCTGCCGATGGTCGCCGCGCCGATCTTGAGCACGCCATTCGCG
>JANPHH010000231.1:0-5466 GCA_031424375.1 Chthoniobacter sp. | reverse complement strand
CAGGCCGGCGTGGGTGGACTTGGCGACGCTGCCTTGCACATCGAAGTGGAGGACTGACTTTGCACGGCACCGCTCCTCCGCGAGTCGGCGCCAACGAGAACTGCCCGTCCGCGCCGCGCCATCGCCAGACAAACCATCGCGTATGAAATCGACATACATACCGGCTTCATCGGTCGGCCAGTGGCGCTGAAAGTCATTGAGGAATGCGGGCCAGTCTGGCGGCAGTCGGTGCATTTCGAAGTAGCGCATGGGAAATGAAAATGCGTGGTCAATCCCGACCACAGTGGGCGGTCCGGACTGGAGTTCTGCCGCAAGCCACTCAGCCAGTCCGCGGCGCGTCCAATACTTGCGCGCACTCGGCGGCGGAAGGATCTCGGCGGGCCGCTGCTCGGGCGTCGCTGCGTTAAGCCGCAAACCGGGCAGGCTGCTCGATGGCGTTTGTGCGCCGGAGTAGTCGATGCCGAAGTAGCGTTCAAAAAGTGTCATATCAACCCGCACGCTCCTTGGGTTTTCTCATCCGGCAACCGTCGCTGCAAAACTTCACTTCGTCCCACACGCGCTCCCATTTCTTCCGCCACGTAAATGGGCGACCGCAGGTAACGCAGACTTCCTCCGGCAGATGCTGTTTCTTCACGCCTTTCATGGGTGCTCGGCGGCGGGCGGTGGTTGTTCGTTCATTTCGCGGAGTGAGTCGAGATACGCGTTCTTCGGCGCGGGCTTCGCGGGGCGTTTTTCGGTGCGCAACATTTTCTCCACGCGTCCGTTGCTGCCGGCGATGAGCTCGGCGATGAGTTCGGCTTCGGGGAGATTCTTCCAATACTTCTTGGGCATCTCGGATTGCATCGCGCGCACTTTGAGCCGGGCGGGATTGAAGATGCTGCGGTAGTAGGTGCGCCACAGGTCGTCGAGCGCGTCGTCATCCGGCGCGGCGCTGCGGGGGACGCCGGGGGTGAAATGCAACGCGCGGCCGTCCCAATGCGCGCATTCGTGCGGCGTGAGGATGGACCAGTCCATGCCGGTGAAGCGCTTTTCAAAAAAGCCCGCGGCCAGTCGCACGATGCGGTGCTCGGGCTCGAACCACGCGACGAATTGCTCGCGGCCCGTGGCCTCGTCGCGTCCTACGAGGCGGAAGCGGACGAAGGCATGCATCTTGTGAATGTCGCGGCCGATGGCCTTGCACCATTGCGCAAGCTGGCGCACGTCGCCGTCCGTGGCCACGGCGAGGAGATGCCGCTCGCCTCCGTGCGTGAGACGCCAGAGGACGCGGTAGAGCACGCCCCAGCGCCGAGCGTCGCTGTGCGCGGCGACGCTGCGGGCCATGTCGAGAAATGCGGACGACACTTTCGGCACCGCGCCGCGCGGGGACGCGTCGTCTGTCGTGGCGAAAAGGCCGGGCTTCTGCGCGTCATCCGACCAGAGCACTTCATCGGGCAGCACGCGGAGCGCGAGCAGTTCGCGCGCACGGTCACGCCATGACTCGAAGACCGGCTGGATGACGACCGTGCGCATCGCTACAGCTCTCCCGAACGCACCGAGAGGATGTCGCCGGCGACCGGCGGCGGCGGCGCGTCGAAGTTCAGTTCCGCCTGCTTCGGCGGCGGCAGGAAACGCGCACGCAGCGCATCGTCGTCGAGCCCGAGCCGCGCCGGCGTGTGGTCCGCGGCGATGATGAACGGTAGCACTTTTTTCATCGGCACGCGCAAGCGCAGCAGGTCGGCGAGCCGCAGCCGCGTGTAACGCCGCGCCCGCAGGATGCGCTCCACATTGCGCACCCCGAGTCCCGGCACGCGGAGCAGGATTTCGCGCGCCGCCTTGTTCACATCCGCGGGAAAAAGCGCGCGGTTGCGCAACGCCCACGCGAGCTTGGGGTCGAGGTCCAGATCGAGATTCGGCGCCGCGTCGGTGGCGATTTCATCCACCTTGAAACCGTAGAACCGCAGCAGCCAGTCCGCCTGATAAAGCCGATGCTCCCGCACCAGCGGCGGCGGCTTGATGGGCAGCAACGACGACGGCTCCGGGATCGGACTGAACCCTGAATAATACACGCGCCGCAGCCGGTAATCGCCGTAGAGCACATCCGCGCGCTGCAGGATGACCGCGTCCGTGGAGTCATCCGCGCCGACGAGCATCTGCGTGCTCTGCCCGGTGGCAAAAGGCGGCGGCTTCGGCGCATCCGGCTTGCGCTTCTCCGCGTGGCGCTCGTCGATTTTCCCGCGGATGTGACCCATCGCTTCCTGCGTGCGCGCGAGATTTTTGTCCGGCGCGAGCCGCGTCAGACCCTGCTGCGTCGGCAGCTCGATATTGATGCTGATGCGATCCGCATAGCGCCCCGCCAGCTCGATGAGCGCCGGCGACGCCTCTGGGATCGTCTTCAGATGGATGTAGCCGCGAAAGTGATGCTCCTCGCGTAACGTGCGCGCGACCGCGATGACCAGCTCCATCGTGTAGTCCGCGCTGCGGATGATCCCGCTGCTCAGGAACAGCCCCTCGATGTAGTTGCGCTTGTAAAAATCCAGCGTCAGCCGCACCACCTCATCCGGCGTGAAACGGGCGCGCTGCACATTGCTCGAGCGGCGATTGATGCAGTAGTGGCAGTCGTAAATGCAGGCATTGGTGAGCAGCACCTTCAGCAGCGAAATGCAGCGCCCATCCGGCGCATACGAGTGGCAGATGCCCGCCCCGCCCGGCGAGCCCACGCCCTTCCCGCCGCGCGAATCCTTCCGCG
The DNA here is from genome assembly GCA_031424375.1 of Chthoniobacter sp. Taxonomy (GTDB): domain Bacteria; phylum Verrucomicrobiota; class Verrucomicrobiia; order Chthoniobacterales; family Chthoniobacteraceae; genus Chthoniobacter. The sequence continues at coordinate 2,741 of JANPHH010000231.1, read as the reverse complement.
CCGCCCCACTGCTCGCGCACGAGGCGTCATACTTCGCCGCGTCGGCGAGGATTTCGAGTTTGTGCTGCAAGTCCATCTGTCCGTGCGAACATTGCCTGTTTCCCGCGGGTTCGCTCGTGGTTACTTTCAAGCCGTGGAATATTTCGTCAGTGCCCTGCAGTTGGTCGTTGCCGTCGGCATCCTGAACGTCTGGACGCTCCGGGCGGGCCGGTCGACTCCGTTTCGCGGCGGCAACGCCAAAAGCCTGCGCGAGGAGTTCGCCGCCTACGGGCTTCCGTTCTGGTTCATGTGCGTGGTCGGCGTGCTCAAGGTGGGCCTGGCGCTCGCGCTCATCGCCGCCATTTGGATCCACGGCGTGGCCCATCCGGCGGCGATCGGGCTGGGAGTGCTGATGCTGGGGGCGTTCGTGATGCACCTCAGAGTGAAAGACCCGATCCAGAAAGCGCTGCCCTCCATCGCCGTCCTCGCGATGTGCGCCGCCATCGCGCTGCTGTAGCCGACGGGTCCGGATCAGAACGCCGCCAGGCCGAGGTAGGCGTTCAGCGCCAGATAGCCGAGCGCTGGAATCGTCTGCGGCAGCGTGTCCTTGATTTTGATGCGGACGCCGACTGCGACCAGCATCATCAGCGCAAGCCCGGCCGCCGCCGCGCGTCTCATCCACGGTTCGCCCAGGCCCCCAAGCAGCCCGATGGCGGCAAGCACCTGCAGTCCGCCGACCAGCGTGCGCTGCGATCCAAGCCGGTAGCGCTCGAACTCCCGCTTCATATACGGGGACACTAAGCTCGCCGAGCCGTATCCCAGGAAGGAGAGGGCGGAGAAAAGGATAAGGACGGAGTTCAACCACGGCATCCTACGGCCTCAATGGTCTGCTGCAAACTTCGGTCCTGCGGGGCGGTTCGGAACGATCGCGAAATCGGTGCTCCCCGGATTGCGTCCCGTGCCCCCGGGCTGGAGCTTGGGTCCCATGATGGACGCGACTGGACAAACCACGGACGTGCTGGTCATCGGCGCGGGCATGGCCGGACTGACCGCGGCGGCCGAACTGCAACGCGCGGGTCTCCGCGTGCTCGTGGTCGACAAGGGCCGCGGCGTGGGCGGACGGCTGGCGACCCGGCGGATCGATGGCGCGACGTTCGACCACGGGGCGCAATTCATCACCACGCGTGACCCCCGCTTCGCCGGCGTTCTGGAGCAGGGGCGGCAGAACGGAGCGATGGAGGAATGGTGCCACGGTTTTGCGGGCGCTGCGGACGGACAAGCGCGCTGGCGCGGAAAGCCCGCAATGTCCGCCGTGGCCAAGCATCTCGCGCTGGGGCTCGATCTTCTCTTGGAAACGCCAGTAGCCGCATTGCGCCAAGCCGGAAATCGCTGGCGCGCGGAAACCACGACGGGCCGCACTTTCACCGCCGGAGCCATGATCCTCACGCCGCCCGTGCCGCAGTCGATCGCGCTGCTGGACGAGGGGGGCATCGTTCTCGCGCCGGAAATGCGGGCGCGTCTCGCCGCCATCGAATACGAGCGCTGTCTCGCCGTCATGGCGGTGCTCGATGGTCCTTCGCGCATCCCGCCTCCCGGCGGACTCGCGCCCGCAGACGGACCGATCGCGTGGCTCGCGGACAATCAGCTGAAGGGAATCTCCGCAGAGCCGGCCGTGACGATTCACGCCACGCATGCGTTCAGCCTGGAGCATTGGGACCAGGACCGGCAGGAGAGCGGGCGGGCGCTGCTCGACGCAGCCGCGCCATGGCTCGGCGCAGAAATCCGGACGTTCCAAGTCCACGGCTGGCGCTACAGCAAGCCGATGCGCGTCGATGAAGAACTCTGCGTGCTCGTGAGCCAGTCGCCGCCGCTTATGCTCGCCGGCGATGCCTTCGCCGGCCCGCGCGTCGAAGGCGCGGCGCTTTCGGGTTGGGCGGCTGCGGAGGCCATTCTCTCGCCAGCCGCCTAACCGAGGACGGCGGCCGCGGTGCGGAGGCCGGAGACGATCGCGCCCTCGATGGATGCGCTGGTGAGGTGATCCCCGCAAACGAAGATGCCATCGATTTGCCGGAAGCACGGTCCGAGCGGTCCAGTGACGGGTGGCTGCTCGGGCAGGGCGCGCTCGATTCGTTCAGTGCGGAGGTGTCGCCAGCCGCGCACTTCCGGACCGAACCAGGGTTCGAGTTCCGCGATGATCTGCGTTTCAAGATCCGGAATCGCGGGCACGCCGAGGACGGAGATGGAGATCAGCGCCTGGCCCGGTGGCGCGTAGTCCGATACGACGTCGGAGAGCACGCAGACGTTATTGACCAACCCGCGACCAGTGCCGTTGAGGGCGATGATGGCTTCGCGAAGCGGCGATTCTTCCGCGGCAAAATAGACTCCGGTGACCGCGCGCCAGTCGGGCTCCTTGGTCGCGAGTCCGGGGAGCAACCGCGCGGCAGTCGTCGCATCGGCGGCGACCACGACGGCATCCCCCTGGAGAGTTTCGCCAGACGCCAGCGTGATCTTACCCGGCTGAACTTCCGTCACCCGCTCGCCACGACGGATTGCGTCGGCCGGCAAGCGGCTGGCGAGCTGGCGCGGGATTTCCTGCATTCCCTGCGCGGGCAGGGTCGCATTTCCCCGCGAGAACATTTGGAAAGTGAACTCAAACATCCGGCTCGAAGTGCGGAGGTCTCTTTCCAGAAAAATGCCGCCGTAAAAGGAGCGGAAAAATACGTCGATCATCTGGCGCGAGAAGCCCGCGCGGCGGAGATAGG
>JANPHH010000230.1:0-5668 GCA_031424375.1 Chthoniobacter sp. | reverse complement strand
CCGTCTGCTTCTTTGCCTTCTTGCCGCCCCGCTGTTCGCCCGGTCTTCCTATCCGCCCACATTCAAGGACGCCCGCGTCGAGACCTACCGAACGATCGGCTCCACCGAGCTGAAGCTGTGGATTTTCGGGGAGTCGGACCCGAAGGCGAAGAAGCCCGCGATGGTGTTCTTCTTCGGCGGCGGCTGGCATGGGGGAACACCGGAACAGTTCGAGAGACAGGCACGGCATTTTGCCAATCGCGGCATGATCGCCATCACCGCCGACTACCGGGTGGAGTCCCGGCACGGTGTGCAAGTGGTGGAATGCGTGAAAGACGCCAAGGCCGCCATCGCCTGGGTCCGGGAAAATGCCGGCGTCTCGGCATTGATCCGGACAAGATTGCCGCGTCCGGAGGTTCTGCCGGTGGTCACCTCGCCGCCTGCACCGGCACGATCAGCGGTATCGGCATCGACGAGCGTCCCAACGCCATGATCCTCTTCAACCCCGCCTGCACGCTCGCTCCCATCGCGGGCTGGCAGCCAAGTGCCAAGGGTGGGGATCTCAGCACCGAACGATTGGGCGTGGAGGCACAGGTGATCTCGCCGGCCCATCACATCGGCCCGCACACGCCGCCGACTCTGATTCTCCATGGCAAGGAGGACACCACGGTTCCCTACGCGTCCGTCGTCGCGTTCGAGAGTGCGATGAAGAAGGCAGAAAGGCCGTGCAAACTGGTCGGCTACGAGGGTGCGGGCCACGGCTTCTTCAACCGCGGCGAGGGTTACTCCAAGGCACTCGCTGACGCCGACGGTTTCCTCGTCGATCTCGGCTGGATCAAAAAGTGAAAATCGAAAGCCAGACAATGAATCCCAAAACCATGAAACTCCTTGCTCTCATCACCACCCTGGTCCTCGCCATTCTTCTGGCGGATCCCGCCCATGCCGCAAGGCGCCGCCAGCCTGCTGATGACCCAAAATTGCCGCGCGTGCTGCTCATCGGCGATTCCATCTCCATGGGTTACACGTCCGAAGTGCGGACACTGCTCGAGGGCAAGGCCAACGTCCATCGCATCCCGGAAAACGGTGGCTCGACGGCCAAAGGACTGAAGAACCTCAAGGCGTGGCTCGGCGAGACGAAGTGGGATCTGATTCACTTCAACTGGGGCCTGCATGACATGAAATGCATTGAGGATGATCCGGGCAAGCGCGCCGATCCGAAAGCCGCAGGCTCGCATCGGCAGGTATCGATCGAGGACTACGAAAAGAACCTCCGCGAACTGGTCGCGCAGTTGAAGGCGACGGGCGCGAAGCTCATCTGGTGCAACACCACGCCGGTGCCCGAAGGTTCCGGCGGGCGCATCGCGGGTGAGGAAGTGAAATACAACGAAGCCGCCGCGCGTGTGATGAAGGAAGCGGGCATCCCCACGGACGACCTCAACGCGCACGCCGCCGCGAAACTGAAAGACGTGCAACTTCCCGCGAACGTTCATTACTCGGACGCCGGCTACCAATATCTCGCGGAAAAAGTCGCCAAAGAAATCGCCGCCGCGCTGCCGCGAAAATAGTCCATTCCGATGAACCCGGGTCCTCCAATCCCCCGTCGCGCCTTCATCCAGACCACCGCCGCCATCCGCCAACTCGTGAGCAAGGCCATCACCACCGAAGGCCAGGTGATCGACGTTTTCACCGCCTCGGGATTGAAGAAGCCCGACATTTGACTCCTTCGCCCCCGGCTCAGTCGGGCTTCGCCCAGCGCTGCGCGCTGTCCATCTCGGTCGCCCCGCTGGCTCCCTCGGTTGCATCCTCGACGACCGTTTCCTCGCCGAAGTGCGCGGCCTCAAGCACAAGAACGTCGCCGCTGGGTTGCTGGAGAAACTGCTCAAGGACGAACTCAAGGTGCGCTCCAAGCGCAACCTCGCGCAGAGCCAGGTGTTGGCTCCGGCATTCCCATGCCTGCGGGCTTCGCCCATCGCTTCGCGCTGCCTGTCTCGCTCGCTCCTGCGGCTCGGCTCAGCGAGAAGTTCAAGAAGACCCTCAACGCCTACCACAAGCGCGCCATCAGCATGATGCAGGTGATCGAAGAGCTGATCAAACTCGCCAAGGACCTCGACGCCGCCACCAAGGTCGGTAAGGAGATGGGGCTGACGGATGACGAGAAGGCCTTCTACGACGCCCTCGCCGCAAACGATTCCGCCGTGACCGCGATGGGCGACGTGAAGCTAAAAGTGATCGCCGCCGAGTTGATCACCCAAGTGAAGAAGAGCGTGACCATCGATTGGGCCCTCCGCGAAAGCGCCCGCGCCAAGATTAGAGTCATGGTGAAGCGCATCCTCAACAAATACGGCTACCCGCCGGACTTGCAGGAAGAGGCCGTGAAGACAGTGCTCGCCCAAGCAGAGCTGCTGTGCGCGGAGTGGGTGTAAGGGTGAAAGACGCGGATTTCGAAATCTTCCACGGCGACGGAGGGAATGACGCGTGATGAATTCGGAATGTCGAACGGGCTGAACTTCGGAATTCGTCTTTTTCCATTCGCACTTTCCCCCGGCCATCATCCGGCCGCACGGCATGCTCTTCCGTGGCGGTGCCGGGAAACGCATCCGCACCAAGCTGCTCAAGGACGGCTAGATCGGCACCGTCATCGGTTTGCCCGCAAACCTCTTCCACTCCGTCGGCATCGCCGTCGTCATTCTCGTGCTCAAGAAATGCAAGAAGCCCGAGGACGTGCTCTTCTCTGTGTGACGCCAGAGCGGAGGGCATGGTTGTAGGGCGTCTGGTTCAGACGCCGGAGCGGGGAGTGCCTCGGGGCCAGCCACCGCGGGGTTGCGCAGAAGCGCCCGACCTTTCCCCTCGTCGCCGACTTTTTTCACAGTCTCTGAACGCGGGGAGGGGCAGGTCTGTGCCCGCTGCTTCCAGACCGCCGGTGAACCTCCACTGACGCCCTCGCCGGAGCGGCCGTTCAGGCTGCGCGCGCACTATCCGGGCCGGCGGAGGAGGGGAGAAGGCTTTTGCGCAAGTGATCGTCGTCACGCCGGATCATGCCACGGCCCGCACGTCGGCGGAGTGGGATCGGCTCGCCGCGGATGGCGTGCGTGAGGTGGAGTCCGTCGGCGGTGTCGGCGACGCTCTAGCCGGGGCACTGGCTTCAGGCGGCGACCAGGCGGGCAGGGGATCGCCGGCGCGGGAGCCGGGATGGTAATCTGATCACATTCCTGGAATCGCCTGGCATCGTGCATGAGACGACGGACTGGGCGCGCTCTTCGGCGACGTCGTTATCTCGAAAGCTCGCTAAGAATCCCCGCGCAGAGATCATCACCATACACCCCATGAAACTGTTCCCCCTCGCTCTCCTTTCGCTCATGACTTTCGCAAGCGCTGCGCCACTGGTCTTTGAAGGCACCGACGGCCCCGGCAAGGGGAAGCACATCGTCTTTCTCGCGGGGGATCATGAGTATCGCTCGGAGGAATCGTTGCCGGCGCTGGCGCGGATTCTTGCGAAGCATCAGGGGTTCAAGTGCACGGTGCTTTTCGACATCGATGCGGATGGGAACATCGGCGCGGGCGAGCCGCAAAACATGCCGGGCATGGAGGCGCTCGATTCGGCGGACCTCGCGGTGGTGTTCCTGCGGTTCCAAAATTTCCCGAAGGAGCAGATGCAGCACTTCGACGATTACCTGAAACGCGGTGGGCCGGTGATCGGGATGCGCACGGCGACGCATGGCTTCAAGATGCCGAAGGATGCGCCCTTCGCGAAGTATTCGTTCGACTACAAGGGCGCGGACTATGAGTTGGGCTTCGGGCATCAGGTGCTCGGGCAGACGTGGGTGGGGCACTACGGAAAAAATCACGCGCAGAGCACGCGCATCAGCATCGTGCCGGAGCGCGGGTCGCATCCGATTCTGCGTGGGGTGAGGGACGTGTGGGTGCAGGCGGGCGGCTATGTCGGCAACCCGGTGGATGGCGAGATTCTCACGATGGCTCAGCCGCTGAATGGCATGGCGCCAGATTCGCCTGTGGATGCGACGAAGCCGCCGCAGCCTTCGGAGTGGACGCGCAGCTACAAGTCCGCATCGGGAAAAGCGGGACGCGTCTTCACTTCGCTCTACGGGACTTCGGAGGACATCACGAACGACGGCTACCGTCGGATGCTGGTGAACGCGTGTTTCTGGACGCTGGGGATGGAGGACGCGATCAAGCCGGACCTGAACATCGCATTCCTCGGCGCGGCGAAGCCGAACACCTTCGCTGGCGGCGCGTATGCGCGCGGCATCAAGCCGGAGATGTATGCGGGATTCGAGAGCCCCATCCCGGCGAACAACAACACGACGAATCCGAACCCGAAGCCTGAGAAAAAGAAGGAGAACAAGAAAGACGAGGCGCAGAACGACAAGGGCGCGAAAGGCGACAGGGCTGCGAGAAAGGAAGCCAAGCGTGAAGCTGCTGCGAAGACTGCCGAGCCAGCGGCGGCTGCGCTGGTCACGGGCAAGCCTGCGCGTTTCGTCCGCATCGAACTGCCAGGTGATAAGCGCGTCCTCACGCTTGCGGAGGTGGAAGTGATCAGCGGCGGCAGGAATATCGCGCCGAGTGGAAAGGCCACGCAGTCGAGCACGAATGCGGGCGGCGAGGCGGAGAAGGCGATCGATGGAAACAAGGACGCGGACTACAACAAGAAGGGCCAGACCCACACCTCGAACGCAGGCACGACGCTGCCGTGGTGGGAACTGGATCTCGGCTCGGCGAAGGACATCGAGAAGATCGGCATCTGGAACCGCCAGGGATTCGAAGCGCGCCTCGCTGGTTTCACGCTCACGCTGCTCGACGCGGATCGAAAGGAAGTCTTCCGCATCACCAATGTCGCCGCGCCGCAGGCGATGGAGATCGATGTGAAGGGCGGCGGCAAAGTCGCCTACCTCAATTTTGACGGGAAGCCGGGCGCACCCGCTGCGAGCGGGGATGTGGTGGCGAAAGGCGACGGCAAAAAGAAGGAAGGCAAGAAGGCACCCGAAGCTTCGAAGGAACCCGCGCTCGCCGACGTGCCTGCGGATTATCGCGACCCGCTGCCGTTCACTTTCCAAAAAGGGGACACCATCGCGATCCTCGGCAACAGCCTCGCCGATCGCATGCAGCACGATGGCTGGATGGAGACGCTGCTGCAGAGCGCGCTGCCGGAGCAGCAGGTGCGATTCCGCAACATGAGCATCAGCGGCGATCGTCCGAACAGCTTTCCGCGCAGCCCAGGGCAGATTTCGATGACGGCGTATTTTCAGAAGGTGATGCCCGACGCGGTGTTCGCATTTTTCGGCTACAACGAGTCGTTCGACGGCAAGCCGGAGGAGTACACGAAGCAGCTCCTCGACTTTGTGAAAAAGACGCGCGGCGCAAAGCCGAACGGTAAGACGTTCCCGCGCATCGTGCTCTTCAGCCCCATCGCGCACGAGGACTCGCGCAATCCGAACGTCCCAGATGGTAAGACGCACAACGTGCAGCTCGAAGCCTACACGCAGGCGACCGAAGCCGCGGCGAAGGAGGCGGGCGTCGCGTTTGTGGATCTGTTCCATCCATCGCTGGAGCTGTTCAAGAACGCGAAGACGCCGCTCACGATCAATGGCGCGCATCTTTCCGAGGACGGCAACCGGCAGCTCGCCGAAGTGATCGCAAAGGCGCTGCTCGGCAAGCAGGTCAGCTCGTCGCC
>JANPHH010000229.1:0-30823 GCA_031424375.1 Chthoniobacter sp. | reverse complement strand
GGCGGAAGAACAGATGAAACAAGAGGTATAAGCACATATTCAGGAGGTGGCTCCTATGCGACGGCTGGAACAGGCATCACCCCCGGAAATACCTACGGAAATGCGCTCGTGCTACCTCTTGTCGGTGGATCGGGTGGTGGTGGAAAGTATTACGGGAATCCTTACGTTGGAGCAGAAGTCTTTGACGGCGGTGGCGGTGGAGGTGGAGGCATTCTTATCGCGGCTAACAACCTTGTGAGGATCAATGGCAGCATTTCGGCGCTTGGTGGCTCCTCGGGGAGTGGGGGACCTGGATGGTCTTTAGCGGGAGGTGGGAGTGGCGGTGCAGTCAGAATTGTTTCCGGGAGCGTTGCGGGCTCCGGCGGCATACGCACGACTGGGGCATATGGTGGTGGTTCGGGTCGAATTAGAATCGATGCTCTCGAATCGACTTTTGCAGGGACAGTTGCCGGAACAATCACGCAAGGCTTCCAGCCCATCATCATCCCCGCGACCGGCCAAGGCATTCAGTTAGGTATCCAAAGTCTCGCGGGCGTGGCGGTGCCGGCGAGTCCTTCGGGGGTGCTGGCGAATCCCGATGTCATCATTCCCGCGCAACAGGCGAATCCGATTCCAATAGTCGTCCGTTGCACGAACATTCCACTGAACACGGAGATTAGTGTGGTGGTGCGTCCGGCGAATGGTCCCGACGTGCAGGCGGTCGGCCTCAACAACGGCGGCACGCTGGCTTCGAGCACGGCCACCGTTTCACTGAACATGCCGCGCGGCGGCGGCATCATTTATGCCAAGGCAGTGACCGGCATCGCAGGCGGCAGCGCTGCTATCGGCAACCCCGCCGACGCGAGAACCCGCTCCCTCACCGAAACCGGCTGGACCGCCGACGGCGAGCGCTTCGTGAAAATGGAGGTCACCGCCGCCCTCGGCGGCCCGCAACGCGTCGCCTACATCACCGAATCCGGCAAACGCTACGAGGCGAACTGAAGTGACCGCGCGCGTTCATCCGGGGAGCACACTCGTCCCGAGTGTTGGCGAAGGCGTCCCGCCTTCGCCGACTTCCTGTGACGTCGCCACTGCGACGAACGCGATATCCACTCCAGACGTCGCAGGAAGTTCGTTTTGGCGAGACGCCGAAACCAACACGCGGGACGCGTGTGCTCCCCGGATTCTCCTGCTCGCCGCTTTCCTTCTATTCGTCGCCTTCTCGCCCTCGCGAGCCACGGAGCCGGATACCTTTTCACCAGTAGTCAGCTACCAATATCTCGACACCCACGCCGAACCCGGCACCACAATCACCAGCCCCATCGTGAGCTACCAGTATTTCGACTGGCCCGGCGACGAGAACCTGACGTTCCAATCCAGCCCGAACGTCAGCTACTTTTTCAGCGGCGGAGTGAGCGCCACGTTGAACGGCATTTTGCGAGACACTGCGGCTGCGCCGATTAGCGGAGCGGCAGTAGTTTTAATGAGATACGGGACGGTGTTTTGGAAGGGGGCGACCAATGCCAGCGGCACTTTCACAGCCGCCAATATCCCGGCGGCGAACTACACGGTGATGGTGACGAAAGCGGGCTACCGGACGCTCGTGGACAACATCGCCGGCTATGCGGGTGGAAATGGAACGCTGTCCCTCGTCATGGCCACCCTGCCGATCATGCTCCCGGCGACGGACGTGAATCGAACGCCTCCTTCGTCGGCGCTCGGAACGACTTCGACGGGAAGTTCCCTCAAGGGCTACTCGGGCGGTGTTTTCACTACAGGCGTCACGCTGCATCCTGACCGAATGACCATCGTGCTCACGCACGGATGGACGGGGAAGCCGGAGGATTGGGCGCAGCAGATGGCTGGGTTGATCCTCGCGCGCACTGCGCTTACCGAGCCGCCGAATATCGTGGCATGGGATTGGCAAACGGCGGCGGCAGGGGGGCTGATCGACAAGATTCACGGAGCGGCTAAAGAAGGACGCGGGCTCGGTGAGGCGCTGCAGCAGGCACTCGGGACGGGCTACAGCCAGAGGATTCACTTCATCGGTCACAGCTTCGGCACGATTGTGAACCGCTACGCCTGCGACTACCTGCACGCCAGTTTTCCTCCAGATCGCGCAGCGATGAACTCCACCACGCCCTGGCTGGCGAGTGTCACGAGACCGCATGTGACGCTGTTGGATGAGGCGGAAGTCGGCAGTGTCGCTGGCTCCCAGGTGATTACTTCCACGGTCGTCACGGCGGTGACGGTCGGAGGACCCGCTGCTGTGGTAACCGGGGCTACGGTCGCCACCGCGAACTGGAAGTCGGCCATTCCGAAAGCCGCCCGATGGGTCGATAACTACATCTCCGCCGTTGGCATCCAACATGAAGGAGCGGTGAACGTGTGCCTGGTGAAAGCGGCAGAATCCACGTTTTTCAATGGCTTCTACGGTGTGTCAAATCTCGTCGCCGCGCACGGCTACGCCCACGAGTGGTATCGCCAATCGATCATCCCCGCGACCATCTATCCGGCACCACCGATGGGTTTCAGCCGGAGCTTTGAGAAAGCGCTGACCTTTCCGCCCAACGGAGCGGGAGCCACGGCCGGAGTGCTTTGGACGGAGCGGACCGCAACCGCCGACCCACTGGATATGACTCTGAACACTGACCCATTTTTTGGTGAAGCGACGGAGCAGCTTGCGGCGGCTTTTGCTGTGCAGAGTTCAAAGAAGATTGCCGAAAATCTCGTTGGTGGAGTGACCGTCTTTGCAGGTCAGGTCGTGCAGGCAGGAGAGGCGGCAGCGCTGGGCCTGGCGAACACGGCGAATGATTATTTGATCAAGCCTGCTGATGCCGTCGGTCGGGCGGTGATGGAGGGCTATACGACGGGAATCACGGTCGCGGGCGAGATTGGGGGAACCGCGATTTACAAGACGGGTCTCGTGATCACCGAGACCAAAGAGAAGGTCGGCAACATGATCGATGCGACGCAGGATTTCGCTGCGAATACGACTGTCTCGCTCGACCCGGACAGTCTCCAACTGGGGCCGGTGACGATCCCGTTCATGCGGATTCGTTTGATGACCCAGGCGGCACCGCAATTTGCCGCCAAGCGCTCTGCGCTCGCCGCTGCTGCTGCCGGGCAGCCTGCATACGCTTGGATGACCGTTCACGTCCCCGCAAACGCCGGGTATCTGGCGTTTGATTTTACCGTCACTGGACAGCCGGTCGAGGATCGGATCGTCTGCGCGATCAACGATCAAAACGTGTTCAATCTTCCAGCGAAGTTCGCACCCGATAATGTGCCCTCGAGCACTGACTTGATCGACGTGTCGGCGTTTGCCGGTCAGGACATCGAGCTATTCTTTGGACTCGCGGGCGGCACGTCCACGAACTGCGAGGTGGCAATTGATGGGGTGCGCTTCATCACCGTGCCCCAGCCGAAGATCGGTATTGTCGATGCCGGCCCCGATGTTCTGCTGAAGTGGCCTGCGGCGGCGGCCGGGTGGATCTTGGAAGAAAGCGATTCTCTTGCGCCGGCGAACTGGCAGCCAGTGCCGATGGGTGCAGGAGTGGCGGTGGACAGCGGAGTGATTACTTTCCAGCAGCCGAAGGCTGGCGAGCAAAGGTTCTATCGCCTGAAGCGAACGCCATGAGCGCGCTGATCTACGTGGAGACGAGCATCCCGAGTTTCTACCACGAGACGCGGACGGAGGCGCAATTTCAGGCGCGTCGGGAATGGACGCGGGAATGGTGGAATCTCGCACGCGTGCGGGATGTACTGGTGACTTCGCTGGCGGTCATCGCGGAATTGGAGGAAGCGCCGCGCCCGAAACGGACAAAGTGCATCGCATTGCTTGAGCCGCTGCCGTTTCTGCAATCCTCGCCCGGGGTGGACGAACTGGTGGCGGTGTATGTCAAGCACCGGCTGATGCCAGCAGACTCGACCGGCGATGCGCGCCATCTCGCGCTCGCCACATTCCACGGCTGCGCCGTCCTCGCGACTTGGAACTGCCGGCACATTGCCAACCCGAACAAGCGTGGGCACATTGAGCGGGTGAACGCGATGCTGGGTTTTGAAACTCCGCTGCTGGTCACACCCGTGGAACTTCTCGAAACTAATTCATGAAAACGACCGCTCCGAAATCTGCAAAGCACGACGATGGCCTCGATTGGCTCCGCGAGATTCGCCGGAAGCTCGCCGCCGAATGCAACCACGATCCGTTCGAGACGGGACGCCGCTTGCGTGAGCGGGAGAAGGAATACAAGGGCCGCATTTTCAAAACGAAGCGGGTGCTGGTGCCGGCCGATGAGTCGGCGCCGGGGTAAACGCTGCCGTGCTTCTCGTCTCAACCTAAGCGCGATGCAGTAGCGCCCACGCTTGCGGGAGGAGGAAGAGCGAAATGAACGCGTCGATGATCAGTCCCATCGCGCAGGTTTGGCCGAGGCTGGCGAGGCCGAGGTTGTTTGCCCAACTGATGGTGCCGAAGCCGGCGGCTGCGGAGCTACAGCAGAGGACGATCACGAGGGCAAGTTCGCGCTGGGCGGCGGGGGCGTCGCCGCCATTGCGCCGCAGCGCGAGGAGCAGGAGGATGCTGTAATCCGTGCCGGTGCCGAGCAGGAGGAGGACGGCAGCGAGGTCGAAAAAGTTCCACTGCATGCCAAAAAGCGACATGGCGCCGGCGAGACAGGCGAGGACGAGCAGGGTGGTGAGGGCAAAGAGGCCCACCGCGCGCGCGCTGCGGAAGGCGATCGCGAGGATGAGGAGCACGCCGCCGGAAAGGCCGAGGATGACGAGCAGAAATTCGCGGGGAATAACCTGCTTGAGCTGCGACCCGAGGCGGCTCCAACTCACGAGGTAAACGCCTTCGCTTTCCACCGCTGCGGCGAGTGCGTCTTCACGGCCGGCGACGGGCTGGACCATCCCCATCGCGAGGAGCGGTCCGTCGCCCCGGTGCGCGGCGCGGCGGAAGATCCAGCGGCTGGATTCGTTGTCGGGCCAGATGGGGGAGGGTTGAGAGTTGAGGGTTGAGAGTTGAGAGGCGCGTTTTCCCCATGCGGACCATTGTTGGAGCACGGCTTCGGTGAGGGCGAAGGCTTCGTCGTTGAAGCCGGCGGCTTGCATCGTTTGCTTGAGTCGCGTGGCTTCGGGCGCGAGTGCGGCGAGGGTGGGAAGGTTGGCTTTTTGATGGGCCACGTCGGGCCAGATCGGCAGGGCGGTGCGGAATCCGCGCACGTCGCCGCGTTCTTTCGCGGCGGCGAGGGCGGCTTCGGCGCGGGTCAGGCGTTCGCGCACTTCGGTTTCGTCTTTGCCGCGCACCACCAGGCTGAGCAAGTCGCGTTCGTCGGTCAGGCGTTCGTAGAGCCGGTCGAGCGCGGCGTAAGCTTCGCTGACGCGCGGCCGGAGTGAGCGGGCGGAGAAATCGACACCGGGCATCCCCTTGATCGCCAGGGTGCCGAGGAGCACGGCGATGAGCGCGACCGTGAGCCACGCTCCGCCGCGAAAGAAAGCCGGTGAAACGACCACCTTTTCCATCGGCGAGGGCAGTCGCGTTCCGCCCCGGCGGTGAAAGCGCATGGTGAGCGGCGCGAAGACCGTGAGCATGACGATGGCGCCGATGACCACGCCGATGCCGACCAGATTCCCGAGCTGTGACAGGCCGGGGAGGCTGCTGAGATTCAGCGCGAAGAATGCGGTGGCCGTGGTGCCCGAGGTCCAGACGATGTTTTGCACGCAGAGCCGCTGCAACTCGCGCAACGTCCCGGTGTGCTGCTGCGCACGCTGAAAAACGAAGTAACCGTAGTCCACACTCAGCCCGATCATGATCGCCGCGCAGCCCACACCGATGACCGTGAGTTGATCGAGAAACAGCCCCGCGGTCGCCAGCGTGAGCGTGAAGATGAGCACAAGCATCGCCTGGAGATCGAGTAGCGGCCGGGCGCGCCGGTAGCAGAGCCAGAAGATGAGCGCGATGACGAAGAGCGTGACGAAGCCCGACGACATCATGTCCCATTCCGTGCTGCCCGAGATATCAGCGACGAAGGCGGGCTCGCCGGTGAAGCCCAGCTTGATGTCGCGGGTGCCGCGCCATTCCGCTGCGATCTTTTTGATCTCGTTCAGCCAGGCGATGGTCGCCTTGTAGTTTGGAAAACTCCGGGACGACTCGACATAGACGACGCGGAAAAGTCCGTCGCCCGATGCGAACTCAGACTGTGTGCCACCGTTCATCAACCCTGCCGTCAGCAGCGGCGCCGCGAAATCGTAGGGATCGTAGCTGCGGAGCGCGATCTCCTGCGGGGAGACGGAATCGTTGAGCTTTTCCAGCGTCGCCTTCACGGTCTCGGGCGCCTGCTCCGGCGCGATCCGCGCAGTCAGTTCCGCGATCTTTTCCGGCGGCTGATTCAGGAGCATGAAGGCGAGCAACTCCGCGAGGCCGCCGGGATCCTTTTCCCACGGGGGCCGCGAGACTGCGCGGCTCACCAGGTCGCCACGGGCGCGCAACACCGCCGCGAGTTCATCGGCAGCCGCTTCGGCGGTATCGGAATCCGCTGCCTCCAGCGTCAGGACCAGCTCGCGCGGTTGGGCGAAGTTTTTCAGGAAAAGCGACAGACCCTCGACCTCCGGCAGGTGCGTGGGGAGGAGCTTGAGAATGTCGATATTGAAGCTGATCCGCGAGAGGCCGGCAGCGATGAAAACGATCGCGGCGGTGCCGAGCGCGAACCACTTCAGGGGAAATTTTGGCATCAGCGGGAGTGGCAGAAATAGTTAGAGGTCGTTGCCTTCGGCGGTCTCGCAGACTCGGCACGACTGCGCTCCGCCCGCTGGCCCGCCGGAGCTTCGCTCAGGATGACAGGGAAGGAAGGACTAATCCTTCGCATCGACGATTTCGTAACCGGTGTAATCGAAATCGAACACCGCGGCGGGAATCTTCGGATTCACCTGCACGTTGCTGAATTCATTGCGCAGCGCCGAGCCGTCGCGCGTGGCCATCTCGAAGGCGTTCAGGTGTCCCGTCTGCGTGTTGAAATCGAGCTTCAGCGCGGAGAGAAACTTGCGCGCCTGCGGGGTGCGCGGCAGCACTTCCAGGTGGGTGCGCGGCCCATCGGTGCTGATCGCGAGCGTCTCGAATTGCCGCTGAAAGTCCGCGAAATCGCGCGCGAACGGCATGCTCATCATTCCGAACGCCTGCATCGGTGACGGTTTGTCCGGCGTTGCGGTCGCCGCGCTTCGCTCCGCGCGCTTCTTCGCCGGTTGGATCATGTGAATCGTGTCGCCTTTGCGCAGCACGATCGTCTTTGCGGGATTGCCCAGCTCCCAGCGAAAGTTGTTCGGCGCCTTGAACCAGAGGTGGCCGGTCTGGGCGAGGGGACTTTTCAGTGCGCGCAGCGACCGCGTCTGCGTGAAATCCGCGCTCACCGCGTGGAAGTCATCCTGCTTGGCGATCCACTTTTTCACCGGCGTGAAATCGAATTCAGCCGCTCCGAGAGCAGAGGTGCCGAGCAGCAGGGCGACAAAGGAGAAGGCGCGAAGCATGGGCGCGGAACTTCGTGTGGTGGCGGTGCCGAGGGCAAACGAATTATTGCGCGCGGTGATGCCGGCGCATTTTTGTTTGGCGCCGCTGCCGTGCATGGGAAACAGTCGCGCAGCAAAAATGAACTACGACGTTGTGATCATCGGCGGATCGCTCTCCGGCGCCGCTTCCGCCACGCTCCTCCTGCGCGAGCAGCCGGGGCTAAAGATCCTCATCGTCGAGCGCGCCGCGACTTTCGGGCGTCGGGTGGGAGAGGCCACGGTGGAAATCAGCGGTTACTTCCTCGGCCGCGTTCTCGGGCTCACGCAGCACCTGAACGACCAGCACCTCGTCAAGCAGGGCATGCGTTTCTGGTTTGCGAATGACCGCACCACCGGCCTCGGCGACTCGAGCGAGATCGGGCCGAAATATAATGTCCGCCTGCCTTCGTGGCAGCTCGACCGTTCTGTGGTGGATGAAGAAGTGCTCCGTCGCGCGGTGGCCGCCGGCGCTGAATTGCGTCGCCCGGTGCAGATCACCGGCGTGCGGCTCGTTTCCGGAGGATCGCAAACGGTCACGCTGCGCGATGGTGCCACGACGGAGGAGATTTCCTGCCGTTGGGTCATCGATGCCTCCGGGGTGGCGGCGCTCCTTTCGCGCCAGGAAGGCTGGCTCGAACCCAACACCGAGCACCCCACCGCCTCCGCGTGGGCGCGCTGGCGCGGGGTGAAAGACTGGGATTCCCGCGAACTCGCCGAGCAACATCCCGGCGTCGCCGACCGCTGTTTCGCCACTCGCAACACCGCCACGAATCACGTGATCGGGGATGGCTGGTGGAGCTGGTGGATTCCGCTGAAAGGCGGCGACGTCAGTGTCGGCGTCGTCTTCGACCAGCGGCTCGTCGATTTCCCCAGCGAAGGAAAACTCGGCGACCGGCTCAAGGAATTCCTCTGCCGCCATCCGGTCGGTCGCGAGATGCTCCAGGATGCCGAGTGCATCGAGGGCGATACGCACTGGCGCAAGAACCTCGCCTATTCCAGCCGCACCTATGCCGGCGACGGATTCGCGCTGGTCGGAGATGCCGCGGCGTTTCTCGATCCGCTCTACAGCCCGGGCATGGACTGGATTTCCTTCACCGCCACGGCCACCACGGCGCTCATCGCCGCCGAGCGCCGCGGCGAGCCCGTCGCGCCGCTGATCGAGCGACACAATGCGGCCTTCACCCGCAGCTACCGGCGATGGTTCGAGGCCATCTATCAGGATAAGTACGACTACCTCGGCGAGTACGATCTGATGCGCATCGCCTTCCGCATGGACCTCGGGCTCTACTACCTCGGCATCGTCTCGCAGCCCTTCAAGTTCGGCCCGGAGGCGCTCGCCATCCCGCCCTTTTCTCCCGCCGTCTCCACGCCCGTCTTCCACTTCATCCGGTTTTACAATTCGCGCATGGCAGCCATCGCCCGTTCGCGCCGCCAGCGCCGCGCACTCAGCCCGGAAAACACCGCGCATCACTACCTCTTTCCCAGTTTCTCACTCAGCCCCGGTGACGTGAAATTCGTCGCCTTCGCCGCGCTGCGCTGGCTCGCCCTCGAACTGCGCGAAGGGTGGCGCACGTGGTTCAGCGACGCCCCGCGCGAAATGCGGCTGGCCCCCTCCAATCATTCGCCATCGATCCCGGCGCAGCCTGCGGAAGTCCGCGTGGCCTGAGCGGGCGTCTGGAAAGGCTAATCGCGCGCCTCGAGTGCGCCTGTTCAATTGATTCAGCGCTCCCCGGCTCGCGCGGCGCGAAGACTCGTTCAGCCTGATGGCCGTAACGCGAAAACTTTCGAGGAAAGCGGGGTTGCCAGTCGCGGGAGTTTGCCCACGGTAGCGGGATGAAAATTCACGCCGTCATCCACGGAACCAGCGACGGCTTCGGCACGCTCGCCGCCTGGGCTGCCGCGCGCGGGCACGATGTCACCGAGACGCATCTCTATCGCGGCGAATCGCTCCCTGCGCTCGAGGGTGTCGAATTCATCATCGTCATGGGCGGCGCCATGAATATCTATCAGCACCGCGATCACCCGTGGCTGGTCGCGGAGAAAGAGTGGCTCGCGGCTGCCATCGCCGCTCGCAAACGCGTGCTCGGAGTGTGCCTCGGTGCGCAACTCACCGCCGATGTGCTCGGCGGCAAGGTGTGGCAAAATGCAGAAATGGAAATCGGCTGGTGGCCCGTACGACTCGTCGAGCGCCCCGCGCTCTTCGCCGCCTTTCCCGACGAAGCGACCGTCTTCCACTGGCACGGCGACACCTTCACGCTCCCGCCCGGCGCGACCCGAGTGATGGAAAGCGATGCCTGCGCGAATCAGGCTTTCGTCTTCGGCGATCGCGTGGTCGCGCTCCAGTTTCACCTCGAGGTAGCGCCTGAGACCGCCGCCGCGTTCATCGCCGGCGGCGAGAGCGAGATTCAGCCGGCCGCTCACGTCCAGTCCCCAGCGCAGATTTTGCGCGGCCCCGTCACATTTGCCCCCGCCGCGGTCACCGCATTGCTCGACGCGCTCGCCGCGGTCGAAGGCTGATGCCGCGGAAATCGAGGGAGAGAATGAACGGATGCGTGACGTGATTGTAATCTCCACTTCTGACTTTCCAGCTTTCGTGTTTCCCTGCCATTCAGCCAATACTCCAGTCTCTCGATGAAACCGCTGCGCAAAGTCGAACCCATCCAACTTTCCCCACTCGAACTCGGCCCCGTCCGCGTCCACGCTGTCGCCATCGGCGTGCAGGGTCTCGGCGCGCTCGCCCTCGGCACTCTGGCCATCGGCAGCCTCGCGATCGGCGCCGTCGTCCTCGGACGGCTTTACATCAGCCGTGCGCGGATCAAGAAGCTGCACATCGACGAACTCACCGTCGGTCGCCTGCGCGTCCACGAGACTGTCGGCGGGCCGACGCCTCCCGCCGACGCTGCCGCCTGAGCACCGCGACTCAAAAAATGAAGTCAGCACCGCGAAAACGGCGCGGGTCGGCTCTCTCCTTTGCGGCGGCGTTGCTGTGTAAGATCTTGCCTCGAGTGTCGCCACAACCAAGGCTCCGGGCGATGAAAGGACTTCTCCCCCTGCTGCTCGCCATCATTTTCGCGAGTCTCGCACCCGTCGCGCGCCCGGCACCGGCCAACGACGCTTTCGCCTCCGGTCAGGTGCTCGGAGCCGCGCTGCCAGCGAGCTTTTCCGGCGACGCGGTCGATGCGACGATCGAGACGTTCGAGCCGCTGCGGGATACGACGACGGTCCAGACCATCTGGTTCCGGTGGACGCCGACGACGAGCGGCACCGTGGGGATCACTTGGAGCTGGGACGGCGCGAATGGATATGGGACGCAGCTCACCGTCTACACCGGGACGACGCTGACGAATCTGCAGGCCGTCGGCGCGGGTGACGACATAAACGGCGTTACCTTCGCCTACACCGCCGGCACCACCTACCGCATCCAGGCGCAGGTATTCACCGATCCCATCGACCCGGCGCCCTACACGATCACGCTCGCCGCCTCGGGAGCGGCGCCGCCCGCGAATGACAACTTCGCCACGCCGACCGTCATCGCTGCGGGCAATACGAACTTCAACAGCAGCAATGCGACCACCGTGGGCGCGACGACGGAAAACGGAGAGATTTTTTCCACTCAAGGCACCGCGTCGGTTTGGTTCCGGTGGACGCCGAGCGCCTCGGCCACTCGCGCGGTGCGGATGAATTCCACCGCGCTGTCGGGGTCTGTCGAGGTCTTCCAAGGCACCACGCTCGTCGGCTTGCAGCGCCTCGGCTGGGCGGCCGTGGGACTCAACCGCTTTTTCAGCTACGCGAGCGGGACCACGTATTATTTCCGCGTCGCCACGGTCGGGGAGAATGCCGCGATCACCCTCCGGCTGCCATCACTGGCGACGGTGCCGGTGCCTGCCGCCCCGGCCAATGATGCATTCGCAGCCGCGCCTGCGGTGCCGACGATCGGGACCGCGGTGAATTCCACGACCATCGGTGGCACGGTTCAGGCCGGCGAGCAGCTCCCATTCGATATGTCCTGCACGGTCTGGCACAAATTCACGTCGGCGACCGCCGGGTGGTATCTGCTGACTCCGGACAGCGGAGTCGCTCAGCCGCCGCACTTCGCCGTGTGGAAGAACGTGGGCACTTCCGTGACGCTGGCGAATCTGCGCCTGGTCGGAATGGGCGACGCGTCGTACGGGGACGCGATCACATTTTTCCTTGATGCCGGGGGGACCGCATATTTGCAATTCGGCTCGCGAGATGGCGACACCGGGCCCATTTCTTTCACCGTCGATGCCGCCGCCGATCCGGACGTGCCCCGGGTGACGAACATCGCGTGGTCTCCCGCGACGGCCAATGTGACCAGCGCGGCTGCGACGGTCGAGGTTTCGCTCACCGTGGCGGGGCCTCCCACGGGTTCGGTCACGAGCTTTTCGCTCCTGCATCCAGGCGGCGGCATCGTGCAGGGCACGAGTGTGATCGAGGGCGAATTCACCACGCTTCCCGGCGCGCCCGGCAGCACGATCTACAAGGCGAACATCCAGCTCCCGCAGGGACTCGCCGCCGGCAGCTATCCCGCCATCGTGGTCGTCGCGGACGCTTCTTCCGGAGCCAGCAGGTACTACGGGAGCACGGCGGCGCTCAATCAGCCTTACCTCGTCTACGGGCAGCAGGGGTATTGGTCCGTGGACGCCGATATCGAGGCGGGTCCTCAATCGCTGACCGTGACGAACACCGGTCCCGTGGATTCGCCGCCCGTGCCGAGCGGATTCAGCATCACGCCCGCGACGATCGACGCGGCGGCTGCGGATGTGACGGTCACTTTCACCGTGACGCTCGCCGACCCGCTCGGCGTGGACACTGCATGGCTCAGCTATCCGAGCATCTCCGGCTCGGGTTTTTCGGACATCGCCTCTTTGTCCCGCACCGCCGGCACCGCCACGAACGGAACGTGGAGCGGCACGCTGCTGGTTCCGCGCTATAGCGCCCCGGCCACGCGCAGCCTGACGCTGCATGTTTACGACACCGCCGGCCAGACGCGCCGGTTCGGGCACGACGATCAGGGATACCCGATTTACGATGGCGTGCTGCTGCCGCTCGGTTCGGGTTCGGCCCGGCTGGCGATCACCAATACCGGGCTCGTGGAGCGGATGCCGCCGCAGGTCCGCGAAGTCACCCTGACGCCGAATCCCGTCACCGCCGGCGGCTTCACGCTGGTCAGCGTCCGTATTGTGGATGACCTCTCCGGCGTTTCCGATCCCGTATTCGCGACCTTCGACTCCGGCGATGTCTTGCTCACGCGCATCAGCGGGACGGCGAACGACGGGGTGTATCAAGGCACGCTCTCCGTGCCGATCGCCACTGCTGCCGGAAACGAGTTCTGGAGCGTCGTGGCGACCGACGCCTTCGGTAATAGCGGCTACTTTGACACGTTTCTCCATCCGTGGCTGCCCGAGCTCGAGGTCGATGCCGCGCCCCCGAGCTACGCGCTGTGGTCCGCCACGCTCGGCCTGGTCGGGGAAGCGAGCGACGACGACGATCAGGACGGCATCCTCAACGCGATTGAATACGTCATGGGCCTCGATCCCCTCGCGCCGGACAGCGCTCCGCCGACCATCGAACTCACACCCACTCTCGCGGTCTTCACCTTCCAGCGCGATGACGCGTCCGAGACGGGCGACGTCTCCCTCGCATTCGAAGTGGGCACGTTGCCCGGCGACTGGACATCCAGCTTCACCATCGGCGCGACCACCATAGCCTCCAGTCCCGGAGTGGTAGTCACGGAGAATGGAACGGCCCCGGACACGATCGAAATCAGTGTGCCGCTGACGGTCGAACCGACGCTGTTCGGACGACTGAAGGTCACTGTAAGTCCGTGAAGCACATGGGCTCGTTGGGCGGCCCCCGCATGATCTTCGCTCTCATCGAATGCGCCGCCGGCGTGACCACCGGCAGAATCTCCCCTGACGACTTGCTGAAGGCTACCGACTGCCCATGAACCAAGGCCGTTGGTGCGCCCACGCGGAGCTCGTAACCTCCTGGCAGTGAAGGGATACGGTCAGGGGGGGATTCGAACCCCCGATACCCTTGCGAGTATGCCGCTTTAGCAAAGCGGTGCTTTCGACCACTCAGCCACCTGACCATTTTACGTTCCCGAGAGGCTGAATCCTCGGACGTGGCGCGCACTCTACAAAGTTTGCGATTCGTGGCAAGCGATTCGCGCGCAAACGCAAATCGCGCACGTGCCATGCGTTTCCTTCCCGGTCGGAATCAGCCGATCAGCCGCAGGGAACTTTGCCAATTTTCCATCCCGAGCGGAGCGAATCGCGCCATAAAACAGAAGCTCCCCCGTGGGTTCGCCACGGAGGAGCTTCGTCAACTACTTGCCTGCGTCCCGATTACTGCAGGAGACGGAGGGCAGCCTGCGAGCTCGCGTTGGCCTGTGAGAGCATCGAGGTGCCGGCCTGAACGAGGATGTTGTTCTTGGCGAGGCGCGTCGATTCATAGGCCACGTCGACGTCCACGATGCGGCTGTTCGCGGCTTCGAGGTTCGTCTTGTTCGTGGCGAGCACGTCGGCGGCGAATCCGAGGCGGCTGGTTTCCGCGCCGTTTTGGGCGCGGGAGGTGGCCACGTTGGTGATCGCATCCGAGATGTTCGTCACGCTCAGCGCGGCGAGATTGGCGCCACCCGTGATCGTGCTCACATTCGCAGCGAGGTCAGACTTCGTGATGTTCAGTGTCTGGCCGCCGTCTTCCGAGGTCGTGACCGACAGCGTCGTGGCACCGGTGGAGAACGTCGAGATGCCGTTGAAGGTGCCGGAGACCAGGCTGGTCAACTGCGCCTTCAGGGCGGTGAACTCGAGGTTGTAGTTCGCGATGTCGGTGGTGCCCTTGGTCACGTCGGTCGAGAGCGTCTTCAGCTCGGAGATGCGGTCCAGGACCTTGCCCGCCGTGTTCAGGCTGCCGTCCTGCGTTTGCAGGAAGGAAACCGCGTTGGCGACGTTGGTCGAGGTGGCATCGGTGCGGTTGATCGCTGCGCCGAGCCGCATGGAGACCGCCAGTCCACCGGCGTCATCGGCCGTGCTGGTGATCTTCGAACCGCTGGAGAGCCGGGCGAGGCTCTTTTGGAGCATCGCAGTGCTGTTGCCGAGGTTCAATGCAGCCTGGGTGGCCGACGTGTTGGTGTTGATATATAGAGGCATACTACTGGTTCCTTTCTTGGAATTGCATGCGACTTCCGTGTCGCGGACGGGCCACTTTGGATTCGGTGTCTGGCCTCACCGGTCGCCGCATTTGCTTCGACATTCACGATCTCGGCACAAACCCGCCGGGCTTTAGGAAAAACTTCCGGTGCTGGTGAAGTTTGTGTTTGTCGCGTCGCAGGGCGCTGTTGGGCGGGAGGGGTGTCCGGGTGGTGGTCGCATTCCACTTGTTGCTGAGGCATCGCGGTCCGAGGCATGGCGGCTGCTTATAGAGGTTCCCAAAGACTTCTCAAAATATGTCCACAGCCACTCAACTTACTGGCCTCGCCTCCGGCCTCGATTGGAGGTCGCTGGTCGACAAACTCATGGCCGCCGAGCGGGCGCCGGAGACGCGCATGCGCGCACAGCAAACTCGTTTCCAGCAGCAGACGAACGCGCTGGATAACTTCAAGACGAGGCTGAGCGATCTCCAGACCTCGATCAAAGCGCTCGGTGCCACGGATGACGCCTTCGGCGCACGCAGCGCCACCATCGCCACCACCAGCGGCTGGAGTGCGAGTGCGGCGGCGAACGCAGACGCGGGCACCTACAAGATCAATGTCACCCAGCTCGCGACGCGCACCCAGCGCGTTGGGGCTCTGGACGCAGGGGGGCGGCTCAGTGCAACGAGCGACGTGAGCGGTCTCACGATCGGAACGCTTCCGATCGCTGGCGTGATCTCGGAAGGGGAGTTCACCGTCAATGGCGCGCGGATCACCGTCGCCAAGACCGACTCGCTCCAGGATGTCCTGACTCAGATCTCGACGAAAACCGGCGGCGCGGTGACCGCGAGCTACGATCCGTCGAGCGACAAGGTGCAACTTAACAGCGGGAGCGAAATCGTTCTCGGGAGTGCCAATGATACGAGCAACTTTCTCACGGCGCTCCAGCTCTTTAACAACGGAACAGGCAGTGTTCTGCCTCCGAAGGCCCTTGGCGTTGTCAGCGTCAGTTCGGCGATTGCGAATGCGAATCTAAAGAATCCAATTACGGCGGTGGATGGCTCCGGCAATGGCACCTTTCAGATCAACGGAGTGGACATAACTTACAACGTGAACACCGACTCGGTGCAGGCCATCATGGCGAAAATCACTGCGTCCAGTGCCGGCGTGACTGCGGCCTACGACAAGTCGAACGATCGCTTCTCGCTGACGAACAAAACCACGGGTGACGTTGGGCTCAATGTGAGCGAGGCCGCAGGTGGATTGCTCGAGGCGCTAGGTTTGAACTCCACCGCCACGCTCGCGAAAGGAAAAAACGCCCTCTTCACCGTGGATGGAGGCGCCACGCGGACGAGTACAAGCAATACCCTCGACGATGCGGCGACGGGACTTTCCGGAGTGTCAGTGACCGCGACATCCGAGACGGAGCAGACGGTGACGGTGGCTGCGGATAACAAGGACTTGCGCGCGCGGATCGAGGACTTCATCAGCAAATTCAATGCGGTGCAGAGCTTCATCGACACGGCGACGAAGACCTCAACTTCGGGCAAGGGCGAGGTATCCACTTCGATCCTCTCAGGGAATCTCGAGCTTGCAGGCATTTCCAGCGGCCTGCGCGGATTTGCCTTCAAGACCGTGCCCGGGCTCTCCGGTGCGATCCAGCGCCTCGACAGTCTCGGCATCGACTTCAAGAGCGGCACGGCCCAACTCGAGATCAAGAGTTCGTCCGCCCTCGATACCGCGCTGGCCAATCACGCGGACGACGTAAAGAAGTTGTTTTCCGATAGCACGAATGGTCTTTCGTCCAAGCTCGATGCCTATCTGACGCAGACAATCGGCGCGGACGGTCCGATCGCCTCTCAGACCAAGCGGCTCGCGAAACAATCGACCGATGTGGATGAGCAGATCCGAGTGTTGGAGCGCCGCCTCGCTTCGGAGCAGGCTCGCCTTGAGCAGACATTCATCCAAATGGAGCAGACGCAATCCGCGCTCCAGAGCCAGTTAGCGGCGTTGACCAACGCGTTCGGCGGTTCGAACAAATGAGGCGCGCAGCGCTGGTGGTGGCCTGGGGATTCGCGGTGCTTTTTGGTGGATGTCAGACCACGAAAAAAGCAACCGCCTTCGTGCATTCCCCGACGCCACAGAACTATTTCTCCGGGGAACCGGTCGGCTATCCGATTCGGCGCGTCGCGCTCCTTCCGATTTTCAATGACAAGTATCCTGCGGAAAATCTGCGGGTCCTTGATTCGGCGTTCAATACCGAGCTGACGAAGAAGTCGCTCTTTGAAGTCGTCCCGATCAGCCGGAGTTCGCTGGAGAGCCTGTTTGGAGAGCGTCAACTCAACTCGGTGGAAAATCTCCCTCCCGATCTGATGGCGAAGCTCCGTGATCGCTATGGCGTGGACGCCATCCTCTTCACGGACATCACTCACTACTCGCCCTATCGGCCGATCTCCGTGGGTGTGCGGGCCAAACTCATCGACGCGGCTTCGGGAGAGATCCGCTGGGCGTTCGACTACCTTTTCGATTCCGGCAATCCCGCCATCGCCGTGGCCGCCAAGACCTACCAAACGCGCTTCAATCAGGACAACCAGCCATTGCCGGGCGACGGTGGGGCCGTACTGATCAGCCCGACGCGCTTCGCAAGGTTTGTGGCGAATCAAACCTACGTGAGCCTGGGCCAGAAATAGTTTGGGAGAGCGGCAAAGATTTTTCTAAAGTCTTTCTGCAAGATGCCGATTACTCAGGCAAGAACCTATGAACATTCCACGCGTCACCCCGGACGGCTACGTGCCTCCCACCCAGGCGAAGACGCCTCCGGCGAAAGCCGCAGGCGCGCCGACGGCGGAGGACGTTTTCAAGCCAGAACATAAACAAAAACTGCTCGCCATTATCAAAGCGGCGCCCGAGATCCGGCCCGAAGAGCTTGAGCGCGCTCGCGCTCTGGTGAACGATCCGAATTATCCAGACAACGATGTCCTCAAGGAAGTCGCACGGAAACTCGTCCGGCAGACGGAAAACAAGTAGTCCGGTAACCATCCCACTCCGATGCTCGCTCAATACGCCCGCGCATATAAATCCGTTGCCGTGACGACCGCCACTCCCGGCCAGCTTGTGCTGATGCTTTTTGATGGGGCTTTGCGCTTTATGAGCGCGGCTTTGCATGGCTTTGAGCAGGAAGATTTCAGCGTGCGGATCGAACGGGTGAATACCAACACGATCAAAGCGCAAAAAATCATCCGCGAACTGCAGTGCAGCCTCGATCTTCGGGGAGGCGGCGAATTCGCCCAGCGCATGTACGCGCTCTACGACTTCATGATCGACCAACTGCTCAAGGCCAATATCTCCAAGGATCCGGCGCCGATGCGCGTTGTGCAGGATATTCTCGGACAGATTCGCGATGCGTGGTCCCAGATGCTGGAACAGTCCGCCTCCCGAGCCGCATGAAGACGGCGGTTCCGCCAAGGCTGGGGCGCCTCCTCGGCGAATACGAACGGATAACCCGCAACGAGGGTGCTGCCCTCCGCGCGCAGGATTTCCCAGCGCTTGCGGAGTCTATCGCTTTGAAGGCGGCGCTGCTTGCGCAGATCACGAAGGAAGGTGCGTCGCTCGGGCTCGATCGGCGGGTGCTTTGGTTCGATGACTACCTCGTCGCGCTCGCGGCCATGGAGCGTGACAATCTGAGCCACGCCGCTCGCGTCCTGGTGCAACTCAATGTCCAACGCGAGAGCCTGCTGGCCGCTCGCCATCGCCTCTGCGGCCTGGGCTACGCCTACCGAAAGGTCGGTGTGGGAAACTCACGACTTTTTGCCTTTAGCTAATGACGACTACTACCCGCGGAAAAGCCTCCATTCTCATTGTCGATGACGAGCCAGATATTCTCGACGCGCTGCGCGAACAACTAACCTGGGAAGGCTATGAAGTGGTGGCCTGTCCCGGCGGACGGGAAGCACTGGCCACCCTCCAGTCGCGCGGTTTCGACGTGGTTATTTCCGATCAACGCATGCCGGAAATGTGCGGCCTCGAGCTGATGGGGCACGCGCAGAAACTGCACCCTCATTCTTCGCGCGTGCTGCTCACCGGGGTGCTGTCTTTGGATACATTGGTCGGCGCGATCAATCAGGGCGAAATATTCCGCTTTCTCGCCAAGCCGTGGATGCGTGCCGAACTCCTCGCGACGGTGGAGAACGCAGTGCAGCGTCACGAATTGCTGGAGGCCAACGCGCAACTCACCCGCAACACCGAGAAGCTCAACCGCCAGCTCGTTCATGCCAATGCGCAGCTCCAGATCCAGATCAACGAACTCACCGCGCAAAAAGAGCAGATCGATGAGGCGCACGAGGCGCTGAGCGCGAACTTTGAATACTCGCTGGGGCTCTGCTACCGAATCATCAACACGTTCGATCCGCTGCTGGGAAAACAAACCAAGCTCGTCGTGGATCTCTGCCGGCAAATGGCCCACATGGACGACTTCACCCCGGAGGAAAAGCATGTGCTCATGGCCAGTGCGTGGCTGCACGATATTGGTTTGATCGGTCTTGATCGCGGTCTGGTGCATCGCTTTTTCCACAAGCCGCAGGAGATCACCGCCAACGATCGGGCGCTGATCCGCGAGCATCCCATCTACGGCCAGGCCCTCGCCGCATTCGTTGATCGGTTGTCCACCGTGGGGGTGACGATCCGCGCGCACCACGAGCGCTACGATGGCACCGGATATCCCGATGGACTCGCCGGAGCGGGAATTCCCTGGACGGCCCGGTGTCTCGCCGTGGCGGTTGCCTTCGT
The DNA here is from genome assembly GCA_031424375.1 of Chthoniobacter sp. Classification (GTDB taxonomy): domain Bacteria; phylum Verrucomicrobiota; class Verrucomicrobiia; order Chthoniobacterales; family Chthoniobacteraceae; genus Chthoniobacter. The sequence continues at coordinate 11,367 of JANPHH010000229.1, read as the reverse complement.
CCAGCCTGGCGTTCCGCGCGGTGCGGCATTGCAATATATCCTCGATCAATCGGGGAAAGCTTTCGATCCCGAGGCCGTGCGTGTTTTTCTCAAGACCACCCACCGCACCGAAGTGCCTCGCCAGGTGCGCGAAATTCCACTGTCCGAGATCCGCCCAGGGATGCTCATCGCGCGGGGTATCTATGTCCCGAGCGGGATGTTGTTGATCGCCGAGGGGCAGGAGTTGAGTGAGGTCGAGATTGCCAAATTGCGAAACAACGAGGTTACCCACGGCCAGATAACGCAGGTCCTGGTCTACCGTTAGGCCAGCGGGCGGGAAGTTGTTGCGGGATTCCAGGCTGCGTTTGTTCCCGTCTGCCCAGTCGATCTAATGGTGCGCAAACCCGTCTGCCGACGAACCGCGGGTTATACAGTCAATGATCATCCTTCTAATGCCACAATCTCGATCTCAGGCAGAGGAAAGATGAGCTTTCCGCCACGTTGCAGAAATGTGGCTTCCCGTTTGATCAGATTGCTCCGGAAGTGCCAAGGCATGACGAGGAAGTAGTCGGGTCGCATCGCTTGCGCCTGCGCTTCCGAAATGATTGGAATGCCTGTGCCCGGCGTGAATCTGCCAAACTTTTCGGGGTTCACTTCGGCGATGGCCGGAAGCTGTGCGCTGGTGAGGCTGCAATACTGGAGGATCACATTGCCTTTAGTGGAGGCCCCGTAGCCGAGCACCTTCGCGCCGCTGCGGCGCAGCGCATCCAGCGTCGAGACTAGTTTCTCGCGATGGTGGACATCGCGCTCGCCGAACGCCTCATAGGGCGGCACTGTCTGAAGTGCCGCGTCGTCTTCCTTCTTGAGCAGCGCATTCACGGCGTCGGCGTTTTCGCGGAAGCGGGATGACTTTTTCGCCACGGTCACCGCGAAGCTGCCGCCATTCACGTCGTTGACCTCGACGTCGATGATCCGCAGCCCGCAGCGGTCCGTCATCCACTTGATTTGGCGGAGCGCATAGTATTCCACGTGTTCGTGGCAGATGGTGTCGTAGGCATTCTGCGCGAGCATTGTCGGCAGGTAGCTTTGCTCGAAATGCCAGATGCCGTTGTCGTCGAGAATCTCGGCGACTTGTTGAACGAAGCGGATCGGCTCATCGAGGTCGTAGAACATCGCGATCGAGGTGATGATCTTCGCCTTCCTTACCCCGAAGCAGGCTTTGAATGTTTCCGCCGAGAAAAAGTCCGCGATCACCTCGATGTGCGGCCGGTAGAACTCGCGGAATTTGGCGGCTGTGGGGTCCATACCCACGCACGTCAGACCTTCCGAGTAGAAGGAAAGCAGCGTGCCGTCATTGCTTCCGATATCGAGCACGAGGTCGCCATCTCCGGCCGGCGCCAGCGCGCTTAGCTTCGCCACCTTCGCGTGCAGATGGTCGATCATCGACTGATTCAATCCGGAGCGATAGCCGTAGTTTGAGCCATACATTTCCGCCGCGTTGTAAGAGTGGCGGAGCTGCACCAGACCGCAGCATGGGTCGCCGTCGCACTTCACTAATTCGAGCGGGCCGCGGGTGATCTGCGCTTCAGGATTCTGTGGAAATACTCCCGTGAGGCATTGCTCGCCCAGCGAGAGCAGCGGCGTGAGTTGCTGATTCCCGCAGATTCGACAGTGGGTGATTTCCAGCGGCATGGTGGTTCGGGCGGGCACGGTGACCATCGAGGCTACGCGAGTCGAGTCGTTTGCCCAGCGCACCACCGGCGCCACATGTCGCGGTAGGCCTGCTCCACATTCCGTGCGAAGCGCGGTGCGTCCATGAAAGCGGAAGTCTTCATCCGCTGACGCAGCGTGGAGCGCAGGGCTGCGAGGCGTGGGAGGTCGGTGGCGAGGTTCGCGACCAGACGCACGTATTCCGCTGGGTCTTCCGCGATCAGTTCGCCCAAGCCGGCGGCGGAGAGAATGCTCAACCCGAGTCTTGAGAGGGCCGTTGAGCCGGGAAAGGTCGGGACCGGCACACCCATCCACAGCCCTTCGCAGGTGGTCGTTCCACCATTGTAGGGGAAGGGTTCCAGCGCCACGTCGATCCGATCGAAGAGTTGCAGGAACTCCGCACGCGTCGCGGTTCGGGAGACGATTTCCAACCGGTGCCGCGCGAGGCCGTGAGTTTCAAACCATTGCCGCACCCGGGCCTGGGTCGAGCCTTCCGGACACTGCAACAGCAACCGGGAGCCCTCCACGCTCTGCAAGACTTGCACCCACAGGCGCACGACGGCCTCGTTGATTTTGCAGAAGTTGTTGAACGAACCAAAGGTGACCTGCCCCGCCGTCAGCGCGGGCAGGGGGCCCGGCTCGGGATACTCGCTGATTGGATCGAAGCAGAACCACGAATCGGGCAGTCGCACGGGTGTTTCCACCGACTCCGACCAGGCCGAACCCTCCGGCTCCATCAACGCATCGGTCAACCGGTAGTCCATCGTCTCCAGCCCGGTGCTGCCGGGATAGCCCAGCCAGGCGACTTGCACTGGCGCCGGCTTGCGGGCGAATGCGAGAAGTCGGTGGTTGGCCGTATGCTGGCTGAGGTCCACAAGGATGTCGATCTGGTCGTCGCGGATCAGGTTCGCCAGCGCTTCGTCTGGCAGCCCGAGGACATCGCGCCAGACATCGGCGGTATTCTTCAGCCGCTCCGTGATCGCGTCCGGATGGCCGACGCTCGCATAACAATAGATCTCAAACCCTGCGTGATCGTGGGTCTCCAGCAGCGGGATCAGAAAGTGGGAGGCGACATGACGCCAGAAATCGGGCGAAACGTAGCCGACCCGCAGGCGGCGCTCCGGGGCGCGGTCGTTGCCATGGGGGCGATGAAATCTTCGCAACGGCTCTGCAAACTGTGAGTTCCAGCGGTGGAGTTCTTCGGCAATGGCTCGGGCCTCGACGCCCGGATGGTAGTTGAGAGTGTAGACCAGGTTGCTGCGCGCTTCGGCAAAGTTGGGGTTGAGCACGATAGCCTGCCGAAAGGCGGCGATGGCTTCGTCCAGTTGGCCCATGTCTTTAAGGATTCTGCCGAGATTGTAGTGGGCTTCGGCATAGGTGGGCTTGAAGGCTATGGCCTGCCGGTATGCGGCGATGGCTTCGTCAAATTGTCGTTTGTCGTTGAGTGCATTGCCGAGATTACTGTGCGTTTCGGCCAAATTCGGCTGGAGGGCGATGGCCTGACGATAGGCGGCGATGGCCTCGTCTAACTTGCCAGCAGCGCGGTAAGCCTCGCCGAGATTGGAATGATAGGCTTGAATGCGGGGTGCCAGCGCAATGGCCTGGAGGATCAACTCCACGGCGACGTCGTTGCGACCCATCTGATGCGAGAGGACTCCGAGTAGGTGCAGCGCCGCGTCGTGGCGCGGCTCGGCGGCGAGGATCTGCCGGTAGAGCACCTCGGCATCCGCCTGCCGTCCGGTTAGGTGATACTGGAAAGCGAGTTCAAAGGCCTGCGGGATGGTCACGGGTGGAATGGAACTGACCGAATAATGCGAAGCGCCGCTCTGCGCAATGCTGCGCGCTCCTTCATCCTCTGCGCAGGCACCACCGGCGCCACATTTCGCGGTAGGCCTGCTCCACATTGCGGGCGAAACGGGGGCCGTCCATGAATGGGGATGCCTTCATCCGCTGACGCAGCGTCCCGCGGAGGGTGGCGAGGCGTGGGAGGTTGGTGGCGAGGCTTGCCACCAGCCGCCCGTAGCTCTCGCGGTCGGCGGCGATCAATTCCGGGAGCCCGGCCGCGGAGAGGATGCTCAGGCCGATGCGCGAGACGGCGCTGGCGCCGGGAAAGGTAGGGACGGGAATGCCCATCCAGAGCGCTTCGCAAGTGGTGGTGCCGCCGTTGTAGGGGAAGGGTTCCAGGGCGAGGTCGATCCGCTCGAAGAGTTGCAGGAACTCCGCACGCGTCGCCGTCCGGGAGAAGAGTTCCAGCCGGTGCGGCGGGACGCCCTGAGTCTCAAACCAGTGCCGCACCCGCGCGTGGGTCGAGCCCGCCGGACACTGCAGCAGCAACCTGGAGCCTGCCACGCTCTGCAACACCTGCACCCATAGTTGCAGGACGGCCTCGTTGATTTTGCAGAAGTTGTTGAAGGAACCAAAGGTAACATGCCCCGCCCTCAGCGCGGGCAGGGGGCTCGGCGCGGGATACTCGTCGATCGGATCGAAGCAGAACCAAGAATCGGGCAGTCGCACAGGCGTTTCCACCGACTCCGACCAAGCCGAACCTTCAGGCTCCATAAACGCATCGGTCAACCGATAATCCATCGTTTCCATCCCGGTGCCGGCGGGATAGCCCAGCCAGGCGACTTGCACAGGCGCCGGCTTGCGAGCGAAGACCAGGAGCCGGTTGTCGGCCATGTGCTGGGTGAGGTCCACGAGAATATCGATCTGGTCGTCGTGGATCAGGTTCGCCAACGCGTCGTCTGGCATGCCGACGACATCCCGCCAGACATCGGCGGTCTCCCTCAGTCGCCCGGTGATCTCGTCCGGGCGTTTCACGCTCGCATAACAATAGATCTCGAACCCTGCGTGATCGTGGGCTTCCAGCAGCGGCGTCAGGAAGTGGCAGATCACATGACGGGAGAAATCCGGGGAGACATACCCGATGCGCAGCCGTCGGGCGGGAGTGCGGTCGTTCGGGTGGGGCCGGATGAACCGCCGTAAAGGCGCCGCAAACTGCCCGTTCCAGCGGCGGTTTTCCTCTCCAATGGCCTGGGCATCGAAACCGGGATCAAAATGGAGGGTGTAGACGAGGGTGCCGTGGGCTTCGGGGAGATTGGGATTCAACGCAATTGCCTGACGGTAGGCGGCGATCGCCTCGTTCAATTGCCCCGTGTCGTTGAGCGCATTGCCGAGATTGCTGTGGGCTTCGGGATAGTTCGGCTGAACGGCGATGGCCTGACGACAGGAGGCAATCGCCTCGTCGAATTGGTTATTGGCACGGTATGCCTCGCCGAGATTGCTGTGGACCTCTGCCAGGTTGGGCTGGAGGACGATGGCCTGGCGGTAGGCGGCGATGGACTCCTTGAGTTGCCCCCGGTTCTTAAGGGCAACGCCAAGATTGTTGTGGGCTTCGGGATAGTTGGGCCGGAGGGCGATGGCCTGGCGGTAGGCGGCGATGGCCTCCTCGAGTTGGCCCCTGGCTTGCATTGCCACGCCAAGATCGTAGTAGGCGTCGGGATAGTTGGGCCGGAGGGTGATGGCCTGGCGGTAGGCGGCGATGGCGTCCTCGAGCTGGCCCTCACCATGGAGGGCATGGCCGAGATTGTAATGGGCTTCGGGGAGGCTGGGCTGGAACGTGATGGCTTGACGGCATGAGGCGATGGCCTCTTCAAAAAAGCCCATGGCCCACAAGGCCACGCTCAGATTGCTGTGGGCTTCCGGATAATCGGGCTTCAAGGCGATGGCCTGCCGGTAGGAGGCAATGGCCTGATCGAATTGGCGAGCCGCGCGGTAGGCCTCGCCGAGATTGGAATGAAAGGTCGGGACGTCGGGGGCTAGCGCAATGGCCTGGCGGATCAAGTCCACGGCAACCTCAGGGCGGCCCACCTGATGCGCAACGACTCCGAGGAAATGCAGCGTCGCGGCATGGCATGGATCCGCCGCCAGGATTTGCCGGTAGATCGTCTCGGCCTCGGCCAGCCGTCCGGCTTGGTGATGCTGAAGCGCGAGTTCAAAGGCCTGCTGGATGGTCATGGGCGGGAAAATTTTGCCGTCTGCTTCTCGCACCACTGGCGCCACATTTCGCGGTAGGCCTGCTCCACATTCCGGGCGAAACGTGGGCCGTCCATGTATGCGGAAGTCTTCATCCGCTGGCGGAGCGTGGAGCGCAGGTTCGCGAGCAGGTCCAGATCCGTGGCGAGGCGCACTGCGAGGAACACGAATTCCTCTTCCGTTTCGGCGACAAAATTTGCCAGCCCCGCTGCGGACAGAATACTTAGTCCGATTCTCGAGACCGCGGCGCTCCCAGGCACCGTCAGCACGGGCACACCCATCCACAGCGCCTCGCACGTCGTCGTTCCTCCGTTAAAAGGAAACGGGTCCAAGCCGATGTCGATCCGCTGATACAATTGCAGAAACTCCGCCGGCGCCGACAGCCAGGACACCAGCTCCATCCGTTCCGACCCAATTCCATGGGCCGCGAAAAGTCGCCGCAGCCGAGTCTGCGCCTCGCCCTCCGGGCACCGCATCAATAACTTTGAACCCGCGACGGCAGACAAGACTGCGGCCCAGCGGCGCACGACGGCTTCATTCATCTTGGGGAAGGAGTTGAGCGACCCGAAGGTGACATATCCGGCCTTCCGGGCGGGAAGCTCACCCGGTGGCGGAAACTCCTCAAGTGGATCGTAGCAGAACCACGAGTCCGGCAAACGCACCGCGTTCTCCACCGAGTCCGCCCATTCGGAGCCCGCAGGGTCCATGGAAGCGTCGGTCAGCCGGTAATCCACGGCCCGCAGGCCGGTGCTTCCAGGATGCCCCAGCCATGCGACCTGCACCGGCGCGGGCTTCCGGGCAAAGGCCAGCAAGCGGTTGCCGGCCGAGTGCATCGTCAAATCCACCAGGATGTCGATCGCATCCGCCCTGATTTGCGCTGCCAGCTTTTCATCCGTGAAGCCCACCACGTTGCGCCACAGGTCCGCCGTCTTCTTTAGGCGCTCGGTCACCTGATCCGGCCGCCTCACGCTGGCGTAGCAACAGATCTCGAACTCCACATGATCATGGCCCTCCAGCAAAGGGGTCAAAAACCGGGACACGACATGCGAAGAAAAATCCGCGGAGACGTATCCGACCCTCAAACGACGCCGAGGATCCACGCTGTTTCCGTGGGCCGGAACGCACTCTCCCAGCGGAGCGCCATGCCTTTCTCCCCACTGCCGACAGGTTTCCCGGAGCGCGATTCCGAATTCTCCCGGCTGATGGAGCAGCGTGAGGATGAGAAAACTGTGCATTTCCGGGTCGCCCGGCCACCGCGCGACTGCGTTCCTCAGCACTTCCAACGCTCGATCAACTTGACCCGCCTCCCGCAGCGCATTGCCGAGGTTGCAATGGGCACTCGCCAGGTCGGGCTTGATCGCGAGCGCCCGTTGCTGCTCGGCGATGGCTTCATCGAAGTGCCCGGAGGCGGCCAAGGAATTGCCGAGATTGCTGTGGGCTTCGGGATAGTTCGGCTGGAGGGCGATGGCCTGACGACAGGAGGCGATGGCCTGGTCCAATTGGCCATGAGCACGGAAGGCCTCGCCGAGATTGCTGTGGACCTCTGCCAAGTTGGGCTGGAGGGCGATGGCGTGGCGGTAGGCGGCGATGGCTTCCTAGAGGTGCCCCCGTTCCGTAAGGGCATCGCCGAGATTGTTGTGGGCTTCGGGAGAGTTGGGCTGGAGGGCAATGGCCTGGTGGTAGGCGGCGATAGCCTCCTCGAGTTGGCAATTGGCTTGCAGGGCGACGCCGAGAGCGTAGAGGGCTTCGGGGGAGTTCGGCCGGAGGGTGATGGCCTGGCGGTAGGCGGCGATGGCGTCCTCGAGCTGGCCCTCACCATGGAGGGCATGGCCCAGATTGTAGTGGGCTTCGGGGAGGCTGGGCTGGAACGCGATGGCCTGACGGCATGAGGCGATGGCCTCGTCAAAGGATCCCCTGGCCCACAAGGCCACGCCAAGATTGCTGTGGGCTTCGGGATAATCGGGCTTCAAGGCGATGGCCTGCCGGTAGGCGGCAATGGCCCGATCGAATTGGCGAGCCGCGCGGTAGGACTCGCCGAGATTGGAATGAAAGGTCGGGACGTCGGGGGCTAGCGCAATGGCCTGGCGGATCAAGTCCACGGCAACCTCAGAGCGGCCCACCTGATGCGCAACGACTCCGAGGAAATGCAGCGTCGCGGCATGGCGCGGCTCCGCCGCCAGAATTTGCCGGTAGATCGCCTCCGCCTCGGCCAGTTGTCCGGCTTGGTGGTGCTGAAGGGCGAGTTCGAAGGCCTGTGCGATGGTCACGGCCCGACCTCGTAATGCAAACTCCGACCGGAAGCAACGGTCGCCGGTTCCACCCGTCCGCTTGGGGCGATTTCCGACCGATGGCACCACGGATTCCGCCGATGATACGAATTCAGCGACTGTGTAAAAAGACCACGCCGCGGGTTGTAGGGCGTCTGTGCCAGACGCCGGAGGGGGGAGTTTATCGGGGCGAGCCATCGCGGCGGCGCGCAGAAACGCCCTGCAATTCCCTCCTCGCCGACTTATTTCACATTCTCTCAGCCGGAACCATGCAGTGAAAAAGGGGAGCACACGCGCCCCGCGTGTTCCGATCGGCGCCCCCGCCGGTCGGTCCTCGTGAGGGGAAGTTCACGGTCTGGTGGCGCGTCCCGAGCGGGATTCGGCGAGGGCACCGAACCCCAACACGCGAGGGCGCGTGCGCTCCCCTTGTCGCAAGCGAGATCGACGCCACCTGCATCGTTCCGGCTCAGATTTGTGGGTGTCGGCCACCTTCTCAACCGATCACCCGATGAGTGAAAATGACGGTCACTCCAAGGGCCCGTTCATCCGTGCAATCCGTGGCTACTATCGCCGGATTCATGCAAACTACCCCGCGCAATCCAATGTTGAGTCGTCAACTTTAGGAGCCGCTGCTGTTCCTCGGCGGGCGGTTGCTTGAAAAACATCGCGATGATTTCCAGATGTTGCTGCCGGATCGCGTGAATAGGAAAGCCGACCGGAGTGACAAAATTGACCAGCGACTTGCACGTGAATCCAGTCTTGTGTGCGAAAAAATCGTTGCCCGATTGCTCGATTTGTGGGTGATAACCCCAGAGGACGTCACGGAGCAAAATCGGTCCTGCGGGGGAGTGATAGAGGACGTCATCAAGGTCGATTCCGTTCTGGACGGCAATGCGCATCACTTCGCCTACATCGGGTACTCGGATCTCCAGGAATCCATCCGGCCTAAGCACATGGTGCATGCCGCGAAGCACCTTGATGCCGTCGTGCCGGTGGTAGTGTTCCAAATTGTGCGAGCAATACACCGCGTCGTAGCTGGCAGGAGCGATCGTGTGAAGCTGGCGGGCGTCCAATGCGATGTCGCAACCTCCTTTTGGATCGATGTCGAGGAGGACATGTTGCCAGCCTTCGAAATATGACGGAATTGGAATCGTCTTACTTCCTCCGCCAACGTTGAGAACGGATTTCATTGGGTTGCGTGAGTTCGTTGTTGGCTCGCCCTGTTTCCGTGACACCGCCGCGAGGGAAACATCATCCAGTTTGTAAGGCACACCATTGCCGCCACATTTCACGATAGGCAGCTTCGACATCGCGGGCGAAGCGTGGTGCGTCCATGAGAGGTGATCCCGCCATGCGCTGACGCAGCGTGCTACGGAGCTGGCTGAGCCGCGGGAGGTCGGCGGCCAGTGCGGAAGCGAGTTGCACGTATTGGTCGGGCGAAGTGGCTACCATTTCGGGCAGGCCAGCATTGCTCAGTAGGCTGACGCCGACGCGGGAGACATGAGTCGTGCCGGCGAGAGTGACCACCGGGACGCCCATCCAGAGCGCCTCGCAGGTGGTCGTGGTGCCGTGGTAAGGGAAGGTATCGAGGGCAATGTCCACCCTGCCGTAGGTGGCGAGATGCTCGCCAAGCGTGGGGCTGTGGCCTGCCAGTTCGACGCGTTCGGTGTCGATGCCGGCATTCTGAATGTCGGCCTGAAGATCTTGTCGGGCGGAGGAATCGAGCAAGGCGGAGTTCTTGAGGAGAAGCCGGGACGCCGGCACGGCGCGGAGAATGGCCGCCCACGACTTGAGCAGCGGCAAATTGATTTTCGGCCGGGCATTGAAACAACCGAAGGTGACGTGGCCGGTGTGCTGCACCGGAGGATCGGCAACGGGTGGCGCGGCTGCGGTGGGGCGGAAACACCAGGCACACCGGGGCAGTCGAACCAGTGTTTCGCTCTGGAGATGCTCGGCGTGGCCGAGCGGATCGGCGAGTGCATCCGTGAGCCGGTAGTCGATGGTTTGCATACCAGTGCTGCCGGGATACCCCAGCCAGGTCACTTGCACCGGGGCCGGTTTGCGGGCAAAGACGAGAAGACGGTGGCGCGCGGTGTGTCCGGCAAGATCGACGAGGATATCGACGTGGTCCTGGCGAATGATTTCGGCGACCGTCGCGTCAGGCATTCCGATGATGCTTTGCCAATGTGCGGCCGCTTGGCGGAGACGGGCCGTGACTGCGTCGGGGCGGGCGACGTTTGCATAACAGAAGACTTCGATCTGGGTGCGGTCGTGAGCGGTGATGAGTCCTTCGAAAAAGGATGCCACCGGATGGTCACGGAAATCGGGAGAGACGTAACCGACGCGAAGAAGCCGACCGGGGGTGGGCTCATTTGGGTGGGCTTGAATGGACGGGCGGAGCGGTTCGGCGTGCTGCTGGCTCCACCGCAACCGCTCCTCGTCGATAGATCGGGCATTGACGCCGGGATCGTAGTTTAGGGTCAGGAGAAGATTACTGTGCGCCTCAAAATCGTTGGGCTTAAGTTTGATGGATTGACGAAAAGCGGCGACAGCCGCTTCCAGTTGGCCATTGTCTTTGAGGGCAAAGCCGAGGTTGTTGTAAGCTCCAGCGAAGCTTGGATTGAGCGCGACGGCTTGCCGACAGGCGGCGACAGCCTCGGTCAGTTGCCCCTTGTCCCGCAGGGCGTTGCCCAGATTGGTGTAGGCTTCTGGAAACTTCGTGTTCAGGGCGATGGCTTGACGCTGCGCGGCGATCGCGTCATCCAGTTGTCCATTGTCTTTCAGAGCCACACCCAAATTGCAGTGCGCTTCGGCATAGTTCGGCTTGAGTGCGATTGCCTGACGATATGCGGCAATGGCTTCGTCCAGTTGGCGATTGTCTGTCAGCGCATTGCCAAGGTTATTCTGTGCTTCTGGAAAGTTAGGCTTCAGGGCGATGGCCTGGCGATAGGCGGCGATCGCGTCATCCACTCGTCCATTCTCGTAGAGGGCAATCCCGAGATTGGAGTGAAAATCTGCAACCCCTGGAGCGAGCGCAATCGCCTCGCGGATCAAATCCACGGCGATCGCATGCCGGCCCATTTGATGAGCGAGGACCCCGAGCAGGTGCAGGGCATCGGCATGCCGTGGGTCCACGGCGAGGATCTTCCGGTAGAGCGCCTCCGCCTCCGGCAGTCTCCCGGCCTTGTGGTGCTCCACGGCGACTGCGAATGCTTGCGGGATGGTCACGGGCGGAGGGGGAGTGACTCGGTCATGCGAAGCGGCGTTCCGTGCAAAGGTTCGCGAGCTTTCATCCAGCCTTTGCACACCAGTCGCGCCAGATCGTGCGATAGGCGGCCTCAATGTCGCGGGCGAAGCGTGGTGCATCCATCAGGGG
>JANPHH010000228.1:0-4622 GCA_031424375.1 Chthoniobacter sp. | reverse complement strand
CCGCGAGCGTCTCGGCGCAGCCGTGGTTCAGCGCAGCGAACTATCCGCAAAATCTCGGCGGCGTGTGGGACGCGCACTTTGGCTACCTTTTCAAAGCCAACACTGCGCCGCTGCTGCTCGGGGAATTCGGCAGCAAACTCGCGACTACGGTAGATCAGCAGTGGATGGACAAGCTCACGGATTACGTGGATGGCGACTTTGATCTGAATGGCACGAACGATCTCTCTGCGGGGAAGAAGGGGATGAGCTGGATGTTCTGGTGCTTTAATCCGAACAGCGGCGACACCGGCGGCATCGTGGGCGACGACTGGACGACCGTGAACCAGACGAAGCTCGGCTACATCCAGGCGAGCATGGCGCCGATGCTCGGAAGCGGTGGCACCGCGCAGAATGCGACCTTCACCGTGACGCTGTCCGCCGCATCCGCGCAGGCCGTGAGCGTCGCGTGGACCACGGTGAACGGCACGGCGATCGCAGGAACCGATTTCACCGCAGCGAGTGGCACGTTGAATTACGCCGCGGGCGAGACGAGCAAGACAATCACGATCTCACTCCTGCCAAATGCAGCGCCTGCCGGGACGAAAACTTTCAGCGTGCAACTAAGCAGTCCGAGCGGCGCGACCATTTCCGACAGCACGGGCGCGGGCACTCTGCTCGCCAGTCTCCCGCCCACGCCGTGGCAGCAATGGCAGTCCGAAAAATTCACGCCCGCGGAACTCGCTGATTCCACAATCTCCGGGCCCGCGGCTGACATTGATCGAGACGGCATCCCGAATCTTCTCGAGTACGCGCTCGCGCTCGAACCCAAGACTGGAACGCACACCGGACTTCCGATGACCGGAACCCAAAACGTCAGCGGAAAAACCTATTGCACGTTCACCTTTTCCAAGCCACGCGCGAACACTGACATGACTTATACCGTGGAAGTATCCACTGATTTGCAGACGTGGAACAATGGTCCGACCTATGTCATTCGCATCGACGATGCGAGCACCGACCAAGCCACCTATCGCGGCGTCACTGCGGTCGGCGAAACGCCCGAGCATTTCTTTCGTCTGCGTGTCACGCAGTCATAGCTGGCAACGAATTGCACGCCTCGGTATCGAATCATTGGCTCCCGAACTAAAATCCACATGTTGAGATCTCTCATCCCGCTCGCGCTCATTCTCGCCTGCACTGCATTGCATGCTGACGACTCGAAGAAGTTTCCCAATATCCTCTTCATCCTCACCGAGGATCAGGGCGCGCACCTGAGCTTCCTCGGCACGCCGGGATTGCAGACCCCGAACATGGATGCGCTGGCCCGCGCGGGCGTGTTTTTTCGCAATGCCTTCGTCGCCTATCCGGTATGCTCACCGTCGAAGGCGTGCATCTATACGGCGCTGCATAATCACACCAACGGCATCCTCAACAACACGCCGAACTACCACAAGCCGGCGGACCAACTCACCGAAGCGGAGAAGAACAGCGCGCTGTACCGCCAGAATTGGATCGGTGCGAACATGCCGACGCTCATCGAGCGGTTGAAGGCAGCGGGCTACTACCAGGGCGTCGCGCACAAGCTGCACGTCGCGCCGGTGGAGAAGTTTCCGTACGACGAATTCATCGCTGGCGAGAATGGCAAGGCGGCCGCGGGTTTCATCGTGCGGGCGGTGAAGACCGGGAAGCCGTGGCATTTGTTTTTCAATGTCGGCGCTTCGCACCGGCCGTTTCCCGACAGCGACAAGGTGAAGATCCGCGTGAAGCCGGAGGAGGTGAAGCTGCCCGCGTTTCTGCCCGACACGCCGCTGGTGCGCAAAGACTGGAGCGAGTATCTCGCAGCCATCGAGAGGGCCGACGGGCTGGTCGGCGAGGCGCTCGCGGCCTTGCGCGCCTCGGGGCAGGAGAAGAACACGATCATTGTCTGTCTCGGCGGCGATCACGGTCCTGCTTTCCAGCACGGGAAGATGACGCTCTACGATCTCGGCCTGCGCGTCACGCTGAGCATCGGCGGGCCGGGAGTACCGCAGGGCGTCATGAGCGATGCGCCCGCCAGCGAGCTCGACCTGACGCCGACGCTGCTCGACTTGCTCGGCCTTGAGCCGTTGCCGAAAGCGCACGGCATCTCACTGCGCCCGATTCTCGAAGGCCGGTCGGGGGCGAAAGGCCGCGAGTTTGTCTTCGCCGAAATCTCCGCTCGCGGCGTGCTGCCCAATGATGGCATGCAGGAGCGCAGCGTCTGCGATGGACGCTGGCATCTGATCTACCGCGAGAAGCTCGCGCCCGCCTGGCGCCAGGTGCAGGCGGATAGCAAGGACTGGGAGCCGTGGGGCAACCGCACTTACGCCGAGACGGTGCGGGTGAAGGATGAGTTCCCGGCGCTGTATCGCATCCTCGCGGAGATGGACCCGCAGAACCTCGGCGGCAAAGTGCGGCCGATCGAGTTCTATGATTTGAAAGCCGATCCCGATGAGATGCACGACCTGGCGGGTGACGCAGCGTCACGCGGTGAACGCGACCGACTCTATGCGGCGCTGCGCGAATGGGTGGGGGAGACTCACGACACCGCGGTGCATCCGCAGGTGAAACTCCTCTTCGTTGAATGACCGTCATCCTTGTGACGACACCACCGCCGACTCCGAAATTATGACACCCCGAATTTCTCTTTCCGCCTGTTTTCTCGTCCTGACTGGCTGGCTGATCCTCAGCCCGGCGAATGCCGCGCCGTCCGGCAAAACGGTCATCAGCATCGCGGGTGAAGATTTCCATATCAATGGCCGGCCGACTTACGCCGGACGTTCCTGGAACGGCCATCGGATCGAGGGGCTGCTCCTCAACTCGCGCATGGTGCAGGCGACGTTCGACGATCTGAACCCGGAGACGGCGGCGCGCTGGGCTTATGCCGAAACGGGGAAGTGGGATGCGGAGCGCAACGTGCGCGAGTTCATCGCGGCGATGCCGGTGTGGAAGGAGCATGGGTTGCTTGCGATCACGGTGAATTTCCAGGGCGGCTCGCCGGAGGGCTATTCGAAGAAACAAAGCTGGGAGTCCGGTGCGTTCACCGCCGACGGGACGTTGCGGCTGGAGTTTGCGGAGCGAATGAAGCGGGTGCTCGACGCGGCGGATGAGCAGGGGATGGTGGTGATTCTGGGCTACTTCTATTTTGGGCAATCGCCGCGGTTCGCTGGTGATGAAGCCGCCATCCGCGCGACCGATGCGGCCACCCGCTGGCTGCTCGACGGGGGCTGGCGCAATGTGCTGGTGGAGATCAACAACGAGTCGAACCCAGGCTATCAGCCGCCGATTCTGCGCCCCGAACGTGTGTCGGAACTGATCGAGCGCGTGCGCAAAACGAAAGGCAGCGACGGCCGCACGTTGCTGGTGGGAACCTCTTTCGGCGGACGCGTTGTTCCATCGGCCAATGTGATCGCGGTTTCGGACTTCGCGCTCATTCACGGCAACGGAGCGAAAGACCCGGAGCAGATCCGGGAACTGATTCAAAAGACGCGCCTGGTGCCGACCTTCCGGCAGATGCCGATTCTGATCAACGAAGACGACCACGAGAACTTCGACCAGCCGGCGAACAACTTCGCGGTGGCGCTCAGCGAGCACGTGTCGTGGGGCTGGTTCGACTATCGGCGCAAAGGCGAATCGATGGAGGAAGGCTATCAGTCCCCGCCGGTGAACTGGGGCCTCAGTTCCGAGCGCAAACGCGCTTTCTTCAAAGCCTGCGCGGAAATCACCGGGTCGCCAAAACCGTAGAGTCTCCGCCATCCCCACTCATTCGTTTCGGGCGGGTGCTGGCTGGAGCGGGTGAGGGGAATCGAACCGTCTTGTCCATTCCGGCGCTGGAATAGAAACGCAAGTAACTGTGGATATGGCAGATCAGAACATCATTGGCATGGGCGGACGTTCTGACCGCTCCAACGCTCGTCAAAGACTCCCGCTCACGTTCCCGGTTTTGGATTTGCTGCTACACGGCTGCCGATGGCAGGCGTTTGAAAAAGAGCACGAAGCAGACAAACCGCGCGAAGGCGCTGGAATTCTGTCTCACCTTGCAAAGGGCAGAGAGCATGGTCGCGCGCGGGACGCTCACGGAAACGCCGGCGGCGGATGAGGGTGGTTGCGCGCGGTCTACTTCGCGAGGATCGCGGCGCGGCGGGCGGTGCGCGGGGTTTTCCTCAAGGTGGACGTGGCACGTCTCAAAAGGGGCGAGGATTGGCTCGTGGAAATCGCCGTTGGTCGCGAGTGTTACCATCTCGCGCAAACGAGGGGACTGAGAATAGGAACGGTGACTCGGGCAGGGTGGGCATCCTGCCCGCCGTGCGGCGCATCTTGCGTCGCGGCCTTTCCGGTTGTTCGGGAGGTTCGTTCAGGCGAGACGCCCGAACCGGCGGGCGGGACGCCCACCC
This sequence comes from Chthoniobacter sp., assembly GCA_031424375.1. GTDB lineage: Bacteria > Verrucomicrobiota > Verrucomicrobiia > Chthoniobacterales > Chthoniobacteraceae > Chthoniobacter. The sequence continues at coordinate 231 of JANPHH010000228.1, read as the reverse complement.
TACCTGTGTCACCGGATTCGTGTTGGTTGCCGCGGTGGACGTTTGCGCGCGAGCCTCGGTAACAAAATGCGCTGCGCGTCGGTTAGCCGAGGGAAGTTTCTGCCCGGCAGATTTTGCCGCAGCGAGTGGTGGGATTCGGCGGAACCCTGTGTTTATCAGGGTCTCCGGGCGATGGCACATGCGATGCTAAGTCGGCCTTGCAAATGAACATCGGCATCTACAAGAGCGCTT
>JANPHH010000227.1:0-1922 GCA_031424375.1 Chthoniobacter sp. | reverse complement strand
CGAAGAAGCGCGGCGCGCAGATTTACTGCGAGCTGGCTGGCTACGGCACCACCGCCGACGCCTACCACCTCACCGCGCCGCATCCCGAAGGACTCGGTGCCATGAAGTGCATGGAGATGGCCATGCGCCACGCAAAACTGAACACCACCGACATTCAATATGTGAACGCCCACGCCACCTCCACGCCCGTCGGCGATGTGTGCGAAGTGCGCGCCCTGAAGCGCACCTTCGGCGACCACGCAAAAAAAGGCCTGCTCGTCTCCTCGACCAAGTCGATGACCGGCCACCTTCTCGGTGCCGCCGGCGGCATCGAGCTTGCCGCGTCGATCCTGGCCATCCGCGATCAGATCGCGCCGCCCACCATCAATGTCGAGAATCAGGATCCCGAGTGTGATCTCGATGTCGTGGCAAATACCGCGCGTCCGGCCAAGATCCACGCCGCGCTGAGCAACTCGTTTGGCTTTGGCGGGCACAACGCAGCGGTGCTGGTGAAGAAGTTTGTCGGGTAGCTTTCGCTGGTGCGGGACGGTGCCCGCACGCCCCCTGACCCATGCAGCTTCGTGAAACACTCCTGAATCTCGCGATCACCTGTGTGCTGGTGCTCATCGTCGTGCTCGTGGCGATCATGCTGCGTGAGAGCAAGACGGGGACTGTCCCGACCGCGATACCTGTAAGCGCGGCTGGTGTTCCGGGCGGCGGAGCAGGTCCTCTCGAAGGATTTCGCCCAGTCGAGCCAAACTTTGTCTCGTTTCCGAACGCGGAGTTTGTCGAATCGCGAACGAACGAGCCGGACGCGTTTCGCGTGAAGATCGGCGCGGAGGAATTTGTTTTCGTCCTTTATTTCGTCGATGCACTGGAGGCCTCGTGGACGCATCCGCAGCTTGTGGCCGCGCAGGCTAAGTGGTTCGGCAATGTTTCGAACCAGGCCGTCGTCGATGGCGGAGTCATCGCGATGAACTACGTGGCCGAGCTGCTCAAAACCAAACCGTTCACCGTGCTCACCCGCTGGGAGCGCGTGCCGAACAGCAGCCGCTACTACGCGCTGATCAACGTCCAGTACGAGCCCGGCAAACGCGCCTACCTGGCTGACCTGCTCGTTCGCAGAGGCCATGCCCGCATCAACGGCATCAACACCTTCCTCCCATCGGATGATCAGCGCCGCATGGAGGACTATTTAGTGGAGCTGAACGGCCTCTCCAAACAGGCCCGCCTGCAAAAACAGGGCATCTGGGCAGGAAAGTAACTTTGGTCTTGTCCGAAGCGCCACTGGGCGGCTGCTGATCCTTTCCAAGCTGCTCCAAAATCTCCTCGATTTTCTAATCGCCGGGAGCAACTGCGGACCGTATCATCGGGCGCTATGAAATCACTTCTTGTTGTTCTCGGAATCGTCGTTGTGCTCGGCCTCGCGGTCATGAGCGGCTACAACGGGCTCGTCTCATCCAATCAGGCCGTCGAAGCTCAGTGGGCTCAGGTGCAAAATGTTTACCACCGGCGCGCGGACTTGATCCCGAATCTGGTGAAGACGGTGGAAGGCGCGGCTAATTTTGAAAAGTCCACGCTCACCGAGATCACGGAGGCGCGCGCCTCCGTTGGCAAGGTGCAGCTCAACAATGCGCCGACCGATCCCGCGCAGCTCGCGGAGTTCGAGAAAACGCAGGGCGCCCTCGGCGGTGCCTTGGGCCGGTTGATGGTGATCGTCGAGCGTTATCCTGACCTGAAGGCGAATGCTGGCTTCCAGTCGTTGCAGTCTCAGCTCGAAGGCACGGAGAATCGCATCACGGTGGAACGCGGGAAGTATAACAACGCGGTGGGGACCTACGACACCGCGGTGACCTCGATGCCCGCGCGCCTCTACGCTGCATTCCGGCACTCAGTAAGGTGGAAGGCCCATGCGGTGCCGCCACTCGGTTTCCGCCGGGGTC
>JANPHH010000226.1:0-6350 GCA_031424375.1 Chthoniobacter sp. | reverse complement strand
TACGATTTCATCACCAAGCCGCTGAACATCGACCGGCTGGAAATCCTCATCCACCGGGCGCTACGCAGCCGCAGGGTGGAGAAGGAAGTGGTGGAACTGAAGCAGCAGGTCGAAAGGAAATACGGCCTCGAACGGCTGCTCGGCGAGTCCGGGGTGATGAACGAGGTTTTCGATACGATCAAGCAGGTGGCGCCCACGCGGGCCACCGTGCTGATCCAGGGCGAGAGTGGCACGGGCAAGGAACTGGTGGCGCAGGCGTTGCACGCGCTGAGCGGGCGGCCGAAACCAAAATTCGTGGCGGTGCATTGCGCGGCACTTTCGCCGCAGCTTTTGGAGAGCGAGCTGTTCGGCCATGAGCGCGGATCGTTCACCGGGGCGACGGAACGGCGAATCGGACGTTTCGAGCAGGCGAATGGCGGCACGATTTTCCTCGATGAGATCGGCGAGATCGACGCGGCCACGCAGGTGAAACTGCTCCGCGTGCTGGGCGAAGAACGGACCTTCGAGCGCGTGGGCGGCAATGCACCCATCAAGACCGATGTGCGGCTGGTCTGCGCGACGAACAAGAACCTGGAGAAGTTGGTGAGCGAGGGGAAATTTCGCGACGATCTCTTTTTCCGCCTCAGCGTCGTGCCGATCACGATGCCGCCGCTGCGCCAGCGCAAGGAGGACATTCCCCTCCTCGTCGCGGCATTTCTCAAGACCTTCGCGGCGGAAAACCACAAGCCGGTCACGGAGATCACTCCGGACGCGATGCAGGCCATCCTGAGTTACGACTGGCCGGGCAATGTGCGCGAATTGCGCACGGCGATCGAGCACGGCGTCGTCATGAGCACCGGAACGAAAGTGGGCCTGCGTGAACTGCCGATCCCGGTCCGCGAGGGGGCGGCGGCGGGTCCCGGCTTGTCCTTGTCGAAGTTCATCCCCACGCGCGGCAGCCGTTTCAATCTCCATGAAACCGAGCACCGACTAATCTTGCAGGCCCTCGAAGAAACCAATCATAACGTAACCCAGGCAGCGAAGCGGCTCGGCATCAGCCGCCGCACGTTGCATCGAAAAATCAACGAATTGAAAGCAGCTACCGATGGCGTTTGAGAAGACGGTTCAGGATTTTGTCCACAAACTGGAAGAAGGAGGATGGGCCGGGCGGATGAAGCTCCTCGTGCTGATTTTTGCGTTGGGGTTCATGGTCTACCTGTGGCTCTTCAGCAATACGGGCTTCAAGGGCTTGGCTCACGAAAAAGCGATGGAGCAGGCGCAGATCTCCCGCGAGATCGCGCGGGGCAATGGCTTTACCACGAAGATGACCCGGCCGGCGGCGATGTGGCTTTTCGAGCAGAACAAAGGGAAGTTCCCCGTCGATCAACAGCCGGATATCTTCCACGCGCCGCTCAGCCCGTGGATCAATTCGTGGTTCCTGCTGCTGATCAAGGACACGTGGAAGTTTAGCCCAAAACAGTTTCAGTATCAGCCCGACCGCATGATCGCGGGCGTCGGCCTGCTCTGCTTCTTCCTCGCCGTGGCGGTGAGTTATCGCACGGCAAAGCTCATGTTCGACCAGCGACTCGCGGCGCTCGCCGCGGGCCTTCTCCTGCTCTCCCAGCGCTTTTGGGATTTTGCCCTCTCGGGACTGCCGCAATCGCTAATGCTGCTGCTCTTTGCCTGTACCGTCCACGTACTCTTTCACGCCGTGAAAGCTCAGGCGGAAAACCGGCGGATGTGGCCCTGGCTCGTCGGCTCCGGCGCCCTCTTCGGCCTGCTCGCGCTGGCGCATGCGCTCACGATTTGGATGTTTGCCGGAGCTTTGATTTTCGCGGCTGTGCACTTCAAGCCGCGCCGCCGTTCGCTGGCGATTCTGATCGGAGTCTTCCTGCTCTTCTATGGCCCGTGGCTCATCCGCAATCAGATCGTTTGCGGGTCGCCCGTGGGCCTCGGCTGGTATTCCGGGCTCTACGGCGCTCGCGGGAAATCCGAGCACTACGAGATGCGCACGATGAAGCTGGATCTCACCGAAGTGACCCCGCGCTATTTCCGGAGCAAGATCCAGAACGAAACGATCCGCCAATTGAACGGCCTCTACGGCTTTCTCGGCAGCGTGATCGCCGCGCCCCTCTTCTTTCTCGCGCTCCTCCACGTCTTCAAGCGGCACGACACGTCCGACTTCCGCTGGTGTGTGCTGCTCATGTGGCTCGGAGGATTTCTCGGCATGGGCGTCTTTGGCTTCGCGGAGCCGGAGGGTCTTCTGGCGAATGATCTCCACGTGCTTTTCGTCCCGATCATGACCCTTTATGGGCTGGCGTTCCTCCTCGTGATGTGGTCGCGGCTCCAGATCAACACCCGGTTTTTCCGACTCAGTTTTTTGGCTGGGGTTTATTTCATCTCCGCGATTCCGTTTCTCGACACCCTCGCTGATCTCCTCGGGCCGCCGATGGGGCGCGTCGCCTGGCCTCCCTACATTCCGCCCTACATCGCGATCATGAATCAGTGGACGAACGAAAAGGAGATCATCACCACCGACATGCCGTGGGCCGTGGCGTGGTATGCGGATCGGCGCAGCCTGTGGTTGCCGCTCACGCTCAAGGACTTTCTCGATCTCAACGACTACGGCCGGCTCAATGGCCAGATCGTGGGCCTCTACCTGACGCCGATGACTGGCAATCGAGCGTTCGTCGCCGACATCATGAAGGGCGAATACAAGGAGTGGTCGCAATTCATCACGCGCAACGTCAGCGCCCGCGACTTCCCGCTGAAATATGTGACCGGTCTGCCGATCGACAACGAGTGCGTCTTCTACAGCGACCGCGACCGCTGGACGAACCGGGAGGACTGAAGAAAAGGATGAATGATGAAGGCGGAAGGATGAGGGTGAGTGCCGCTCGGTGCGCGGGAAAGAACAACCTGCGCGCGTAGCGCCATTTCTCTTCAACCTTCCGCGTTCATCCTTCATCCTTCACTTTCCTCTCCATGCCGAAAACTGCCGCCGACGCCAAAGCGTCACCATCTCCCACTTTCGAAACCGCCATCGCCCGGCTCGAGCAACTCGTGGAAGAAATGGATTCGGCGAACATTCCGCTGCAGGATTTGATCACGCGCTACGAGGAAGGCGTGAAGCTGGTGAAAGTCTGCGAGGAACGGCTGAAGGAAGCGGAGAAACGAATCGAGATTATCACCCGCAATGCAGCCGGAACGCCGAAGGCGGTCGAATTCGAAGCAGACGGCAAACCCGACCCTGTATCGAAACCGGATGTCAGCCTCTTTTAGAAACCCCCGATGTCATCACCCCTCCTCTCCACCATCCACTCGCCCGCCGACGTCAAAGCCGTGGCGGAAAAGGATCTGCCGCAACTCGCTCAGGAGATTCGCGATGAACTGATCAGCGTTCTCTCCGAGCAAAACCCGCAGTCCGTGGGTGGACACCTCGGGCCGAATCTGGGCGTCGTCGAACTGACGATCGCATTGCACCGCGTCTTCGAGACACCGAAGGACAAGTTCGTCTTCGATGTGAGCCATCAGGGTTACGTCCACAAGATGCTCACCGGGCGGCTCGATCGCTTTCACACGATGCGCCAGTACGAGGGACTCAATGGCTTCCTCCTCCGCACTGAGAGCGAGCACGACTGCTACGGGGCTGGCCACGCCGGCACCGCGCTGAGCGCCGCGCTCGGCATGGCCGTGGGGCGGGATCTGCGCGGCTCGGATGAACACGTGGTCTGCGTCGCGGGCGATGCCGCGTTTACCTGCGGCGTGAGCTACGAGGCGCTGAACAATGTCGCCGAGCAAACGAAACGCTTCATCGTGGTGCTGAACGACAACGAGTGGTCGATCGCGAAAAACGTGGGTGCCATCGCCACCTACTTCAACAAAATCGCCACCCACCCGACCTACGCGCATCTGCACGAAAAGGCGGCGAAGTTCGTCGAGGCCATCGGCGGAAAGTTCGCGCTCGATCTTGCACACAAGGTCGAAGCCGGGGTGAAAAATGTGATCGTGCCGAGCGTCATGTTCGAGGATCTCGGACTCCGCTACTATGGTCCGATCGACGGCCACGACATCGGCTTGCTCACGAAGACCTTCGAGTTTCTCAAGACGCAGAACGAGCCCGTCCTGCTGCACATTCTCACCACCAAGGGCAAAGGCTATGCGCCCGCGCTCGCGCAGCCGGACAAGTTTCATGGGCTGGGAAAATTCGAACCCGAGACCGGAAAGACCTCATCGACGGCGACGCCGACGTATTCGGAGATCTTCGGCAAGACGCTCGCGAAGTTCGCCGAGAAGAATAACAAGATCGTGGCCATCACCGGCGCGATGCCGACGGGTACGGGATTGATCCATTTTGCCAAAGCGCGGCCGGGGCAATACTTCGACGTGGGCATCGCTGAAGAGCACGCCGCGCTCTTCGCCGCCGGCCTCGCGACCCAGGGCTTTCAACCGTTCCTCGCGATCTATTCGACGTTCATGCAGCGGGCTTACGACATGATCATTCACGACATCGCGCTGCAAAATCTGAACGTGGCGCTGTGCATGGATCGCGGCGGCCTGAGCGGCGACGACGGCCCGACGCATCACGGCCTTTTCGACATCGGCTATCTCCGCCACGTCCCCGGACTCGTCCACATGCAGCCGAAGGATGAGGACGAATTCGTGGACATGCTGTGGACGATGGCGAACCACCACACCGGCCCGATCGCGATCAGATACCCGCGCGGCGTCGGCACTGGCGCGGTGCCGAAGGAGCAGCCGAAGCTGCTGGAAATCGGCAAGGCCGAGGTCGTGAAACACGGGACCCGCGTGGCGATCATCGGCCTCGGCGGAATGTGCGAGATGGCCGGTGAAGCCGCGACCATCCTCGAAGCGCAGGGCATCAGCACCGCGGTGATCAACCCGCGCTGGATCAAGCCGCTCGACGCCGGGACCATCGAGTTCTTCGCCCGCAGCGTCGACGTCATCTGCACGATCGAAGACCATGTGCTGCACAACGGATTCGGCTGCGCCGTGATCGAGCACCTGAGCGATGCGGGGATCAAAACTCAAGTTGTCCGCGTCGGCTGGCCGGATCAATTCATCGAGCATGGCGCGGTGGATATTCTGCGCAAAAAGCACGGACTGACCTCCCAGGCCGCGGTCGAAAAAATTCTTCCGTTGCTGAAGCCCCAGAAGCCCGGCGTGACGCAGAGCGTCGCGTAGCGCAGCGCTCAGCGTGGGGTCGCGATCGTAAGCCCCATGCTGCGATCTTCGTCGAGCGCGCCGCGGAGCACGCGGAAGTTTTCGCGCAGGAACGCCAGCGTCGCCGGGCGCTGGCTCAAACCCGCCTGGGTGTCGAGGCCAGTCGCTTCGCTCTTCACGTAGTCGAAGAAGAGCAGCCCGCCCGGTGCGAGCAAATCGCGCAAGTGCTCGACGACCGCGAGCGGCTCCTGCAGGTGCTCGAGCACGGTCATGCAAAAGATGGCGTCGAACTTCTCCCCGAGCGGAAAGCGAAAGCGCGACTCGGGTCGGAGGGGCACGGCTTTCACGTTCGCAAACGGCGCCAGCTTGTGCGCCGCAAAGTGGAACGACATCGTCTCGATGTCGCTGATCCAAACCCGGAGATCGCCACGCGGCGGCATGAATTCACACAGCGTGGTGGTGATCGGCGCCGAGCCGCAGCCGAATTCCAGCACCTTCCGGATCGGCCCGCGTTGCAGTTCGCGCAGGGCGCGCAACACCGGCAACTCGTGGTTCAACGACTCATAGTAGACCGAGTGAAACAGATGCGAGATCACCTCCGGTCGCTGCCAGGCTTCGAGATGCACGCCGGCATCGGCAGTGTCCGGCACCGTCGCGGTCTGAAAGCGCATGCGATAGACATTTCGCAGGAAGTAAAAATCCTCCACGCCCCAGAGCGGCCGGCCGCCGAGCACCCGGCCCCAGTATCGGCGGAATCTCTCGAACCACGCCAGATCCAGCCGGACCCGGCGCAGCAACTGCCAAGACTTCGCCCGCACCTCGAGGGGCAGGAACGATGCCGCGTAGAGCCGCTCGGCGGCGCTGTTCCAGGACAGGCCGAGATCCGCCGGACGATCGACGGGAAACTCGCGGTGCAACGCCGCGACGTCGACGACGAGATTATCGAATCCGTTCCGCGGAGAATTGAAAAACAGCTCGGGCGCGCTCATGGAGCGCCGGTTCATAGCGGCCAGCCGCCACGCATGCAAGAGGACCACCGACCAAACGCAGGGCAATCGCGTCAAATTGCGAGCAGCTTGACGAGGTAGCGGTGATCCCATGCGGCGATTTTCTGTTTGGTTCGGATGCCGCGCTTTTTGGTGGTGTCCTTGCGCAGGAGATTGAGGGCGATGTGGCGCAGGGTGGCG
>JANPHH010000225.1:0-32574 GCA_031424375.1 Chthoniobacter sp. | reverse complement strand
GATTTCATCTTCCATCTCGGGAGCGGCGATGGGCACGGCACGGAGGCGGAACTGGAACTCTTCTTCGCGGCGGGCAGCGACACGTTGCGCCTCCAGAAATGGGGCTCAGCCGGACTGGAAAAGGAAATCGTCGGACCCAATGTACCCATCGGCGGTTGGCATCACATCACCCTCACCTACGACCGCACCGCGACGAACGTCGGCACCTTTGCGCTCTACGTCGATGGCTTCGCCTACGGCAGCGTCGCCACGGTGACGATGGACGTGAGCCAGTCCGCGTCGCTCATCGTCGGCGGGCACAACAGCACGAGCCTCTCTTTGGACCGTTGGTTCGATGGCAAGCTGGAGGACGTGCTCTTCCAGACCGGGCTCAATGGACGCGCGGAGATCTGGGGCCTCGCGCACTTCAGCGCGCGGCATTACAACGGACTCAGCGCGAGTGCGACGGTGAACGTGACCGTCACCGGCACGAACCAACCGCCCGCGATCACCGCGATCCAGGATGTGATCCTGCCGGTCAGTGTTGCGTCCACGCCGGTTCCCTTCGTCGTTTCGGATGCGGAATCCGAGGCGCGCAACGTCACGGTCACCGCAGCCTCTTCCAACCCCGCGCTGCTGCCCGTGTCCGGAATCGCCGTCAGTCCCGCGCCCGCGGCGTGGACTAGCACGGACATCGGCACGGTCGGCGCGGCGGGCAGCCTCACGCAGGATCACGGCACCTTCATTGTCGGCGGCGCGGGTGCGGATATCGGGCCGGCGACGGGCGATGAGTTTCGCTGGGTGCGGCAGGATTTGACCGGCGACGGGGAAATGATCGCGCGCGTCGCGAGCATGGATCACACGAGTCAGGACTCGAAGGCTGGCGTGATGATGCGCGATTCCACGGCCACGACTTCGCCCTACGCGCTGGCCTGCGTGACGCCGAGCGGCGGCGTGTCTTTCCAATATCGCGCGACCGAATCGACGCTCGCGGTGATCAAAGCCACGATCAATGGCGTGGCCGCGCCGTGCTGGCTGCGGTTGGTCCGGACGGGGAGTAATTTCACCGCCTTCTACGCGACCGACGCTGCCGGTGTGGCGGGACCGTGGCTGCCCATCGGCACCGCGCAGGCAATCACTTTTCCCGCCGCGACGAATGCCGTCGGCCTCGCACTCACCAGCAAGGTGGACGCGTCGGTTTGCGTCGCCGTCTTCGATCATCTCGGCGGCACGGTGGACCTCGGCGGCGAGCGCACGGTCACCGTCACGCCGACTGCGGGTGCGTCGGGCACGGCGCTCGTCACGCTCACGGCCAATGACGGCGCGACGACTTCGACGCGGACCTTCAACGTCCTCGTCGATGGCGCCCCGCCGAGCACCTTGGTGTGGAATGCCACCACCGCGGGCAGCCTGCTCTGGAGCACCGGCACGAACTGGACAGGGGGCACGCCACCGCCGAGCAGCCGCTTTTCCACCGTCGAGTTTTTCACCGGCCAGACCTTCACCGCGGGCACGGTCACCGCGAGCAACGACACTCCGGTGGGTCACGCCCTGAACGTCCTCACCCTCGGTGGCACCGGACCGACGACCGGCACGAGCACCGTCCTGATCACCGGAAACCCGCTCCTTTTCCGGCAGGAAACGCTCCTCTCGCCGGTGGTGAACCTGAGCGCCACCAACGGCACCGGGCTGACCTACAACGTGAGTACGCCGCTGACGCTCGAAGCCACGACGACCTTCCAGGGGAATGGCAGCGCGACGTATTTCCTGAGCGGGGTGATCAGTGGCGCGGGCGGCCTCACCAAGAGCGGCACGAGCCGCCTCATCCTCACCGGAACGAATACCTACGCCGGCATCACGACGATCAACGGCGGCACGCTGCAAATCGGCAACGATGGCCCGAGCGGCGTGCCGCCTGCGGGCGACATCGTCGACAACGCCACGCTGCGCTTCGACCGCACCGGCATGCTGCTCGTGCCGAACGACATCAGCGGCACCGGCGGCCTCTCGATCAGCAACCCGGCCATCACCGACACGATCGTTCTCACGGGCGCCAACAGCTTTACAGGAACGGTGAGCATTAGTTCAGGATCGGTGCGCATTCAGGCTGCCGAAAACCTCGGCAGCGGCACCAAGAACATTACCCTCCAAAGCACTACCGCGCGCCTCGCACTCAATGGCAGCGCGGGCGACATCGTGCTGCCCGCCACTTTCACGCTGGTGACCAGCAATCCCAACGGCGCGGTCGTCAACGAATCGGGCAACAACGTGATCCAAGGCAATGTCACCCTCAGCACCGGCGGCGGCGATTCGAGGTTCACCGCCACGGCGGGCAGCCTGACCTTGAGTGGAAACGTCACGCTCATTACGAACCCCCGCAATCTCGTCCTGGCCGGGGTCGCAGGCACCGGGGTCATCAATGGAATCGTGAGTGATGGTGTCGCGACTCGCGTCGTCGGAATCACCAAAGGCGATGCTGGCATGTGGACGCTGAATGGAGCCAACACCTACTCCGGCACGACCAGCATCAACACCGGCACGATACGAATTGGTCACCCCAACGCCCTCGGCAACGGTGGGGCCACCTCCGGCAACACCACGGGAGGAACCAGCATCACTGCCGGCGCCACCCTCGATCTCAATGGCCAGCAAAACATCAACGAGGTGCTCACGATTCGCGGCACGGGCGTCGGTGGGGTCGGCGGATTGATCAACAACGGCGCCGCACCCGCAAGCGTGAGCGGAGGAGTCGTGTCTTCCATTTCCACCACCGCTGGCGGCGTGCATAGCACCTTGCCCAGCGTCACCGTCAGCGGCACCGGAGCGACCGCCACGGCCACGCTCGGGGTGACCGCGGCCAGCTTTACGATCAATGGCGGCACGACCATCTATTCGGCCGCACCGACCGTGACGATCAGCGGCGGTGGCGGCGCCGGCGCGTCCGCGACGGCCGTGCTCACCAGTGGGGTCGTCAGCGGCATCACGATCACGAATGCAGGAAGCGGCTACAGTACCACGCCGACGATCGCATTCTCCGCGGGAACCGTCGCCACCGCGGGCACCAACCCCACTGGCACCGGGAACGCCACCAACTTCACCGTCAGCAGCATCACCGTCACCAACCCAGGCAGCGGCTACACTACCGCGCCCACCGTTGCATTCAGCAGTGGCACTGGCACCGCAGCCGTCGCCAACCTTTCTACGGTCATCATGGCCGCCGACACCAGCATGAGCGGGACTGGCGATCTCCTGCTCGACGCACCGGTCTCCGGGGCATTCGCGCTCACCAAAATCGGGAACGGCACGCTCACGCTGAGCGCCGCGAACACTTACACCGGCGCGACCACGATCACGGCCGGCCGATTCATCCTTGCCGGCAGTCTGACTAGCGCGGTGACCGTGACGGGCGGCACCTTCCTGGGCACCGGCACCGTCACCGGCGATGTCGCGATCAACGGCGGCGTCCATGCCCCGGGGAACTCGCCGGGCATCATGCCCGTGACCGGCAACTACTCGCTCGCCGCCGGTGGCACCTTGCGAATCGAGATCAACGGCATCGCCGTCGGCACCCAGTACGACCAGGTGAAAGTCCAGGGCGCGGCGAACACCGTCACCCTCGCGGGAACGCTCGATCTCGTCGCCGCGCCGGCGCTGGCGGCGGGCTGCAGCTTCACGATCATCGACAACATCAGCGCCACCGCGGTGACCGGCACCTTCGCCAACCTGCCGCAAGGCACCGAGTTCTACGAAGACAGCCAGTGGTGGCGGATCAGCTACACCGGCGGCACCGGCAACGACGTCGTCCTCACCCGCATCACCCCCACCGCGTGGCAGAACTGGCAGGTGGCGAACTTCGGTACGAACACCAACAACGCCGCGCTCTCCGGCGACCTCGCCGACGGCGACCGTGACGGGCTGAACAACCGCCTCGAATACGCCCTCAGCGGCAATCCGCAAAGCGCCGGGCAAGCGCCATTTCCCGACGTCGGCACCGTCGGCGGCAAGCTGGCCATCACTTTCACCCGCGCGGTGGCGAATACCGACATCACCATGACCGTGCAAGGCAGCGACTCACTCGGCGGCACCTGGAGCGACCTTGCCCGAAGTTCAGCAGGCGCCGCGTTCACGGCCCTCATCGGTGGCGTCACCATCACAGAGACGGGCACCGGCGCGACTCGGACGGTGGAAGTCCGCGACCTTTATCTCCGCACCGACCCCGCCCATCCCCAGCGATTCCTTCGGCTCAACGTCACTCGTCCGTAAAAACCCGCGGGCGTTGCGCACGCGAGCAGATCCGTCCCCTTTCCGATCTCCGCCCATGCCGCCAGCGCGCCGCCCCAGGATGTTGACTTACGCTGGCGAGACTCGGACGCGCAGCCACCCGCCGTACTTCTCTCACAAAGTCGTTCCCGGCACCGGGAGAAAGTGGCGCCCGCCGGCCGGCTATGATATTCGGAGGCGCGCGGGTTAGCGCGAGATCTTGAGTTGCATCCTCTGACTCTCGCGCCAACTTGCGGCCCTTCGAGGGATGCCTGCCACCCACCCTCGATCCGATCAAAGTCCCCGTAGTTCAATGGATAGAACGGTGGTTTCCTAAACCGCTAATGCGAGTTCGATTCTCGCCGGGGACACTGACCTGAATTACTCTGGAAAGCTGATGGCAAGAGGGCTTCCGGGGGATCGCGCTTTTCGATTGGTCACGCAATGCGGGCATACAGATTTCCGTTCCGCCGTTTTGCCGCTCGCGCAATCTTCACCAGCCCGGAGGGGAAGCTGATATTTACGACGGAAACTACCCGTGTAGTATGCACACCACGCCATGAGCGACACCCTTGATTTCGGTGAACTCGTACGGGCTCGGCGAACGGCCAAGGCGGAGAACGATCCGGCGTTTTCCCTCCGTCAGGTCGCGGGTCGCCTCGGGCTCGAACCTTCCTACTTGAGCAAGATCGAGCGCGGGGAGGAATCGCCGCCGGGCGAACAAACCATCCGTCGTCTGGCCGGGGAGCTGGGTGAAAACCCCGATGGGCTCCTCGCGCTGGCCGGGAAGGTTTCGAGCGATCTGCTCGCAATCATCCGCGAACGTCCCACCGTGGTCGCGGAACTCCTGCGCGCGGTGCGCGGCCTGTCCGCCAAACGCGTCTCCGCCATCTCCCGCCAGATCCGCGATGGCGACTGGTGAGCAAAGTGGGCGGCTCTTCCCAGAGCCGCCAGCGGGGCTGGGAAGCCCCGCCTACGAAAACATCCCATGATCAAACTCGAACACGACCGCCTCACGTTCACCTCCCCCGAAATCGCCCGGCAACTCCGCGCCCACGTCGAGCGGCCGGCGGGCATCCTAACTGGCGCGCAGCGCCGCATCGAAAAAATGTCATCCTGAGCTTGTCGAGCCGAGTCTGCGAGACAGCCGAGCGGGCGGAGGCGGGGAGGCAACGACCTCTCGCATCCGTGGGCGGAGGCGGCGCGGAGCGCATGTCGGGGTGGAGCGCTCCGCCCCACCTCCGACCGCAAAAAGTTAGAGGTCCTTCGACAAGCTCAGGATGACAGGGTTTTTCGTTAACCGCGGCGCTCGCTCCCGGTGCTGACCTTGACGGCGGACGAGATCGAAGCCGCCGGATTGCACGACGCATCGTTCCCGGCCCTGACCATCGCCTTTCAGCGCACCCTGCGGATTCCCGACGACGGCCGGACTGACCCGCTCCCCGCCGGCCTCGGCGCGTTCCCCCTCCGTTCCCTGGACGACTTTCCCGCGACGGCTCCGGCCTCCTGGCTCCAGCGCGGCGGTGTCGTTATGCCCATGGATCCGAGCGAGGCGCTCTGGATCAGCTTTTCGGCGCGGTATCCGTGCGCGGTGCCGATCGCGGCGGGAAAGATCAACGCCGTCTCCGGTGCAGCGTGGACCGCGGAGCTGCACAGCGAGCCGCAGGATTACGTCGTCGTCCCCGGCCAGCCGTGGCTCGATGGCTTCTCCGTCGGCGAAGGGCTCATCCGGCAATTCGCGAGCGAGATTCCGGAACCGACGCCACCATCCATTGCTGAAGGAAACCGCGATGCTTTGATTCGCGGTGGCGGCGAGCAGCGGGGCGGTGAAGCCGGTGGCTTTCTAGCGGCTGATTTGCTGCTCCACAAATCCGAAGTGAGCGAGCACTTAGGGCTCAATCGAACGTACCGAGGTGCCCTTTGAAGTCTTCATCGTCATAGACCTCACGGACTCGTTCGCCGATGTCACCTTGGCAGATGGGCTTTCGCGGCGACACTCTGCCTTCATGTTCACGTGGATTCCCCTCTACCGTCAGATCGCGCACAAGGTTCTCGAATTCGAACATCGGGAGGACGAACTGACCGCGTTGCTGCACGACTTCGCCAGCCGCGGTTTGCTAGTCGGCTCCCTGGAAGATGAGGACGCACAGGGGCGCCGCTTCCCTTTGTCGGAGATCGATCCGTTCACCTTCTTTGCCGCCTTTAACTGGCAGGCGCACAAGGTGGAAAACCGGCGAGCCATCCTGGCCGCGCTCCGCGAGACCTGGCAGCTCGAAACTCCGGTCCCGGATGACTTTGAGGGCATCCCGCTCGGCAACCGGCAGAACCTCTGGCTCTTCTCCTACCAAAAGCAGCGAGAGGCCGGCGACACCCCGCGGCTGTGGCAGTTGGCGAGACAGGTCATCGACGGAACGCGCGCGAACGTGGACCAGGCGCTCTTCAGCCGCGCGCTGAGCCAGCGGAATGTCGGCGAGGTGAATTTGACCGTGGGAATGTTTTGGCTGAAGCCGCACGAATTCCTCCCCGGCGACAAATACACACGTGGTTACATGGAGCGGCGCGGCGTTCCCGAGGACGTGTGGAATGGCGCCGCTTACTTCCGCTGGCTGGAAGCGTGCGTGGAAAAGGCGGGCACTAATTTCCCGGAGCTTGCGCGCGCGGCGTTCGTCGAGAAGCAACCGCCGGTCAAGTACGCGAAGGAGGAAGGAGAAGAGAAGGACGAATCCGAATCATCTGCGGGTCCGAAGTTTTGGCTCATGCAAGCAGGGCGCAACGGCGAAGCTTGGGAGAATTTCAAAGCGACGAGTGAGATTGCTGTCAGCTTTGAGGGAGTTGAAGACTTCAGCACATTCACAGACAAGGCAGCGATCCGCGAGTATATCCGGGAGATGTGGCCGGATGAAGTGCTTTCAGCGTGGCAATTCTGTTCCGCCATGAATCTTGGCGACATCGCCTTCGTTTACGGCGGACCAAATGAACTCCGGGGGGTTGCCCGTATCACAGGGGATTCTCGCCTTGAAGCAGTTGCCCCGGTTTATCGTTATCGGCGTCCTGTTGAATGGTTGGCGCTCGGCCCTTGGCGTGTCCGAGAGCAATTGAGATGTCCGGCTAAGATTCTGACTTGCGCGAACAACCTCGATCAGAACCGCGCTCGACTTAGGATCGCGAACGTCGAACTCGAAGGAACAGCAGAGGCGGGCGACGATGTTGGAACAGCCTCCTCCAACGCGATGGCAGAGGCGCAAATGGAGCCCAATGAAAGTGAGTTCGCGGCGATTGCCTCGGTCATTGGCGAACTAAGGTCTGTTCACGAATTGCGCAGGGGAGCAATCCACGCTGTAGCGGCGGGCTATGACCGTCGCCAATTTCGCTCGGAGGAGGTAGCCTGGGATTCGGTGCGCTCGCTCCGCGCCACCTCCGCCCACGGAGACGTGCGACGGTCATAGACCGCCGCTCCAGTGGAGCGAGAATTCGTGAACACGCCCTAGTTCATGCGGCGCGACCGTCTAAATACGAAGCTTTCACCAGAGCCGACGCGTTAAATGGACTCTTCATCGACGCCGTGGAACTCGACAAAATCCTCAACCGTCTCACACGTAAGAAGGGCATCATCCTCCAAGGCCCGCCGGGCGTGGGAAAGACGTTCGTGGCCCGCCGCCTCGCCTACGCGCTGATGGGCGAATGCGACGACTCGCGCGTCTGCATGGTACAGTTTCACCCGAGCTACGGTTACGAGGATTTCGTCCAGGGATACCGGCCTGACGGCATGGGACTGCGCCTCCGCAACGGCGTCTTCCACGAGTTCGCCCGGCGCGCGCGGCACGACGGGAGACCGTGCTTTTTCATTATCGACGAAATCAACCGCGGCAACCTCGCGAAGATTTTCGGCGAGCTGCTGATGTTGCTGGAAGCGGACAAGCGCGGCCCGAACTTCGCGCTGCCGCTCACATACGCCGAGAGCGCGGAGGAAAGATTCTGGCTGCCGGAAAACCTCCATGTCATCGGCACGATGAACACCGCCGATCGCTCGCTCGCGATGGTCGACTACGCGCTGCGGCGACGGTTCGCCTTCGTCACGCTCGAGCCTGCGCTGCACCGACCCGAGTTCCGCTCCTGGCTCCGCGCGAAAGGTGCGCCCGAGACACTGGCCGAGCGGATCGCCGCACGTGTGAGCGAGCTGAACAAAACGATCGGCGACGAGCGCGACCTCGGCGCGGGCTTTCGCGTGGGTCACAGCTACTTTTGCCCGGCCGATGCGCCGCCGGATTGGAAGGCATGGTATGAAGATGTGATCGATGCCGAGATCGCGCCGCTCCTGGAGGAATACTTCGATTCCAGCAAGCGCGTGCGAGAACTCACCGAGGCGTTGCTGGCGAAATGAGCCGCGAGATTCCGATCGCAAACATCTACTATCTCCTCTGCTACGCGTGGGATGCGCTGGAGGAAAAAGATTCGCTCGCCGAGACGGACGCGCTGGAGTCGCCCGACCTGCTGAATCTCTTCGCCCGCGTACTCGCCAGCGCCACGCACCGCCTACTCCATCGCGGACTCGATCGGGGCTATCTGCTGCGGGAAGACGAGCTGCCCGGCGTACGCGGAAAGCTGCTCGCCACTCCCACCTTGCGCCGCCGCCTACTGCGCCACGGACGCGCGATGTGCGCCTGGGATGAACTGGAATACGACACGCTGCCCAACCGCATTCTGAAAACCACCCTCGCCCGCCTCGCCTCGGCCACGCTGGAGCCCCGGCCTCTCGCCGCCGTACGCGATGTGCTTCGCTGGCGCGCGCCAGTGTCCCTGCTCGACTTGCGCGCCACGCATTTCCGCCGCGTACAACTTCACCGGAACAACCGCATTTACGCCTTTCTACTCCACATCTGTGAGTTCATTCACGAACGCTGGCTGCCCGACGCCGCGGGCGGGCCGAGCCGCTTCCGCGACTTCGTGCGCGAAGGACTGCCAGCGCTTTTCGAGAAGTTCGTGTTCAACTTCTATGCGCACGAGCTGCCCGCGGGCTGGACCACCACCGCCCCGCTGATCGAATGGCCGATCCTCGAAGCAAATCCGGACGCCCGTGCTTTGGTGCCGCGGATGCAAACCGACGTCTGCCTCGCCGGGCCCGGCCGCGCGATCATTCTCGACACGAAGTTCTACGCCAGCGCGCTCGTTGAAAACGCCTACGGCACTGAGAAGCTGCGCACCGGCCATCTCTATCAGCTCTTCGCGTATCTGCGGCATCGGGCACACGAGCCCGGCTGGGAGCGCGCCGAGGGCGTGCTGCTCTACCCTCGCGTCGATCGGGACTTCGCCCCCGAGTTCACCACCCACGGCCACCGGATTCGCGCACGCACGGTCGATCTGCACCAGCCTTGGAGAGCGATCGAGCGGGAGCTGCGCACAGTGATCGAATGAGGTTTCTTTCGGGCACGGCGGGGTCAGAGCCAGAATCTCGCTCTGACCCTGCCACCCTGTGGAACTGTGCATAAGGGCGCCTCTCCAAAAGGCTTCAGTGCTTTGGCCGACATGGGGAAGCGCATGCGGCTTCGTTTGCCAGAGCCTCCGAGACAACCGTGAGCGAGGTCGGGTTCACGCGCCGCCGCACGATTCGATTCGGCGCAGCCTATCGAAGACATCGCCTCCGTTGGGGTCTTCCTTGATGTCCTTCAGTAGCCTCTGAATGGTCTCAGACCAAGCGGGATCACGTAAGTCTCCAGGGCTATATGCTCTGTGTTTTCGATAGCGACAAAAAGCCCATGCAGTCGGTAACTTGGCGGACGGCATCCGCGTATGTAGGAACGTTTGATTCGCATTTCTACCCGAAATGATTCTAAGCGAGTCGTGAAACGAGGTTCTAAGTTTCGCATATCGCGTCACCAAGCGGCAAAGCGCTATTTTTGTATTTAAACTATGAGAGTAAAGACACTTTTCAGCGGATTGAACTTGGAGTGAGTTGACGATCTTGACGTCCCGCTCTGAAATCTCGACGATTTTTTCATGACGATTTCCAACTTTGTAAATCTTCGGGTCATAGTAGATAAGACACAAACTCGGGCTGATTGGCAAAACGAGTTGAAAGCCCGTCATTCCAAAACCGACAAAGGATCGGTGAGCGTCGGTGTTTGCACAGAACTGGTTCAGAACAACCACTGGATTATCACTTGTAATGAAGTGGCCGCCGCTTTTCGCGCGGAGCATTTTGCAGTGAAGGGTATGCATCTCCAGAAATTTCAGGGTCGTTGTTCCCATTAGCGCGCCGGGAGCTCCTTCTATTTTCACCATTTCTTCCTTCCAACCACCTTTAGGCGCTCGAAGTTTCCCACGCGCAATGCCATCCTTGACGATCTCAGAACTTAAATACCTCGGCAGCACCTTGTATGCTTCCACAGCCTTGCGTGTTCTTACATGAAGTTCTACTGCTAGGCATCGAAAAGCTATCATTTCCTCATCGTTGAAGGACATTGCGCTACAGACTTCGACGAGAATAGGAGCTATATGGTTTTCGAACTGTTGGTGTATCTTGTCGAGAATCAGGTCTTATTCGTAAAAGTAGTCTGCTTTGCACTGTCCTCCGATTCCACGGAGTTCAATAAATCTAAATGGATCGATCGCTGCGACGACTATCATTTCGGGTTGTTCACGGCAGAATTGCCTCAGATATAGCCGAGGCACAAAATGGTCATTCTTACCCATACGTTTTCAATTTTTTCGTCGCATCTTAGAAGCAGACGGCGAGGGGCGATGAGAGGATGAGGAAGAAAGAGTCGTAGCGCATAGCAGTCAGCGCGGAAGGTAGCTGCTGGCCGCATTCGCGCAAATTGCAGAGTCCTTTCGTGCGCAGGGGCAGGCAGGAACATGCGGAGACGGCGGCGGCGCTGGCGGAGAAGCAGGAACTCGCCGCCGGGGAAGCCGCCGAGGTGAGCCAGCTCTGGCGGAAGCTGGTGAAGCTGTTTCACCCCGACCGCTTCGCGTGGAGGGCATCGCGCCGTCGATGCCGAGGTTCTGGGCACCGACGGCGCGGTGCCCTCCATTGCGCCGCATTGCGGAAGACCCGCACGGCTTCATCCTGCGGCAAGGCTGGGCGGCGCTCGACTTCGGCGAGGAGCGCGAGCTCGCGCAACTGCGCCGGCTGTGGACTCACATCGAGCTGGAAATCATCCGCGTGCTGGAGGCGGGCAATGCGCTCAGGGAGAGCCCCGATTACGAGCTGCACCGACTGACGACGCAGACCCCGGCGTTTTTCGACGAGACGGTGAAGTGGCACATCAGGAGCCTGGAGTAGGAGTTGGCGGCGCTGGAAAGCGAGGCGGAGGAGCTGGCGAGGGAAATCGAGGAACTAACAGGAGGTAACGCTGTCGAAGACTAAGAGCGTGCGGCTGAGACATTCGCGACGCAGGCTGCGTTTGGATAAAGAATCGAAATGAGTGCCCGGGGCGAACCTCGCTCTTATCGTGACTTGCAAGGCGCTGCGCCGGCGGTGAGTCTCCGCGGCAGTGACCATCCAGCAGGCATTTGACGTTGCGCTTCAGCACCACCGGGCCGGGCGGTTGATGGAGGCGGAGGTTTTGTGCCGGCAGATTCTGGCGATGGATCCCCGGCATGCCGAATCACTTCACGTCCTCGGCGTCATCGCCCGGCAGGTGGGGCGGAGTGATGTCGCCGTGGATTTGCTTCGCCAGTCGATCGCGCTCAAACCCAATGATCCACAAGCCTACGGCAATCTGGGCGTCGCATTGAAAGACACGAGGCAATGGGACGAGGCGATTGCAGCCTATCGTCAAGCCATCGCCCTCCGACCGAATCTACCTGAGGCCTATAGCAACCTCGGAAATCTGCTGCGCAACACGGGGCGACTGGAGGAGGCCATCGCAGCCTGTGGCCAGGCCATTGCCCTCCGCTCTCACTTCCCGGAGGCTCACAACAATCTCGGCCTCGCCTTCTATGAGAGCGGACGATTGGAGGAAGCGATTGCCTCCTATCGAAACGCGATCGCTCTCAGACCCGACTATCCCGAGGCGCATGGAAATCTCGGCCTCTCCCTGTATGACAAGGGACGATTGGATGAAGCTATCGCTTCATATCGACAGGCCATTGCTCTGAAACCTAACAATCCCGAAGTCCTCAGCAATCTTGGCAACGCGTTAAAGGACACAGGACAGGTGGAGGCGGCGATCGCGGCGCACCGTGAAGCCATTGCCATCACGCCGGCTTTTCCGGAAGCCCACAGCAACCTGCTTTTTACCCTGAACTACCAACCCGGTTCGGATCCCCGCGCAATTGCTGAGGAGCACCGCCGTTGGGATCAACAGCACGTCGAGCCACTGAGACGTTTCATTCTCCCCCACCCCAATCTCCGCGATCCAGAACGAAGGCTGCGCGTGGGTTATGTATCGGCAGATTTCCGGGAACATCCTGTCGCCTATTTTCTCGAGAATCTGCTCTCCGCTCACGATCCTGCGCAGGTGGAGGTATACTGCTTCTCCAGTGTGGTCCAGCCCGACGAGGTCACGGACCGCCTGCGGCAGTATGCAACTCACTGGCACTGCATCGTGGGAATGCCGGATGCGCAGGTAGTCGAACTGATTCGCCACAACGAAATCGATATCCTCGTGGATCTCGCCGGCCACTCGGCGGGCAACCGTCTCCTTGTCTTCGCCCGCCGACCGGCTCCGGTGCAGGCGAGTTGGCTGGGTTACCCGAACACGACTGGCTTGGGCGCGATGGACTTCCGGCTCACTGATGATTACGCAGATCCCCCGGGGACCACCGAGCGGTTCCAAACCGAGAAGTTGGTTCGACTGCCCCGGTGCGCGTGGTGTTTTCACCCATCCGAAAAGGCGCCCGCGGTAAACGCCCCGCCCGCAGTGAATGCAGGGCACATCACTTTCGGGTGCTTCAATGCGATGCCGAAGATCAATGGATCGGTACTGAAGCTTTGGTCGCAGATCCTGGTCGCCGTGCCGGGTTCGCGACTGCTGCTCAAGAATGCCGCGTTTCGGGAATCCTCGGCGCAGCAGCGCGTAAGGGAAGCGCTCGAAAACTTCGGCATCGCGCCTGAACGGCTTGAATTGATCGGGCGGGTTACAGACGTGTGCGGGCACCTGTCATTCTATGGCAAGGTGGACATCGCGTTGGATACCTATCCGTATCACGGGACCACGACCACGTGCGAGGCAATGTGGATGGGTGTGCCTGTGGTGAGTCTCGCGGGGGACACTCACGTCTCGCGCGTGGGGGTGAGCTTGCTCAGCAACACAGGTCTCGCGGAATTGGTCGCCGAAAGCCCCGAAGACTATGTGCGTCTCGCGACGGGATTGGCTATGGATCTGCCGCGGCTTACCGAACTACGCAATACATTGCGGGAGCGCATGAGAGGATCAGCCCTCATGGATTCGCAGGCCTTCGCGCGCGACATCGAAACGGCCTTTCGGCAGATGTGGCGCCAGTGGTGCGCCAAACACGCATAAGGAATCGGAAAATATTGCACGGAGTCTCCTGCGTCATCCCGCTGACTCGCGAGAGCGCCTCGACGCGCGCTATCCATAACGAAGGGCTTGGATCGGGCTCAGCCGTGCGGCTTTGAAAGCTGGAATGAGACCCGCCAACACACCCACCACGGCGCTGAAACCGAACGCGGCGAACATGCTCTCGACGACGATCACGGGCGAATTTTCCATCGGCGAGAGGAGAGCGATGAGCTTCACGAGAATGAGGGAAGCGCCCAACCCCACGAGCCCCCCGAGCACGGCGACGACCACACTCTCGACGAGAATCTGCGTGAAGACGTCGAAGAAGGTCGCGCCGATTGCCTTGCGGATGCCGATCTCGCGCACCCGCTCGGTGATGCTCGCAAGCATGATATTCATGATGCCGATTCCGCCGGCGAGCAGGCTGATCGCGGCGATGATTCCGCCGCTGGTCCGCGCGTTGCGGATCGCTTGGTTGATGCTCTCGAGATTGTTCTCCTGCGTAGCGAACGTGAAATCCTCGATGCCTCCGTGCGTGGAGAGCAGAACATTGCGCGCCTGGGCCAGTGCAGTATCCATCTGCGCGAGGTCGGCGACTTTGAAATCTATATCGGAGAGGGTGGGATCGGGGATGTTATTCAGCCCGCTCGCGGCGCGGAAGCGCAGCCACATCGTGTTCAGCGGGATGTAGGTGGTCATATTCTTTCGTTCAAACGCCCAGCCGCTGCCCGACGCGCCCCCGCCATAACCGGGCCGTCCGCGGGCCACGGCCGGCTTTTTGCCGGCCTCGGGATGATCGCGAGCTAGTTCGCGTTTCTTCCGATCCTGCTCACTCTCGTAGTGCTCGAACATGCCGACGATGGTGAAAGTCTGGCCATTGATCTGCAACCGCTCGCCAAGGGGAACGACCTCGCGCCCAAGTTGCTCCGGCGACCCGAAAAGCGCGTCACGGATGCCGGTGCCAATGACGCAGACAGCATTCGCATTGTCCTCGTCGAGCTGAGTGAAGAAGCGGCCGTGCTCCAGCTTGTGCAGGTTCATTTCGATGACAACGGGCCAGGCACCGACGAGTTCGGCGGGCTTCACCCGCTTTTCGCCGCGCGACATCAGCGGGCGCTCGAGGGCCATCTCCGGCGAGACCATACGAATGAGCGGCGCGCTCCGCCGGAGTGCCTCGACATCACGGAGCGTCCGCCCCGGCGCCTGATCCGCGAGATGGCTTTGCCACGTCGGCACGGGCGCTTCGCGGGTCAGTGCCTTGTCGAGGCCGCCGAGGGCGATCATTGCCTCCTTCATCCCGTTCTCCATGCCCTTGGTGATCGCTGCCATGGCCACGAGGCTCGACACGCCGAGGACGATGCCGAGCATGGTCAGCAGCGACCGAAACTTGTTCGCGAGAATCTCCCGCAAGCCGACGAAGATGGCGTTGAGAAAAAACACTTTCCCCTTTCAGCAAAGGTCCGCGCTCCACGCGTCACTCATACCGCAGCGCCTGAATGGGATTCAGCTTCGCTGCCTTGAACGCTGGGAAGAGCCCCGCGAGAATGCCCACGCCAACGCTGAAGGCAAACGCCAGCGCGAGGCTTTCCACGGTAATGACCGGGGTGTTCTCGGTCGGCGACAAGGCGACGATGAGCTTTACCAGGAGGGTGGAAGTGACGAGACCCGCGAGACCGCCGAGGATGGCGATGACCACGCTCTCGACGAGAATCTGGGTGAAGACATCGGAGAACGTCGCGCCGATCGCCTTGCGGATGCCGATCTCGCGCACCCGCTCGGTGATGCTCGCAAGCATGATGTTCATGATGCCGATGCCGCCGACGAGCAGGCTGATCGCGGAAATGATGCCGCCACTCATGCGCGCATTCTTGATCGCCGAGGTGATCCCTTCCGACCAGTTCTCCTGCGTGCGAAAGGAAAAGTCCTCGATCCCCTTGTGCGAATGCATGAGGACGTTTTTCGCCTGCTGCAGCGCCTCGTCCATCTTGTCGATGTCCGCGATTTTGATCGAGAGGGTGGAGAGGCGCGAATCGGGGATGAACTCGGTGCTCGCGCTCGTGCTGGCCGGACTACTGCTCCGGCTTCCGCTGGAGGAAGAACTGCCCGACCCGCTCGCGGACGTCCCGGACGCTGCGCGAAACCGCAGCCACATCGTGTTCAGCGGGATGTAGACGGTATTGTTCTTCAGGTCGAAGACGAACCCGCCTCCCGAGTGGCTGCTGCTCTTGCTGCCGCTCATGCTTCCATAGCCGCGGCTGCGTTCCGGTCCGGTCTTCGTTTCGACCGGCTTGGCCGCCTCGACTTCGCGCATCTTCCGATCCTGCTCGCTCTCGTAGCGCTCGAACATGCCGATGATCTTAAAGCGCTGGCTGTTGATATTCACAAATTCGCCAATCGGAATGATCTCGCGCCCGATCTGCTCCGGCGCGCCGAAAAGCGCATCGCGGACCGCCGTGCCGATCACACAGACATTGCGAGCGTTTTCGTCGTCCAGTTCATTAAACATCCGCCCGTGCGCGACGACATGCTGATTGAGTTCCACCGCGTTCGGCCACGTGCCGATGAAACTCCACGGGTTGATGCTCTTGCCGTTGCGCGTCATCGTGATGGTCCGGGAGCGCATCTCCGGCACGACCATCGTCACCAACGGCGCGCTGCGGATCAGCGCGTGGACATCGTTCATCGTCGTGCCCACCGCCTGATCGGCGAGGTGTTGCTGGTAAACGGGAATGTCCTGCTCCTCGACCCGCACTTTCTCCAAGCCACCGATGGCAATGAGCGCTTCCTTCATCCCGTTCTCCATCCCTTTCACCAGCGCCGACATCGCCACGAGACTCGACACGCCGAGGATGATCCCCAGCATGGTGAGCAGGGAGCGAAACTTGTTCGCGAGGATCTCCTTGAAGCCGACGGCGATGGCGTTGAACCAGTTCATGCGAGCGCGAGAGCATCCGCGCCCAGCCTGCAATGCGCAATGCGAAGTACGATCTCTACCGCGGGTTTTCTGCGGGCTTGATTGGGTGAAAGGCTCAAAAACTTTTCATCTTCATCCCTCAGCGGTTCGATCGGCAGGAGCAGGGACCGGTGATGGCGCTCCGGGCTGCGAGGCGCGGCTTGCCGCTGGCGGGCGGGCCATTTACATCCCACCTTCCCATTCGCCCATGAGCACCGACACGCCTGCCGTCCCCGCCCCTTCCGATTTCATCCGCGACATCGTCGCCGCCGACCTGGCGGCGGGCAAGGTGCAGAAGGTGGTGACACGCTTTCCGCCGGAGCCGAATGGTTATCTCCACATCGGCCATGCGAAGTCGATCTGCCTGAACTTCGGCATCGCGCATGAGTTTGGCGGCGTGTGCAACCTGCGCATGGATGACACGAATCCCGCGAAGGAGGAGGTGGAGTATGTCGAATCGATCATCGCGGACGTGCAGTGGCTGATCGGCGGCTGGGCCGATCACGCGATGCGTTTCAAGAATGCGGAACCCTTTTACGCGAGCGACTACTTTCCGCAGCTCCACGACTATGCGGTGGAACTGATCAAGGCCGGCAAAGCTTACGTCTGCGATCTC
Organism: Chthoniobacter sp.; assembly: GCA_031424375.1. Lineage (GTDB taxonomy): Bacteria > Verrucomicrobiota > Verrucomicrobiia > Chthoniobacterales > Chthoniobacteraceae > Chthoniobacter. Next base: position 15,302 of record JANPHH010000225.1, on the reverse strand, counting down.
ACGGCCGAGCAGACTGATGCGTATCGCGGGGCGCCGGGCGAGCCGGGGAAACCGTCGCCCTTCCGCGAGCGCAGCGTGGCGGAGAATCTCGACCTTTTCGCGCGGATGAAGGCGGGGGAGTTTCCCGATGGCGCGCGCACCCTGCGGGCGAAGATCGACATGGCGCACCCGAATGTGTGGCTGCGCGATCCCCTGCTCTACCGCATCCGCCACACCGCGCATCACCACACGGGCGACGCGTGGTGCATCTACCCGCTCTACGATTATGCGCACTGTCTCTCGGACAGCATCGAGGGCGTGACCCACTCAGTCTGCACGCTGGAGTTTGAAGTCCACCGGCCGCTCTACGATTGGATCATCGACGCCCTGCCCGTGCCGCAACCGCGGCCGTATCAGTACGAGTTTGCGAAGCTGATGCCCACGCACATGGTGATCTCGAAGCGCAAGCTGCTCGCCTTCGTCACCGAGGGCATCGTGAGCGGATGGGATGACCCGCGGATGCCCACGCTGAGCGGCCTCCGCCGGCGCGGGATCACGCCGGAAGCGGTACGGCAGTTTGCCTACAATATCGGCGTGACGAAGTATCAGAGCTCGACGGACATCGCGGTCTTCGAGCACGCGATCCGCGGTGACCTCAATACCCGCGCGCTCCGGCGGCTCGCGGTGCTGCGTCCGCTGAAGGTGGTGATCACGAACTTTCCCGAAGGACCGATGGAAGAGTGCGCGGCGACGAACAATCCGTCCGACCCGGAAAGCGGGACGCGACCGATCCCGTTCAGCCGCGAACTATGGATCGAACGCGATGATTTCGAGGAGGTGCCGCCGCCGAAGTTCTTCCGGCTGAAACCGGGCGGTGAGGTGCGGCTGAAGTATGCCTTCATCATCAAATGCGACGAGGTGGTGAAAGATGCGGCGGGTCAGGTGGTGGAACTGCGCTGCACGGCGGATCTCGAATCGAAGACGGGCGGCCCGAATGCGGGGCGGAAGGTGAAGGGGACGATCCACTGGGTGAGCGCGGCACACGCGCTCGATGTGGAGGTGCGCCTCTACGATCGACTTTTCAACGAGGCCGAACCGGAGGCGGATGGCCGCGATTGGCGCACGGCGCTCAATCCGCATTCACTCGAAGTGAGTACCGCCAAAGCCGAGCCGAGCCTCGCCGAGGCCAAGCCCGAGGAGCGCTACCAGTTCGAGCGTCTCGCCTATTTCGCCCTCGATCCGGATTCCAAACCAGGCGCGCCGGTGTTCAATCGGACGATCACGCTCAAAGATGCGTGGGCGAAAGAGGTCGCGAAAGGTTGAGCAAATTGTAGGGCGTTTCTGTGAAACGCCGGGGTGGTTCTTCGGGTGCGAGGTCCTCGACCGGCGTCTGAAACCGACGCCCAAACCGGCGTCTGACACAGACGCCCTACAGTCTTGCCAAGACTTTTGAGGCGCCCTCTATGCACAACGCGCCCAGCGGAGCTTCGCGGAAGTCGCGCGGGAATTGGCGTGGCGTTCGGCCGCGGTCGGGCGCAGGACATCAGATGCCACCGCGCCATACGCTCCGCCGCGTAATCCTTCCGCAAAAGCTTTTTTGACCCGGCGATCTTCGCCGCTGTGGAACGTGAGGATGGCGACTCGGCCGCCGGGGCGCAGGCAATCGGGCAGCACGCGGAGGAAGGAATCGAGCGCGGAGAATTCGTCATTCACCGCAATGCGCACGGCTTGGAAAACGCGGCGCACGCTGAGCTCGCGCGCTTCGGGATCGAGTTTCGGCAGGAGTGCGCGGATCGCGGCGGCGAATTCAAATGTGGAGGGAAAGGGTCGCCCGGCGAGCGCCGGAGCGAGCAACGCGGCGTGCGGTTCGTCGGCGTTTTCGATGAGCAGTTTTTCGAGCTTCACCGCGCTCGCTTTTTCCACAAACACAGCCGCCGATTGTCCGCGCTGAGGGTTCATGCGCATGTCGAGCGGGCCGTCCACTTTGACCCCGAAGCCGCGCGCGGGATCGTCGATCTGCATCGAGGAAAGGCCCAGGTCCGCGAGGATCAGGTCGGCGCCGTCGAAACCCGCGGCGGCGAGCGCCTGCGGCAGGCCGGCGTAGTTGCTGCGCTGGACGGAGAGGGTTTCCGAGCCAAAACCCAACGCACGCAGTCGTGCCTCCGCCTTCGGCAGCTCGATCGGATCGGTATCAAGCCCGAGGAGCCGGCCACCGGGCTGGAGCCGCGCGAGGATTTCCCGCGCGTGGCCGCCGTATCCGAGCGTGCAATCCACGGCGATCTCGCCCGGCTGCGGTGCGAGGATTTCGAGGATCTCGGCGACCATGATCGGGCGGTGCGTGCCGGCGGGTGTTTTCCCGGAGGCGAGCACTTTGGCCACGGTGTCGGCGTGGCGCGCGGGGTCGTGCTCCTTGTATTTTTCGTCGAAGCGCCGCGGGTTTTTTCCCGAGTAACGCGGACGGCGGCGATGGGGTGCGGGGTCCATGAAGCGAAGGCGAAATTCCAAATTCCAAGTTCCAAGTTCCAAACAATCAGAGGAAGGAAGTGAAATAAGGGAAACCGCCGAGCCGTTTCTCTCCCTTCTCAACATTTGCTCCGATTGTTTGGAGCTTGGAACTTGGAGCTTGGAATTTTTTCCCGCACCTACGCGGCGCGGCGGGCGCCGAGCGCCGCGAGCACACTCTCGAAAATCACGCGTCCATCCACACTGCCGAGCCGCGGGTCGCAGGCGCGCTCCGGATGGGGCATGAGGCCGAAGACGTTGCGGGCCGCGTTGCAGATCCCGGCGATGTTTTCCACCGAGCCGTTCGGATTGCCGGCAACGGAATCCGCCCCGCTCTCGTCGGTGTAGCGCAGGAGCACGCGACCGGAGCGATTCAGCTCGGCGAGCGTCTCCGGGTCGGCCACGTAGCAACCTTCGCCGTGAGCGATCGGGAGATTGAGCAGCGCACCCGGCGCGGAGAGGCTGAGGAAGGGGTTGCTGATATTCTCCACCCGCACCCAGCGATGCTCGCAGCGGAAGTGCAGGTCGCGATTGCGAATCAGCGCACCGGGAAGCAGCCCGGCTTCGCACAGAATCTGGAAGCCGTTGCAAATCCCGAGCACGAGCGTGCCCGCCGCGGCCGCCGCTTTCACGCTCTGCATGATGGGTGAGAACCGGGCGATCGCCCCGCAGCGGAGGTAGTCTCCGTAGCTGAAGCCGCCGGGCAGAACGATCAGGTCGCAGCCCGCGACGCTGGTGTCCTTGTGCCACAGGTAGTTGACCTCGACGCCGAACTCGCGGAGCACGAGATGGCAGTCCTGATCGCAATTCGATCCGGGAAAACGAAGAACGCCGGCTTTCAATGCGTGAGCCTCCCGATTTCCCGAAAGCGCTGCTCGTTCTTGTAATCCGAGACGACGAAAAACGCGTGGATCACGCCGGGCAACCAGCCGAAAAGCGTGAGGATGAGGCTGAGGAAAAAGCTCCCGATCCGGCCGGTGAGCAGCACGGCCAGCGGAGGCAGCAGGACAGCGAGAAAGAAGAGCATGGCGGTCACTTAGCGCAGGATTTCTAGAGTGTAGTCTTCGATGACCGGGTTCGAGAGCAGGTCGCGACAGACCTCGTGGAGTTGAGCCTCGGTCTCCGTCCCGTCCAGTTCGAGTTCGATCAATTTTCCGACCCGGGCGCCGCGGACGGCGGGCAGTCCGTGGTGATGGATCGCATCGCGCAGGGCGACGCCCTGTGGATCGAGCACGCTCTGTTTGGGCATGACGGTGACTTTGGCTTTCATGTGACCGGCAGCGTATGACGCCGGGCATGCCGCGCAAGCGGGAACTCCGGCGCACGCCGGCGCGGAAAATGCCGGGTGACAATCCCGACGGCCATCGCGTAACGTCCGGTGATGATTTTGAAACTCCGCATGACGGTCGGAAGCGTCGCGCTCGCCTGCCTGTGCGCCACCGCCGTGGGGCAGGACGCCATCCTGACGAAGGAAGAAATCGCCGAGGCGATTCGCACCGATGACTTCTCGATCCCTACGCCGGCCGAACTAATGGTGGCGCTGGAAAAACAGGGCAAGCTCGACTGGGCGGACAAGTTTCGCCCGCCCATCGCCACGAACTACCCCAGCCGCGCGCAGCTCGCATTGAATCTCGGCAGTCTCGTCGCGGACGGTTTCGTGGCCGTGCAGGCCGAGGATTCCCAGCAGGTGAAAAACCTTGGCCGGGACATCCTCCAGCTCGCCAAAAATCTCGGCGTGCCCAAGGACATCCTCATGCGTGGCTCGAGCATCACGGACTTCGCCGAGAACAAGCAATGGGACCAGCTCAAGGAGGAACTCGAGGCGACGCAAAACGAGGTGAAGGATTCCATGCACACGAGCAAGGATGGCGACCTCGTCACGCTCGTCTCCGTCGGCGGTTGGGCGCGCGGCGTGGAGGTGATCAGCAGCTACATCGCCAGCCACTACTCGGAGGCGAGGGCGAAGATCCTGCGCCAGCCGGCGATCGTGCAATACCTCAACAAGAAACTCGACGCCCTGCCGGAGAAGCTGCGCGATGACCCGAAGGTCAGAGTCGTCCGTAAAAAAATGATCGAGATCGAGATGCTCGTCGCCTTTCCGCGGGATCAGGCGCCGCCTGTCGAGGACGTGAAAAAGCTCGCGGGCATCGCCAAGGATCTCGTCAACGACATCGCCCGCAAAGATACGAAATGAAGCGCGCCCTTTCACTCCTGCTCCCCGCCTGCCTCGCCCTCGCGCCGCTCCCGCCCCTCCGTGCGGCCACCGATGGCGAAGTCGACGCCCGCCGCACCGCGATGGAACTCGCCGGCGCTTTCACCAACGATGGCTTCAAACTCCGCGACGGGGTCACGCTCGGAACGCTCGAGACCGGCAAGGCGAAGCTCGTGCAGGTGAATCTCTACGCCGGCAACGAATACTGGTTCACCCTCGCCGCCGCGGGCGCCGGAAAAAAGCTGGCCGTCTCGGTCTACGACGAGACGGGGAAAAAAATCGAGACCGAGCCGTATCAGGAAGCGGCCACCGCTGCCGCCGGTTTTTCTCCTGCATTCAGCGGGCCATACTTCGTCAAGATCGAGCTCCTCGAAGGCCAATCCGCCTCCTTCTGCCTCCTTTACAGCTACAAATAAACGATGCCCTTCGAATCCACTCAGACCGCGGAAAAAGTCGGCGGTCCCCGCGTCACGCAGTTCTCGATCTTTCTCACGAACCGCGTCGGCGCGCTGCTCGACGTGGTCCGCATTCTCAATGAGCACCACGTCCATGTCCTCGCGGTCAATGTGCAGGACTCCGCGGACACCGCGATCGTCCGCATCGTGGTCAGCGACCCGGAGAGCGTGCAGACCCTCTTTCTCGAACGCGCCGTGGCCTTTTCCGTCTGCGACCTCGTGGTGGTGGAACTGAAAGAAGGCGCCACGGAACTCGGCCGCCTCCTCGCCGCGCTGCTCGCCGCCGAATGCAACATCTTCGGCAGCTACGCGCTCCTCACCCGCCCGCGCGGCCGCACCGCACTCGCGCTCCACGTGGAGGACAATGAGTGCGCGGTTTCGGTGCTCCAGTCGCACCAGTTTACGATTCTCGGACAGTCGGATATCTCGCGATGAACGCCAACCGCCTTTGCCGCTGCGCGCGAACTGGTCGCGCGAACGCGGATCGCGAACGCTCTTAGTCTGGTTCCCGATTGCTGAAATATGTTCGCCGGCTCTGATCTCATCATCGCCTGTCCGCACTGCCTCGCCCTCGCGCGTCTCGCGATCCCGGAGGTGATGGAAGTCCCCGGCATGATCACCTGGACGGATGGCTGGCAAACGGCGCCGGGCCTCGACCGCCCGCCCCGCATCACCCGCTGCGAAGCCTGCCACCGCACCTACTGGGTCGGAGAGGCGGAGCAGCGCGGATTTCTCGCCCCCGGCGACGCGGAGAAGCCGGAGAAAGCGGACTGGGTCAAGGCACCCACAATCAAGCCGCTCGATGCCGCCGGAGTGCAGCAGGCGTTCGACGAAGGGCTCGCATCCTTCAGCGAACTGGAACTCGAGCTTCGCGTCCTCCTCTGGTGGCGGAACAACGACGAATTCCGTGTCGCCGACGCGCCGACCGGCTACGCGACGGCGCCCGCTGCGGTCGAGAATATGGAGCGCTTCATCGAGATGGTCACCGATGGCGCCGAAGATCTTTTGCTCTTCCGCGCCGAGGCACAGCGCCAACTCGGGCGCTTCGCCGAGATGGAGGAGACGCTCGGCGGCGTAGGCTGCAGCGACTATTGGCCGGCCAAGAGCCGCCTGCTCGAACTCGCCAGGAGCGGCAGCCGCAAGCTCGACGTCCTCTTCCTCCCCCTCGGCGCGGACGGTCAGCCCTTCGAAGGAACGGAACTCGCCTGACGTCTCCGAGCCCGGTCGGGCGGAGAAGTTTCTCTGGAAGCTGGACACGGCGCGCGGGAAGTGCGCTTTTCACGGGCTCACTCCCGGCGGCTTCCTGCGGCCGAAGTGTGAACGACCTTCGCATCCCTCTGTCTCATGCCGATCCCGATGAAATCCCCGCTCTTCCTTGCTCTCGCCCTGCCGCTGGCCGCGGCGACTTTCACCGCTCCGCTCCGGGCGGAACCCACAACGCCGCCGCCGCCGCGCGCGGTGATCAAGCCGATCAAATACATCGAGTACGATCTGCCGAATGGGATGCACGTGATCCTGCACCAAAACAAGGCGGTGCCGGTGGTGTCGACCTATGTGCTCTACAAGGTGGGGAGCAAAAATGAGCGGCCGGATCGCACGGGGTTCGCCCACTTTTTCGAGCATCTGATGTTCGAGGGGAGCGACAACATTCCGCGCGGGAAGATCGATAAATACATCTCGGGTGCGGGCGGGAATCTGAATGCGAGCACGTCCTTCGATCAGACGGATTATTTTTTCAACGTGCCGGCGAATCAACTGAAGCTGGCGCTGTGGATCGAGAGCGAGCGGCTGATGCATTCGCGGATCGATGAAGCCGGCGTGGAGACGCAGCGGCAAGTGGTGAAGGAGGAGAAGCGCCGCGGGGTGGACAATCAGCCTTACGGAACGCTGTTTGAGGAACTGTCGAAGCAGGTCTTCAAGGGGACGCCGTATGAGTGGGTGCCGATCGGGTCGTTCCAATACATCGATTCGGCGAAGATCGAGGAGTTCCGCGACTTCTGGAGAAAATTCTACCTGCCGAACAACGCGACCCTGGCCATCGCAGGCGACTTTGAAATCGAACCGACGAAGCAACTGGTGGCCGACTACTTCGGCGAGATCCCGAAAGGCCCGGAGGTCGAGCGTCCGCAGATCGAGTGGAATCTCGACGCGCCCGGAACGAAGAAGGATGTGCTGAAGGACAACACTCCCCTGCCCGCTTCGCTGCACTCGTGGCGGGCGCCGAAGGAGACGGACCCGGACGCATATCCGCTGGAGTTGCTCGGGAACATCCTGTCGTCCGGCCGCAGCTCGCGGCTCTACAAGCGGCTCGTGGAGAAGGAGCAGGCGGCGATGGAAGTGGAGGCGTTTCCTTAACTGCTCGAGAAAGCCGGCGTGCTCGGCGTCTACGCGGTGGGTCAGCAGGGCGTGGAACTGGATCAACTCGACAAGCTGATCACCGAGGAGGTGGAGAAGGTGAAAGCGGAAGGCGTGACCGAGGAGGAATATCGCAAGGCGCTGAACCAGAAGGAGGCGGAGTTTGCTGGGAGCTTTGGTTCGATGAATTCGCGCGCGAAAAACCTGGCGCGCTATCACATGTTTTACGGCGATGCGAACCTGATCAACACGGAGCTGGATCGTTACTTCGCAGTCAAACGCGAGGATCTGCAGCGCGTGGCGAAGAAGTATCTCACGCCGGAGCGGACGAATGTGCTGCGTTATCCCGTGCCGACCAAGGACGCCGCGGCGGGCAAGTAATCCGAGACTGACTAACTCAATATCTAACTTCCCATGCGACTCCCCATCCTCACCCTAACGATCGCGATGCTTTTGCCCACGCTGGCGCACGCCGCGATCGACCGCACCAAGAAACCCAGCGCCGATCCCGCGCCAGCCGCGTCTTTCCCCGACTACAAGACGGTGACTCTGCCGAACGGGCTGAAGGTCTTTGTCATCGAAGACGACCGGACGCCGAAGATCGCCTTCCGCCTGCTCATCAAAGGCGGCGCGCTGCACGAGGGCGGTAAAACGAGTTTGAGCAGCTTCGTGGCCGGGCTGCTGAATCGCGGCACGGCGAAGCGCGATGCGGCGACGTTCGCGGCAGAGAGCGACTACATCGGCGTGCGCGTGGAAGGGATGTCGGGCGCGGATGCACTCTCCGTCTCCGCCGGTGGGCTGACGAAATACACGGATAAGATTCTCGACCTGCTCGCCGACGCGACGCTGAACCCCATCTTTCCCGAGGAACAATTCGCCAAGGAGCAACGCAAGGCGCTCTCCGCACTCGAAGCCGAGAAACAGGAGCCGGGCAAACTCGGCGAGAAGCTGCAAGGCAAGTTGGTTTTTGGCGATCATCCCTACGGCGCGTATCGCACGCCCGAGACGGTCAAATCGGTGACGCGCGATGACCTCGTGGCTTATCACAAAACGTGGTTCGCGCCGAACAACGCCACGCTCGCGGTCGTCGGCGATGTGAAGGCAGAGGAAATCATCCCGCTGGTGGAGAAGGCGTTCGCCGCCTGGCAAAAGCGGGACGTTCCCGCCGACCCGGCACCTGCGACCGCGAAGATGCAGGGGCTCACCGTGCATCTCGTGGATCGCCCCGGCTCGGTGCAGAGCAATATCCAGATTTCCTTCCCCGGGCCGGCGCGGAACACTCCCGACACGGCGGAACTGAACGTGGTAAACGCGACGCTCGGCGGCGGATTCAGCGGCCGCCTTTTCCAAAATCTGCGCGAGAAGAACGGCTGGACCTACGGGGCCTATTCGGCGTTCGGGATGAATCGCTATGGCGGGGAATTCAGCGCCGGGGCGGAGACCCGCAACGAAGTCACCAGCCCGGCGATCCGCGAGACGCTCAAGGAAATCAACCGCCTCCGCGATGAGCCAGTGCCCGAAGAGGAACTCGCGCTGCAACGCGAATACAACGTGGGTAACTATCTTCTCAGCCTCGAAAGCAGCGCCCGCATCGCCCAGCGCGTGCAGGACATCGAACTCTATGGCTTGCCGACCGACTTCTACAAAACCTACGCGAGCCGAATGGGCAGCGTGACGCCCGCGCACGCGCAGGGTCTGGCGAAGCAATACCTCACGACGGAAAATGCGGTGATCGTGGTGGTGGGCGAAGCCAAGGAGATCAAGCCGGAGTTGGAGAAGATCGGGAAAGTAACGGTCTACGATCAGCAGTTGAAGCCGGTGGCTCCGTAAGCGTGTCGCTACCGGACCGGATCAAACCGGCGGCGGAATCGCGCGGGGCGGCGGCTGTCGAAATCCTGTCATCCTGAGCTTGTCGAAGGACCTCTAACTTCCATGGGCGGAGGTGGTGCAGAGCGCGTCGGTCCACGGATGCGAGAGGTCCTTCGACTTCGCTCAGGATGACATGGTTTTTCGATGACGCTCTCGCGTATGACACGCTGACGAAATGGATCACGCCATGACGATCGCCCGCCCCTATCGCGGAAGACTCGCGCCTTCGCCCACCGGGTATCTCCACCTCGGCCACGCGCGCACGTTTTGGACCGCCCAGCAGCGAGCCGTGGAACGAGGCGGCACGCTGATCCTCCGCAACGACGATCTCGATCGGGCGCGTTGTCGGCCGGAGTTTGTCGCGGCGATGCTGGAGGATCTGCGGTGGTTTGGGTGCTCGTGGAGCGAAGGGCCGGATGTGAGTGGTCCCCATGCGCCTTATGAGCAAAGTGCGCGGCTCCCGATCTACGTGGCGGCGTTCGAGCGGTTGCGGGCGGCGGGGTTTGCCTATCCGTGCGGGTGCTCGCGCCAGGATGTGCTGAGGGCGCTCACGGCGCCGCATCAGGGAGATGAAGAGCCGGTATATCCGGGAACGTGTCGCGGGCGGTCGGCAGCGGTCGCTTCACCGCTGACGCAGAACTGGCGCTTCCGCGTTCCCGATGGCGAGGCGGTTGAGTTCCACGACGGCTCTGCGGGTGCGCAGCGCGCGGTCGCGGGCGAGGATTTCGGCGATTTCCTCATCTGGCGAAAGGATGGCTTCCCGAGCTACCAGCTCGCGTGTGCGGTCGACGACGCAGAGATGGAGATCACGGAGGTGGTCCGCGGCGCGGATCTGATCACGAGCACGTTTCGCCAGCTCCTACTTCTACGTGCGCTGGGTTTCACGACGCCCGAGTATTTCCACGGCCCGCTCGTGACGGATGAGCACGGCATGCGACTGGCGAAACGCCACGACGCGCTCAGCCTGCGCGCGTTGCAGGCAGCGGGGCGAAGGCCGGAGGATCTGCACGCACGGTAGCAGCGGTCGGCGACTGTCGGACTTGGAGGGCGCGCGAAAGTGTGTTGGCGAGACTGTAGGGCGTCTGTGCCAGACGCCGGGCGGGGTCCGCACCCGGAGAACTCACCCCGGCGTTTCACAGAAACGCCCTACAGCTTGCTCCGCATCGCGGCTTTTTTAAGGCGCCCTCTCAGGCGAGCACCGCCGCCGGTTCGACGAAGGGAATGCTGAACGCATCCGCAACGCCGCGGCAGGTGAGATGGCCGCCGTGGACATTCAGCCCGGCGAGCAGATGCGAGTCGCGTTTCAATGCGCCCATGATGCCGTGGTCGGCGAGGGCTTCGATGTAGCGGTAGGTCACATTGGTCAGCGCCTGCGTCGCGGTGCGCGCGTAGGCGGCGGGCATGTTGGCCACGCAGTAGTGGGTCACGCCTTCCTCGACGAAAATGGGATCGTGATGCGTCGTCGGGCGCGAAGTCTCGACGCAGCCGCCCTGATCGATGGCGATGTCCACGAGCACGCTGCCGGGCTTCATCATCTTGAGCATGTCGCGCGTGATCAGCTTCGGCGCGCGCGCGCCGGGGACGAGCACCGCGCCGATGAGCAGGTCCACCGTGGGCATCATTTCATTGAGGTGAGCCGGGCTGGAGTAAAGCGTGTGCGCGGTGTGCATGGTGATGTCGAGGAAACGCATCCGCTCCACGTCGACCTCGAGGATCGTCACATCCGCACCGAGGCCGGTGGCCATGCGCGCGGCATTCACGCCGGAATTTCCCCCGCCGATGACGACCACTTTCCCCGGCAGCACGCCCGGCACGCCGCCGAGCAGCACGCCTTTGCCGCCGGTATGTTTCGCGAGGAAGTAACCGCCGACGATGATCGACATGCGCCCGGCGATCTCGCTCATCGGCTCGAGCAGCGGCAGGCGGTGATTCACTTCCACCGTCTCATAGGCGATCGCGAGGCAGCCGCTTTTCAGCAGCGCGTCGGTGAGCGGGCGGTTGGCGGCGAGATGGAGATAGGTAAACACGATCTGCCCCGCGCGGAGGAGCGGGTATTCGTCCGGCAGCGGCTCCTTCACTTTCACGATGAGATCCGCGCGTTCGAAGATCTCCTGATGCGTCTTCACCATCTCCGCCCCCGCGGCGACGTACTCCTCGTCGGGGTAGCCGGAGCCAACACCCGCGCCTTCTCCCACGATGACTTGGTGGCCGCGTTTGACGAGCTGATACGCACCGGACGGCAGGAGGCCGACGCGATGTTCCTGCGCTTTGATTTCTTTAGGGACGCCGATGATCATAGGTTTTGAAGTCGAGGTAACGCTAGTTGCGTGAAAGATCCTCCGGCGCCTCCGCCGCGAGGCGAAACCACGGCCCGAAGCTGCTCGTGACCTCCCGCCACAACGCCGGACAGCGCCCCAGATCGAGCACACTCGGGTCCGGCTTTTGCACCAGCCACGAACGGTGCGCGAGTTCCCCCTCGAGCTGCCCCTTACTCCATCCCGCATAGCCGACATACGCCCGCACCACCGCAGTCCCCTCCTCCGCGGCTTCGCTGGCTTCATCGATCACCAGATGGTGCCGACACTCCATCGTGCCCGTCATGTCGTGCCATTTGAATGAGGCAAAAATGAGCTGATCGGTGCCGACGGGGCCACCGACAAAGACCGGCACCTGAGCGAGCGGACCCACGAGTTTGTGATCCATCAGTTCACTCACCACCCGGCCAGCCGGGCGGTTGAGGATGAGGCCGAACGAACCTTCCTCCGCGTCATTCGCCGAGAGAAAGAGCACGCTCTTGCGAAAGTTCGGGTCGAGGAGCGTGGGGTGAGCGACGAGCAGCGAGCCCGCGAGGCTGAGCGATGATGAACCGAATTCGCGCACGCCCAGACGGTAGTGTGCGGCTCCCGCGGTGCAAGCGAGGAAACCGGGTGCGGCGCGGTCGGGCCGCTTTTTCCCGTGCCAGCCCCGACCGCTTTGCTAAGTTCCCCGCCCCCATGTCGTCACTCACCCCACCGCTCGTCATCGCCGGCCGCACCTTTCGCTCGCGGCTGCTCCTCGGCACGGGAAAGTTTTCGTCGAATGAGGAAATGGCCGCGGCGCTCGACGCGAGCGGGTGCGAGATCGTGACCGTGGCGCTGCGCCGCGCGGATCTCTCGGGGAAAAAGGATCCCTTCGCGAACATCCTGGATTTCATCGACCCGCAGAAATACCTCCTGCTCCCGAACACCAGCGGCGCCATGAACGCCGACGAAGCCGTGCGCCTCGCCCGCCTCGCCGCCGCCGCCGGTTTACCGAAATGGGTGAAGCTCGAGATCCATCCCGACCCGCGCTTTCTCCTCCCCGACCCCATCGAGACGCTCGCCGCCGCCGAAATCCTCGTCCGCGAAGGCTTCGTCGTCCTGCCTTACATCAATGCCGACCCCGTCCTCGCCAAGCGCCTGCAAGACGTCGGCACTGCCACCGTCATGCCGCTCGGCTCGCCCATCGGCAGCAATCGCGGCATTGAGACCCGCGCGCAGATCGAGATCATCATCGAGCAGGCCACCGTGCCCGTGGTCGTCGATGCCGGCATCGGCGCGCCGAGCCAGGCCGCCGAGGCTTTGGAAATGGGCGCGGATGCCGTGCTCGTGAACACCGCCATCGCCGTCGCCAGCGACCCCTCGCGAATGGCCGCCGCCTTTGCCAAAGCCGTCGAAGCCGGTCGCGAAGCCTACGAAATCGGTCTCGCCGAACGCCTCTCCACCGCCTCCGCCACCAGCCCGCTCACGGGGTTTCTCAAGAGCGCAGCTTCGTCCTGAGCGCCCCCGCTTCCTCCCGGCCGCCCCACCGTATTCGACAATCACGAAGATTCGCAGGCACCGCGAGAGCGGAGCAGCGCGCCGCGCGAACGGATTCTCTGGGGCGCATGGGGCGCTTCTTCGGAGTTCATGTGCTTCGGACTCTCATCTCCACAAGGCGCTCCTGCTCGTAGCGAATCTCTAACACGTCGTAGTCCAGTGCGAATGCCGCCCAGCGAGGATAACCAATCTGGTATGCCTGCCAACCGCGCATCTCGTAATCGGGGGGACCAACGAGCGCCTCGACCTCTTGACGGCTCATTCCTGGCGCGAGGCGTCGCATGACCGCTTTGACCATTGGCCGCCGCGGAGAGTGTATTCCCTCGGACTTGTTTTCGAGCCATACGGCTTGGTTGAATTGTCCAAGCCAGAGTTCCGTATGGTAACCGCCCCGGAAAAAGAAGAACCACACGATGCCGAAATCTGCGGCGGCGAATACGACCAACGCCGCGATGAAGAGCTTCTTTCGTCTCGTGGTCATGTTGGGGTGAGTGCTTCCGAACAGGAGACATTGGCGGTTCTATTCGGGGAACGTGTGCGAAGCGCCGACCGCAATCTGCAGCGCATGGTTCGGCGACGTTGGGTTGATGCGGGACAGGCTCATGTCCTGCGTGGCTCCTCGTGTAAGCGGGCAATCGATACAACGAAGCAGTAAACCGCGAGTGAGAAGAAGAAGAAGGTCGTGGAGAATGCAGCGACCTCAGTAAGGCTCTTGGGTTCGAGCAGTGCAGAAATGTCGCCGACAAGCTTGAATGGGCGTGTGACGACGTCCCAACTGTTGAGCCGGAGAAAGCGGCCTAGATAGATGCCGAACGAACCGAGAGCCAGCATACCCCCTGCAAACGCCCACCCGAAGCGCCAGCCGAACCTCTGACGAACGCAAAGGTGTAAAAGGTAGAGCGAAAGGCTGCCCAGGAATACGCCACCGCAGGCGAATGTCGTGGTCATGAGCATATCGAACCATCGGTAAATGCCGTCGGTCCCGAACTTCTTCGTGTGAATTAGGTCTGTGGTGATATAGAACGCGTTCGGGAAGAAGAGAACCCACGCCACCAGAGCGCTCCAAAACCAGAATCGATTGCGGCTGGCAGGGATTCGCCGGATGAGAAGGGCTAGGACAAGAGGAATCCACGCAAGCAGCAGGTTGCCGAGCAAACCGGAGAAACGGAATCGGAGGTCGCCAGCACAAGCAAAGCGCACCAAGAGCATCCCTGTGCAGACGGCTGTCGCAAAGCCGAGGGTATAAAGTGTATGGCGGACACGCTCCGCCGGAACAGGGCGCTCTTCTGCTTGCGGCATCATTCGGTGCTCATTCTACGGGAGACGTGGCAGGTCGCCGAACGACCTCAAGCTGAGCGACTGCCCCGCGCGGCGCAACGGCTGCGCGGGCGATGGCGGGGGAGCAGCCGGCGTGACGCGCGCGGCAGTTCGCTAACCAGCGTTTGGTTAGGCGTTGCGGTCATTCGGAGTTGGTGCCGCCGGACCGTCTGAAAAGAGCTTCGTGCCGCAGTGTCCGCAATGACCAGCAGCAATCGCAACTTGGGCGCTGACTCCGACAAGCGGCTTATCGCACGAGGGGCAGCGCAAACCGAACTTCTTAGTCTCGCGGCGAAGGAGCCAATACAGAAGCGGAAGCTGGCTGATGATGATTGTAAGAGTGACGATGCCGAAGATGAGCTGGAAGCGCCTCGACTGTGCTTCGAGGTGCTCGGAGAAGACGGCACCACAAGCAAGAAATCCGAAAAAGAGCACAAGCCAAAGAATGCCCCAGCCGTTGCCGTGCTTTTGCTGTGCTTGGTATCGTTGAATGAACTCATCTTTAGTCATCATTCACAGGACGCGGGTAGCGACGCTCAACGACCCGAAGCTCAGCGACTGCGGAGGGCGGCGCGCTGGCTGCGGAAAGGTGGCGGGGGCAGGATGGGCGCAGGCGGCGGGGCGGCCCGCAGCAGCCAGCGTGACGCGCGGAGCAGTTAGAGGGATGAAGGAGGAAGCGAGCGTCATCTGCGGAACTGGGAGCAAAAAGGGGGTCCTGGCGCAAAGTGCATTCTGTATGAAAAAATACCAACTCGACACCAAGACCGACGACATCCT
>JANPHH010000224.1:0-2452 GCA_031424375.1 Chthoniobacter sp. | reverse complement strand
GGAGCGAAGACAATTTTGAAATACGTGTAGTCTCCGGCGTGAAGGGAATATTTCGTCCGCCCTTCCACGCGCAGGGGCGGATCGACTTCCACGGTTCCTTCCGCGAGTCCACCGCCGCGATTGGCCACCTCGATCTCCCGGACGGCGGTTTCACCGGCGAGCAGTTCACCGAAATCGATCGATGCCGGGACGCTGAACTGCGTGGGGAGGTCGACGATGGAGATCGTCACCTCGACCGGTGCGGAAACCCCGGCGTGGCTTTGCACCGAGTAGGTGAAACGATCGGCGGTGACGGCGAGTTCGGACGGGGGCTCGTAGACGACGGACGAGACTTCGCGCGCCGTGGGCCGCGGTTCGGAGAGGCGGCCGTGCATCGGTGGTTTCTTGATCAGGAAGCGCAGCGATTCGTTCTGCACCCCATAGATGCGGAGCGGGATCTCGATGCGGCCGCCGCGGGCAACCGAGACCGCGGCCGGCATGGCGGGCGGCGGGGGGTCGAGGACCGGGCGGGTGTTGCGCTTTTCTTCGGCACCGATCGCCGGTGGCAGGCAGGCAGCGAACGTTCCCACGATGAGGAGACGAAACAGAGTTGGGATGAAGCGATCCACGGCTGGAGAAAGTGCGCACGACGCCGCGGGCTGTCCACCCTCGATCCGCCAAGGCGCACGCGCGGCGGGTTGGTACATTGTAGTTGCCGCAGTGCAGGGCCTCCTCTATTTAACGGCGAGTTTTTCGCATGAGATTCGCCGGCATTTTCAAGACACTCCTCGCCACCGCCGCTGTGGCCTTTGTCGCCGGAGGTTCCCATGCGTCCGCCGATCTTTTCGGACCGAGCAAGCCGAAGACCTCGGTGAACACGCTGATCGGGCGCCAGCAGCCCGCGATAGTGAACGGGAGCCTCGCGGGTGTCATCAATCCATCGAACGCGCGCGTCATCGTCTCGCTTTCGAAACAACGCGCCTACGTCAAGGTCGGCAGCGACGTTTACATCGATACGCCCATTTCCTCCGGAAAACGCGGGCACACCACGCCCACGGGCAGCTTCTCCATCCTCGAAAAGGACGCGGATCATCGCTCGAGCATTTACGGCGATTTCGTGGATGGAAAAGGGCGGACCGTGCGATCCGGCGTGAGCACAAAAATCGACTCGGCACCCAGTGGCACGCGCTACCGCGGGGCTTCGATGAAGTGGTTTTGCCGCCTGACGAATGGGGGCGTGGGCATGCACACGGGAATCCTGCCCGGCTACCCCGCTTCCCACGGCTGCATCCGGCTGCCGGCGGATATCGCGCCGCTGATTTACGAGAAGGTGAAAGTGGGAACCCCGGTAACGGTCGAGAGCTGAGCCTCAGCGATCGAGGGGCAGGCCGCGGAGTCGCCGGCGGAGGAGATCGAACGCGGTCTGGGTCGTCAGGAATTTGAACGTCTCGCGATCGGTGGGATAGCGGAAGCGCTGCACGAAAGTCTCGGCCGAGCGGGACGCGAGCGCGATGAAAACGGTGCCGACCGGCTTGTCATCGGAGCCTCCGCCGGGGCCGGCGATGCCCGTAGTGGAGAGGGCATGATCCGCGCCGCTGGCTCGGACGGCGCCCTCCGCCATGGCGCAGGCGACTTCCGCGCTCACCGCGCCGTGTCGCGTGATCAACTCGGGATCCACTCCGAGCGTGTGCGACTTGGCCGCATTGGCGTAGGTGACGTAGCCGGCGAGGAAGGTCGCCGAGGCGCCGGGAACATTCGTGAGGCGATTCGCGAGATAGCCGCCGGTGCAGGACTCGGCCACGGCGAGGGTCTGGCGGCTGGCGGTGAGGAGTTCCACCAGGACCTGCTCGAAGGGGCGCTCATTTTCCGAGGTAATGTGGTCGCCGAGTTTCGCGATCACGAGCGCATGCGCCTGATCGAGGAGATTCACGGGTCCGATCGTCCGCAGGTCCACCTCGCCGGGGCGGGCGCAGTAGCCGATCTCAAGGCCGAGCGCGAGGATCTGCGCGCCGACTGCGTCCTCCACTGCCGACTCACCGAGGCCCGCGATGCGGTAGGTGCGCATTTCGGCCCGCGCTCCCGGTGGGAGGAGGTTTGCGAGGATCGGCAAAACCGAGCTGGTGACCATCGGCGCGAGTTCCCGGGGAGGACCGGGGAGTAGAAAGAGATGCGGCGTCCCCTTCCCCACGTCTGCGGGAAAGTAAAGGCCCGGCGCGGTGCCATGGTCGTTGTGCAGGACGGTGGCTTCGGTCGGCCGCAGCGCCTGCAGTTTGATGCGCTCGCTCATCTTCAAGCTGCGCCGGGCGAATCGCGCAGTGATTGCCGCCATGATCGCTTCGTCGTGGATCAGCTCGAAGCCGTGGAGTTCGGCGGCGATGTCACGGGTCAGGTCGTCGGTCGTCGGACCCAGCCCGCCGGTGACGAAGACGATCTCCGCCCGCGCAAATGACTCGACCAGCGCTTCGCGGATCGC
>JANPHH010000223.1:0-24171 GCA_031424375.1 Chthoniobacter sp. | reverse complement strand
CGGTGGACACCACCGACACGACAAGATAACTCCCTCCCCACTCCGCGACCCGACTCATGAAGATCGAACACCACCTCGAACGCGCCGGCTTTGACCAAGCCGACAATCCGACCAACGGCCACGCGCAGATCGGCGCGATCAGCGTGGGCGGCGATTGGATCGCCTCGAGCGTCACTGCCGGGCTCAACTCTTTCCTCGGCGCACCCGATCCGAGCGTGACCTTCGGCAATGGCGACGATGTCTTCAACACCGGCGGCCCCATCGGCGTGATCGCGAGCATCGCCAGCATCACCATCAAAGGCCGCGCCATGGGCAGCCTCGAAACCGGCGACCGCTTCGGCATCGTCGCCGAGAGCATCGGCGCGATCACCATCGGCGGCGTGAAGCTCGCACTGACCACCGCTTTCGATCCGACACCGTTTCCCATCGGCCCCACGCCGGACTTCGTGGTGCGCGAAGTCGCGCGGATCTGATCTTTTCGGGGAAGGGCGTGACGGCGGGCGCGGCAATTCATTAGATCGTGGGCCATGCATCGCCCCAACGCCCCCGGCTTCCTCCTCGTCCTCGAAGGCATCGACGGCGCGGGGAAATCGACGCTCGGTCGCGCGCTGGCGGCGCACCTGCGCAGCCGCGGCCTCACCGTCACGACGAGCCGCGAGCCGACCGATGGCCCGCACGGCACGGCGCTGCGCCAGTCGGCAAAGAGCGGCCGCCTCTCGCTCTCCGAGGAACTCGGTCTTTTTCTGAAAGACCGCGCCGAGCACGTCACCCACCTCATCCAGCCCGCCCTGAAACGCGGCGAGGTCGTGATCCTCGACCGTTACTACATCTCCACCGCCGCCTACCAGGGCGCGCGCGGCGCGGATCCGCAGCAGGTCATCCTGATGAATGAAGCCTTCGCCCCGCGCCCCGATCTCGTGCTGTTGCTCGACATCGATCCGCTTGGCGGCACGGGCCGCATCATCCGGCGCGGCGACCAGCCCGATGATTTTGAAGCCGCGGCCTACCTCTCCAAGGTCCGCGAAATCTTTCTGTCGCTTCCGCAACCCTACATCCGCCGCCTCGATGCCGCGCTCCCGCCCGACGAAGTCTTCGGCCACGCCGCGCGCGAACTCGACGCCGCGCTCGCAGACTCCGGACTTCCTACATGCTAAATCTTAAATCCTAAATCCTCGGCATGCTCCTCTGGCGCGAAAAACTCCCCGACACCTGGCTCACGAAAGTGCGCGCGAATCTTGGCCCCGTGCTCGTCGATCACGGCCACCTCGAGCGCAAAGCCGCGAACGCGGCGATCAACATGCAGAAGTACACCGAGCTGGCGGACCGCGTCGGTGATCTGAACGACATTGCGATCGAGGAACTGCAGCACTTCTCCATCGTGCTCCGCCTGCTGCACGAGCGCGGCATCCCCTTCGGCCAGGCGCAGCGCAGCCCGTGGATCTCCGGCATGATGCACGCGCTCCGCAAGGGTCGGAAGGAGCAGGCCATCGATCACCTCATCGTCTGCGCGCTGATCGAGGGGCGGAGCTGCGAGAAGTTCCAAATCCTCGCCGAGGGCGTGCGCGATCTCGATCCCGGCCTCGCCGACTTTTACGCCAGTCTCGTGGAAAGCGAGGGCAACCACTACGCGACGTATCTCATCATGGCGCGGCACATCGACGAACCCGAGGCGGATCGCCGGCTCGACTACTTCCTCGACCTCGACGCGGAACTCATCCGCCAGCCGAATCCGCAGCTCATCCTGCACTGACGCACCGGCTCAGTGCCCCGCCTCGCGGCTCGCCTTGGCGGACGCGACCATCACGCGATCCGTCCACGCGAGGGCGAAGGCGGAGAAAACGAACGTCACGTGGATGATCACCTGCCACATGATTCCATTCGACACGCGCGTCTCCGCCTCGATGAAGGTTTTCAACAGATGGATCGACGAGATGCCGATCAGCGCGGTCGCGAGCTTCACCTTGAGCACGCCCGCATTCACGTGGCTGAGCCATTCGGGCTGATCCGGATCTTCATCGAGATGCAGCCGCGAGACGAAGGTCTCGTAGCCGCCGATGATGACCATGATGAGGAGATTTGCGATCATCACCACGTCGATCAGCCCGAGCACGATGAGCATCGTCTCCTGACTCGTCAGCGTGTTCAGGTGGCTGACGAGGTGCCACAGCTCGAGGAAGAAGTGGTAAACGTAAACGCCCTGCGCGGCGATGAGCCCGAGGTAGAGAGGGGCTTGCATCCAGCGGCTGGCAAAGATGGCGCGTTCGAGGTGGTGTTCGATCTTCATGAGTCGGGTCGCGGAGTGGGGAGGGAGTTATCTTGTCGTGTCGGTGGTGTCCACCGCGCTCGGGGCAGATTTCACCGGGAGCTGATCGCCGGTCATCGAGGCTTGGCGACAGTCGCTTCCTTCCCGTGCTCGATGAGCGGCCAAAACTGCGCGTAGTCGAACGGGCGGCTGAACTCACCGTGATGGCATTTCACGCAATCTCCCGCGCCCAGCGGACGAAAGTGCGCGGTGACCTCCCCGCCCAAACTCCGCTGCGCCACATGCTGGCTGCCCGGTCCGTGGCAGCTCTCGCAGCCGACGCCCGTTAGCTTCGCGCCCGCGAACGCACGCCGGTATCCGCTCGGGGTCCCGAAGCCCACGCTGTGACAGCCGATGCAGCTCGGGTCTGCATCCGCTTTCGTCGCGACGAGCGCCTCCCACGCCCGCGCATGGCCGCTGCCGAGCCATGCATGAGTGGCGGTGCTGTGACATGCCGCGCACGACTCGCTGCCCAGGTAGCTCGCCGCGGTTTTTACCCCGGGCACCATGTCCTGTTGGAGCGTGGCCGGGTCGTCGATCGCCAGCTTGGTGCGCCGCACTTCGTCGCGGTAGGCCGTGGCCAGCGCGGCGATCTCCGCGTTCTGCGGGATCTGATCGCTCACCAGCACGACCTCACCCGCGAGGGCCGTGATTTTTCCCGGCTGATCGATCCGCAGTTTCAGCGTGCCGAGGGCGCGCGATTGATTGGTCGTGGCGAGGATGACGCTGCGGTTCTCGCGGATGAGCTGTTGCGACGGCTGCTTCACCTTGCCGCCGAGGATCACGTCGAGTTCGTAAAATTGCCGCGCCAGCGCGCTCAGCGCGGCCTCATCCGCAAAGGCCAGCAGCACAAGGCAGTCGGCCTTTCCGCGCAGCTCCGGCAACAAGCGACCGAGCGTGATGTCGATGTTTTCCACCATCAATCCGTCGTCCATCGCATCGGGCAACCCGCGCGCATCGAGCACGCCGACCAGCGCGATCCGCCACCGCCCGCGGGTAACGATGCGATACGGATCAAAGAGCGGCGCGCCGCTGGCCCGGTCGATCAGATTCGCACTCAGCATCGGCACCGGGCTGGTTCGTTTCAGCTCCCGCAACGTCGCGGCCGGCAACTGCGCCTCGCGATGCCCGACATTCAGCACTTCATAACCGAGCTTCGCAAACGCCTGTTGCAGCGTGCGGTATTCGATCACCTCGTAGTCCGCCGAACCCCGAATCGCGTCGCCCACGTCGACCTTCAGCGTCGCCGCGTCCTTCCCCAGGCCGATCATGGAAGCGATCCGCGTCAGTCCGCCAAGCTGCCCGCTGAAGCAGCCACACGGCACGAGCCGTCCATTCACGTCGGCGGTGAAAAAAACATCGAGCGTGGTCGGTCGTGCGGTGGCCGGATGGCGAAAGGCAAGCCAGCTACCGATCAGCCCTGCGGCCAGCAGGCCGAGCAAAAGCCAGCGTCTCATGGAAGAAGGCAGCCGAGTTTCGTCCACGAAAGACACGAAAAGCACGAAAGGGATCGATCCGCCGCGCGGCTGCTTTCGTGTCCTTTCGTGTCTTTCGTGGACATCAATACAGCAACGCGTAGACGAACGCGTTCACATTCACGAGCACCGCCTCCACGATCATATTGCCTCCGCAGCAGCAGCAGCCCTTGGCATTCGCGACGTCGTTCAGCCCGTCCTTCGAGTAGATCATCACCAGCCGCCCATCGATCTCCAGGCCTTCGACCGACGCCGGCTGGCCCTTCTTGTCGGTGAGGTTCGTGATCCGCTTCACGGTCGAGAAGACCGGATGCGACATCGGGAGCTTCACCAGATTCGCCTCGGGAAAAACGAGCTTCAATTCACGGCGCAGCGCGATGTCCCAGGCCGGGTCCGAGCAGCCCGGGCTGGAAAGAATGAAGCCGCCGCCCGTCAGGTATTTCCGCAAATGTTCGCGCTCCTTTTTCGTCAGCGCGAAGTCCTGTTCGCCGGACCAAACGCAGAATGGGAAATCGAACACGTTCTCGGCGTCCAGCTTCACCGGCACGAAATTGCGCCCGACATCCAGCGTGGTGTCGCGCGCCACGTCGGTCAGGAATTTGTCCGCGAAACAGATCGAACTTCTGTTCCCCGCATACACGAGATTGCCGCACTGGAGCTTGGTGAGATCCGCATTCGGTGAATTCGCCGCCTTCGCCACGGCAGCTTCCATTTCCTTCTGCTTCTGCTCCGCCTTCACCCCCGCGCCTACGGCGAATGCGCTCACCGGCGTGAGCGCCAGCGCGATAGCGCCCATCCAAAAAAACACTGTCATCCTGAGCGAAGCGCCGGCGGGCGAAGGTGGTGCGGCGCGGAGTCGAAGGACCTCTAACTTTTTCCCCAGCGCGGCACCCACCGCAGAAAAGTAAGAGGTCCATCGACTGCGCGCCGCCCCGCACACCCCATCCTCCCGAAGCCCCACCCCCACCGCTCCCCCCGCGGCGCTCCGCTCAGGATGACAGGCTTTTTCGATGCGCTTCGCGCGGCGGTGTTTCGCTGCGTTCATGGCTTTTTTACCTCCGGTTTTGTGATCGCCTTGAAATACCGATCCACGATCTCGCTGTATTGCTCGATGCCCGTTTCACCCTGCACCGCGCTCGATTCACGGTTCAGCGCGGGCGCGGCGGGGAGCACGTCCTGCTGGTCCACCGCCGCCGTCGCCTCTGCCCCCGTGGCCTTCGCTTTGTTCGGACCGGTGCCGGACTGCGCCTTTTCGCTTTCCGTGATCGGCTTCTCGCTGCCCATCACGTTCGCCTGCGGTCCGTCGATGATCGCGTAGCCGTCCTTCCCGCCCATCCCTTTGCCCGCCTTGGTTCCCGGCTTCCGACCGTTGCCAAACTTCTGCGACTGCATCATCTGCTTGAAATTCTTCCCCGGCTTCATCGATCGCTGAACGGAGAGATACTGATCCAGTTCATCGCTCATCTCGCCCTCCTTAGCGTTGCATTGGGAAAACAGCTTGTCCATCTCGCCGCGGAGGTTCTCCGCGAGTTGCGCGCCTTGCGTGCCGTTGCCTTCCAGCATCGCGTCGGTCGCCTTGCCGGAGATTGATTGCAGCCGGAGGTCGCCCATTTTCTGCGCGAAACTCTGCGCACTTTTGCCGGCCTTCGGGAACTTCTCCTCCGCCGCCTTGCCATCCTCCCAGAGCTTTTGCTCCACCGCGTCGAGTTGTTCGCCGATCTCCTTCTGCCGCCCGGCGTGATCCTTCAGTGCGAGCTGATCTTCGCGATTCAACGGCGTCTCGCGGTCATAGGCCTTGGCCTGCTGCGCTAGTTCCTGCTGCGCTTCGTAGAGTTCCTTGAAGCGGTTCATGTCCTTCACGATTTCCTGCATCAGGCTCAGGTCGGCGAGCGGCTGCGTGATCTGTTCCTGCGCTTCCTGCTCCGCTCCGCCGAGTTTCTCCGCCTGTTCATCGGCGGCTTTTTTGAATCCCTCGATCGATTCCGGGCTCACCTTCGGCTGCCCGCCGGGCTTGGATCCTGCGGTGTCTCCGGGCGGCTTGGAATTTTCTTTCGGAGAATTTTGCGCGAGTTGCTGTTGGGCGGCTTCGTTCTGTTTCACCGATTCGCGGATCTCCTCCGCCTTTTTCGCGAGCACGTCTTTCAGCTCGGATTCGATGTCGTAGAGCGGCTGATCGCGGACGAAGTTTTCCATCGTCTCGGCCATCGCTTCGAGTTTCCGATTCAGCGCCTCCTGTTTCGCCGTCAGTTCGTCGAACTTCTGCTGCGCCGCCGCGCGTTCCTCCTCGGTTTTCGCCGCCGCGAGCTGCTCCTTGAGCGCCTCGCTCTGCGCGCTGAGTTGCTTCTGTTCCTCCACGAGCTGATGCAGCTCGTTGAGGAGCTGCGAGTACTTCGCCTCGATGTCGCCGATGTCGGTCTGCTCGCGGACGAACGCATTGTATTCCTCCACCGTGATCACCGTGAGCGTCACCGTCTTGCTCCGCGCGAGATGGGGCTCGGGCGCGTTGTCGATCGTCTCCGCGAAGATCGAGATCCGGTCGCCGGCCGCGACCTCCATCGTGCGGAAGTCGAAGACGAGCGGCTCGCGGACGCGCAGCGGCGGCTTGTCGTAGGTGATCGTGCGCGGCTCGCCGTAGACGTCGTTGCGGCCGGTGTGAATGCGCAGCGTTTGCACGCCGTAGTCGTCACTCGCCTCGACCAGCGGCTCCGCTTTGAAATCCATCGCGACGAACGTGTCCGCGTTCGGATTGCTGATCTGCACCTCCGGCGGCAGGTCGTGCGTTGCCGTCAGCGCGAGTTCCCATTTTTCCTGCGAGCCGATGCCGTCGCGATCGGTGAGCGAAAAGCTCAACTGCGCGCTTTCCTTCACCACCACGCTGCCCGCCACCGTGTTCTCCGCGACCGGCGTCATGGTCACGGGCTGCAACGTGCCCGATTCATTGGCGACGCGGATTCGGCCGTCGAGTAGCGGACGGTTCGAGGTCAGGCGGAAGGTGACGGTGCTGCCGATTAGCGCCTTGAGCGTCTTGAATTGGAGCGCCCGTTCCTCCGGCGGCAGCGCTGTGTAGGCGGGCGGCGCGATCGTCACGCTCGCGCGGTCCAGCTTGGGCGTGAGGATCACCGCGATGCGCCGTTGTTTGCTCGCCGCGCGTTCGTCGCGGGTGTGGGCGAAGACCACGAGATCGGTCTTCACCGCTTCGATCTGCTGGGTGAAGCCGTGATCGCCTTTGTTGAACATCGGCACGGTCGTCCGCGAGTCCGGCTGCGCTGGCGAAAAGGCGGTGAGGAAAAGTTCGCCGGGCTGGTGGCCGCGCGCGTGCGCGGAGATCACGATCGGCTGACCGTAGACTACCGTCGCCGAGTCATCGCCCGGCGCGGTGATGTCGAGCTGGGTGAAGGAGTAGGCCGGATGGTCGCCGAACGGATCGAGAAAGCGCGGCACCTCCACACGCGTGATCGGCCAGCACGCCGCGAGCAGGAGCACGAATCCACCGACCCCTATCGCGAGGCGCTTGGCGTCGCGAGCCACTGCGTCGGTGCGCGCGAGCTGCGGGAGATTCGCCGGGCGAAGTTCTTCGACATAGCCAGTGATCGCCAGTGCCGCGAGTTCGCGGGTGAGGAGAGCCACGGTCGGGTCGGCGCTTTGTGCGCGGAGTTGCAGGACATTGATCAGCCGCGAGCCGAGCCGCGGATCGCGCTGCTCGAGGACGCGGGCGACGTGTTCGGCGGAATTTCGCCTCGCCCACGCGATCCAGGCACCAGCGGTGAGAATGCCCAACCCGATCACAGAGAACGCCGCCAGCAATGCGACCCGCGGCCACGGGCCAAAGTGGAGCAGCACATCCAGCGCAAATGCCGTGACAATGAACCCGACGATCCACGGCCACGAGCGCAGCACCAGCCGCGCGCCCTTTTCCCCCTGCAACACCCGATCCGCCGCGGCGAGCTGGCGGACGAGCGGTGCAACGGCGCGCGAGCAATCCGGGGCGCGGGGTTCGGCGAGTGTCGTGCTCATGATGCGTGGTCAGCAGAGGCCCCAGCGACGGCGCAGGTACCAATCGGCCGCGAAGAGTAGACCAATCAGCCAGAAAACCCAAACGCGATCCCACGCGCTGGTCAGCCGCGTTTGAGGCGCGTCGTCGTTGGGCTGATCGCGCAATTCGCTGAGGAATTTTCCCAGCTCCTCCACCTTGAGCAGATGGCCGCCGCTGCTCTCGCAGAGCTTCTTGAGATAACCCGCATCGGTGCCCACTTCGGTTTGCTCGAGGTTGTCGTCATAGACGATGAACCGCGCCGTTTGCGTCGAGCCGTCGGGAAACTTCGCGGTTGCCTCGAACTTCCCGGTCGTCGCCGGCACGAACTCCGCGCCGAGTTTGTCGGGTGCGGTCGTATCGTTCGCCGCGAGGGTGGTGCGGCCTACTTCCTTGCCGCCTTGCGTGATGGTCAGCGGGAGGTCGCCGAGCTTCGTGGTGGAATCCCGCTTCAGCGCGCGGAAGAAGATTTTTTCACCCAGTGGCAGATTCGCGGAAGTGGCCCGCAACGAGAACTGCTGCGTCGGAACGAAATCGCGGCCGGCCATCAACCACAGAATCATCTGATCCCAGAACCGGTCGAACAGCGTGTTCACGCCTTCGATCTTTGCATTGAACGCCCAGCGCCACAGGCCCTCCACGCCGATGCTCAGCACCTGCCCGTCGCCGAACCGGCGATGCACCATGCCTGGCACGGCGCCGCCGCCGCTCGCACTCGTGGCCGCGAGCGTCGCGGTGAGCGGTTTGCTTTCGCCGGCGGAAAATCCCGCGATCAGTTCCGGCACGGATTCCGCGCCGGCCTGCTCCTGCACCGTGCGCAGCGGCGCGGCGGATTGACCTTCACGCGCGACCTGCAGCCGCACCCTCGCCTGCGGAACGGGCGACCAAAGCACCGGCTCGAGTTCGTTGTCCGCCAGCTCGACCGCGAAGGCCGGACCGCGACTGAAGATCACCGTGCCGCCGTGATTCTTCACGAAATCCTCGAGCTGCCGCAGCCCCTCGCGACTGAGCAGCGAGCCGTCGATCCGGCGACCGAGCACCACCACGTCGTAGCGGCGCCACTCTTCCAGCGTGGCGGGAATCTTGAGTTCCCGGTCGCCCGCTTTCTTGCGGATGAGCCGCGCCTTGCCCGGCGCGTATTGCACGATCGAGTCCACGTTCATCTTGTCATTCCGCATCAGCGAGCGCTGGAGAAAGGTCGTGTCCCAGTAGGGCGCGCCTTCGAGAAAGAGCACCTGGATTTGCTGATCGATGACGTTCAGGTAGGTCAGCGCGCGGTTGTTGTCCGTGTCCTTCTCGCCATCGAGCGGGCGCACGCGGACCTCGTATTCAAACTGGCCGACGCTGGCTTCGGTGACCTCGAAATTCACGGTCACTTCCGCCGCATCGCCCGGTTGCACGCGCTGCGTTTGCACGACCTTGCCGGCGCGGGCGAGTTCCACCTGGAGCGTCTCCAGTTCGCACCCGATCAGCCGCAACGCCGCGCCGATCCGCGCCTTTTGTTTCACATAAGTATAGGGCTGGAAGCTCGTGATCCGCGCCGCGGCGTCGCGCACTTTGCCCAGGCTTCCAAATGCCACCGCGTAAATCGGCGTCTGCCGCTGCCGCGCCAGAAAGCCGGTCTTCGCGGGATTCGTCAGCTCGAAGTCATGCCCGTCGCTGAGCAGCACGAGCGCCCGTGCGCCTTCATTCGCGGCGAGCGAGCCGAGCAGGGTGGAAACGGAACGATGCACGCGCGTCGTTGCGCCGCTCGCATCGAGCTGCGCCGCACTCGCGAGTGGCGCAGCGTCATCGCTGAACTTGAAGAGCCGCACTTTCCCGCTCGCCGGCGCACCGCCCGGCTCGGTGATCCCGCTTTCCACGAGCAACGTCCGCGCGGCCTGCGAGCGCGTGCCTTGACCCACGTCGCTCTGCGCCATGCTCCGCGAATCATCGACCCCGACGAGCACCACGCGATTTGTGATCGGCGGCGGAATGGATTCCATGCGCGAAGGCTGCAGCAGCAGGGCGAGGACGAGCGCGAGACCGAGCACACGGAAGCCGAGCAACGCGACGCGACGCGGCCGATCCAGCGAACTGCTGACTCGCAAGTAGATCGCGACCGTCGCGACCGCGAGCAAAACGCCGAGGACGATGATCGCGCCGACCGGCAGGATCGGATCGAGCACGAGCTTCGTCTGGGCCGCGAGGGGAAAAGTCATGCCGGGTTTCGGAGACGGTGAGGATCAGGCGGCTCGCGCTATTTCCCCAGAAAAAAAGCAAACGCTTGATCCTCGGCACGGCGGCGATTGCCCGCGTGGACTGTTTCCAAACGGAGAACCCGGTCCGCGATTCAGGGAACGAGCCGGAATTGAGATGGGAGAATCCTATCTTGAATGCGATGCCCTCGCCTGATTTCATCCCGCAGCGATGAGCGCACCTGCTGGAAATCACTCGCCACAGCTTCCTCCGACCACTCGCTGGAGCCTGGTCGTGGCTGCCGTGGACAAGGGGAGGAGCCCCGAGGAAGCGCGCCGGGCGATGGAGGAGCTCTGCCAGATCTACTGGTGGCCGGTGCTCCAATTCATCCTGCGCAAAGGCTACTCGCTGCCCGACGCTCAGGATCTCACGCAGGACTTCTTTGTCCGGCTGTCTTCGACCGAATTCCTGAAAAACGCCCACCCCGAGAAAGGACGGTTCCGATCGCTGATCTTCGCGTCTCTCAAGCACCTGCTTCTCGATGCGAATGATCGACTGCAGACGATAAAACGCGGAGGTGGTGTGACTTTCACGCAACTCGAACCCTGGATGGAAGATGAGATTCTGCCGGGCGGAGGATCGAGTTTCGCCGCCCGGCCCGATGAGCAATGCTTCGATCACGACTGGGCCGCATTGGTCGTGCGCAAAGCGTTGAAGCGGCTCCAGAAGGAGTTTTCGACTCGTGGGAAGGATCGCGAGTTCAGCGTGATCCGCACCTTTCTCACCGGAGGAGACCGCGGCAATGCCTACGAAACCGCATCCTCCACCTTGAATCTTCCGCTCGGCTCATTGAAAGCGATCGTTCATCGCAGCCGGGCTCGCTACGGTGCGCTCTTGCGCGACGAGGTCGCGCAGACCGTTGCCGACCTGCGTGATCTCGAAGATGAAATCCGCCATCTCCGTCAGATCCTCGCCGCCTCGCCCGCGATCTCGGATGTCGCGATCAGCTGAACCCACTGACCAATGAAACCGGCGACCCAGGCACGCGACACGATCTGCACAATTTGCGGTGAGTGCGAAGACGCTCGCACCGGCCTCTGCCTCGCTTGTCTCATGCAGTCCGCCACGGAGACGGGGGACGCGGAGACGTTCGATATTTTCGCAGACGACACCGATGCACCGCGGATCGGCAGCTACGAACTGCTCGATGAAATCGGGCGCGGTGGGATGGGCGTGATCTACAAGGCTCGGCAACTCCACACCGGTCGGCTCGTGGCGGTAAAAATCCTGCAGAGCCAAATCGCGCACAAACCGGAACTGCTCGCACGTTTCCGCCGCGAGGCCGAGACCGCCGCCCGGCTCGATCATCGGCACGTCCTGCCGATTTACGAGGTGAACGACGAGGCCGACGGGGTCCCGTTCTTCACGATGAAGCTCGCCACCGGCGGCTCGCTCGTGGAGCGGAAGGCCGCTTTGCAGGGACACCCCCGCGAGATCGCCGCCCTCATCGCCAAAGTCGCCCGCGCCGCCCACCACGCCCACGAACGCGGCGTGCTCCACCGCGACCTGAAACCCGGAAACATCCTGTTTGACGACCAAGGAGAACCGATGGTCAGCGACTTCGGCATCGCCGCCTGGCTGCATCAGGAAAGTGACCTCACCCAGACCATCGCGGTCGTCGGCACCCCCGGCTACCTCCCACCGGAATACATCCACGGCCGCCCCGATGTCCTCCAGGCTGCATCTGACATCTACAGCCTCGGCGTTATTCTTTTCGAACTCCTCGCCGGCCAGCAACCGCTCGCCGCCGCGACCTGCCTCTCGGCAATCCAGAAGGCCATGGCGAGGCCCGCCCCACGCCTTCGGACGATCATTCCCGGCGCCGACCGCGACCTCGAAGTCATCTGCTCCCGCTGCCTCGAAGTCGAACCCGGCTTGCGCTACGGCACCGCCATTGCCCTCGCCGAAGACCTCGAACGCTGGCTCGCTGGGCGTCCGATTGTCGCGCGTCCGGTTTCGCCGCTCGTCCGCGCGTGGAAGCTTGCGCGCCGCCGCCCGACTGCATTCTTCACCACCTTGCTCGTCGTCTGCCTCACCATCGGCGGACTCGTCCTCTACCACAGCCGCACCCAAGTCTCCGCCCAGCTCCAGACCGCCACCGCTTACGACCGCTCGGTGGTCCTGCTGCTGGTCGAAGACCTCGACGCCCTCCGCTACGACAGCCCGCTCGCCATGCAGGCTTCATCCGTCCTCGCTGAAAAGTTGGGTGGCGTATCAGATCTGATCTCCCTGACTTCAGCCGAGGCACCGGACCCGCTCCCGCACGCTGGTGCGCTGGTAAGCTTCAGCAAACGTCTTGGTGGACGCTACCTCGTCTCGGCAACCGTGCGCCGCCGCGGCGATACAGTCCGCCTCGCCGTTCACTTCGTGGACGCGTCCCGCGATACGGTACTTCGTAAAACGATTAATGATGCTCCGGCCTTAGACTCGCCGAGCCTATTGAACGCTCTCGACGCGGGCATTCGGGGCTTTACGAAGGGTCCGGTCAGCCCGAGCGCCCCTCCTACTGCCGACGCCGACCGCAGCGTGGTTTCGGATGACAATAGACGCCGTGCTGCTGAGTATCTTCGAGCAGGCGATGGTCACTACCGGCGGATGACGCTGGCGGACACCGAGCTAGCCATCGCCGCCTATCAAAAAGCGCTAGCTTTGGATCCCTACAACTCGGAAGCCCACGCTACGATGGCCAATGTCTTTACCCACCGGGCTTCCCTTGGAGAGCGAAGTAAGTGGCTTTCCGCCGCGCTCCCTTTTGCCCGGAGGGCGGCAGAACTTGACCCCCTTTCCTCATCAGCTCCACAGACCCGGTCTTTGATCAATTCTGCACTTGGCAAGCCTGAGCTTGCTGTGGACGACGCGCTTTCCGCCTTCGAAATCGACCGCGAGGAGGCATACATCGTCAATACTGTGGCGGAAGCATACTTTGCACTGGGTATGACGGACCGGGCGCTCTTCTGGCATCGTCGCTTGGATCGTCGGGACCACGCGCCTGGGAATGTGATTGGTTACCGGGCGGACTATCTGGCGTCGATCGGTGAATTTCGAGAAGCCCGGAGCGATTATCAGGAAGTCGTCGAATTTCGCGGAGAATTGCCAGACGGCGAAATGGGATCCATCCACGTGGACCTATTGGACGGCAAAGCATCGACCGCGGTCGCTCGGGTCCGGGATCTTGCTGCGCGCTTCCCAACGGACCCAGCGGTGTCACGCTTTCGAGCGGCGATCGAACTATTTGCCGGGGATCCGGGGGAGGCGGAGAAACTGTACGCGGCAAGCGGTGACGACGACCTCCTGGTGGGCGCCTATCTTCCGACGCGACCGTCTTCCGGACTGGGCTACCTCGCGATGCGCCGAGGGGATCGAGTGAACGGTCTTGAGAAGATCAAGCGCGCCTTGGCTCTTGACGAGCAAGGCCTTACTGACGGCCAACAGGATCCGTCGCTTCTTTTTGAGCGCGCTTGTAACCACGCTTTGCTTGGTAATGTCGAAGAAGCGTTACGATCGCTGGAGGAAGCGGCGGCTCGCGGACGCTGGACCTTCTTTCATATTAGGCTTGACCCGAGACTTGAATCCCTGCGAAGAGATCCGCGCTTTGACGCTCTATCGAAATCGCTTGAGCAGAGACTGCGAGAGTTGCGAGAAAGGTGTCAGGCGTCCCAAGAAGCCAAATCCCGAGAATAATACAGTATGGAACTCAAAGAAAAGACCCTCGAGTATAGCGTAGCGAATGTGAAAGAGCTCATGAAAGCGCTGATGAAAAAGGCGCTCGAAGACAGCAACCTTCGGAGAGATCTGGAGTCGCCGACAGCCGGCAAGGACGAGGTTGCGAAGTATCTAATCGCTCTCCCCGACGACTGGGAGAAAATCCACATTTCCTTCTTGGACATCCCATTGACTCCCGACAAGCTTGTTGATCGTTTCCAGGGAATCTTTGCAACAGAAGGGGGGTATGAAGTATCCGCAACATTAGGTTCAAGGTGCTGTTGGAAAAACTGTCGACTTGCCGATGTGGACCCAAACTCTGCTGAAGCAGATCGCGAGTAGGAGCGGAGTGTTGAGCCCGTAGTATGGTCGTATGTTCATTTAGGGGGGCGCGGCGGGCAGACATTAATGCGACGTTCGCTCATCGATCGGCCACAAAGGTTGTGGCACTGGATGTAGTGAATTTACATTAGAGTCTGAGAAACTGGGAAAGCTCAGCCCTAGCTGAGCTCATCCTCTCCCATTTGACACCGGGGACGAATTTCCCATCCGTTTGAAAAATCGGGACGTCCCAGCGCGACAATTGTTCCAATTCATTCTTCAGAGTCTGCGGGTCGGTAGTGCCGCCGAAACAATCGCGGCAATGTTTTTCCCAGAGGGCTTTTGCCGTCAGGTGTTGAGGCTCGGTTGCAACCATGAGCATGAGGCTGTAGTGGGAGGTAGGGCGTTTGAGTAGCCGACGGGGCGTCAGGGAAATCGCATTTCTCCAGGATTCAATTGCCTGCTTGTGGCTCACCGCGAAATCGGCGGCTTCGGTGAAGCCTGACTCGATCTCGCCAGCGTAAGTCTGCGGGCTTGCCTGCTTCCCGTCTACTCGAGGAAGACTCGCGCTCGTCGTAATGCCAGGAAATTCGCACTGCCGAAGGTCGTCGCTCTCGAAGCCGCTCCAACCGTGGATCGGAGGAATTCTCGTAACCTCGGTAAGCGCACTTCCATCGAACGGGTTGGCTAGATTGGGCAGCAAACCGGTCCGCACCAGAGAGGTTTCCTCTCCCGGCGCAAATGGATGGAGGAGGCACTCCGCGTCGATCAGCACGGGAAGCGGTCCGGAGGCCACGATATTTTCGCCGTGGAGGTCTATGGCATCTAGCAGCCAAGCGATGCACAGGAGCATCCCAAAACGTCGATAAAACGCTCTGATTTCGCTTTCGGAGAGATCGTCTCTCACGGGAATCGCCTCAGACCAGCCGTGGTCGCCGGCATCCAGAACTCGTGGCGCGATAAGCGGCAGAGAGAGTCCCCGGTTAAAGACGATCAGCCCTTCGAGCCAAACCCGATCGACCGCAACGGAGCGTGGTTTGTAGTAAATCTGCCGACCACAGTTGAAACTCAACCGGACGACGGTACGGCCGCCGCGATGAGGATCGGAGAAGTTCGTTCGCGCTTCCCGCAGTTCGAGACGGTGTCTTTGGCCGAGCAGGTCTCTGATTGGCTCCTGATCTTCTTCGTAGTGGGACGTGAATTCACTGGCGAAGCGGCGGGTCTGTGCGGCGAGAACATCAATGGCCTCGTGCGCGATGGGATAGTCGCCAAGAATCGAATGCAGCCCACTGCGCTGAATATGTTCCACGAAGTCCTTGTAGCAGCCGCTCCGCGAGCCGCGGAATGCTTCGATGCTCATCCGATGTGCGCAGAAATCGAGATAAACGCATTCCGAAAGAATTTCTGCAAATCGCAACTTCAGCTGAAGCGTAAATCCATCGCGGATCACGCCTGGGGCATTTAACCCGGACAAAGCTTCCTCTGCAGCAGTTGCAAAGATTTCAGGGAACGGCCAGCGCGCCATCAAAACGTATTCAGGGCGGGACGCATAAGATTCGTCAGATTTTTGAAACTTGGGTCTGCGGTTTCCTATTTCAAAGGGGAAGCGCGTTTGTAGCGCGTCCAAAGTGGCCTTCGGGCTTGGCTCAGCGAGGCGCTTCGCTCGAGCGCTGCAAGGTTACGGGGTGTGCGGACAACCAGCAAAAAATAAAGGCAAGACGGCATGGACACATCAAATCAAACTCAACTTGGTTGTCAGGTCGCGAATATGTCGCTCTCAAACGCCAGCAAAAGACGCGCAAGTTGCTGGGCGATTCTCCTCCCTGTCCTGCTTGGTGCGGCTGCGACGCTCGGGCGGGCCCAGGACGGGTTCAACATTCTGGCGAACGAAGGGGACGGCGGCTTCAAGCCGAAGATTGCGTTCAGCGAGACGAATGGCAATCGGCTGAATGTTTTGCGTGATGAAGGCAGCGCGATTTTCGAAACTGTCTCCATTCCGAGCCGCCTGAGCGCATGCGTGACGGGCGGCCTCGTTCAGTTTCCGTTTTCAGAGATCGCCGAGGATGTGCCGGTCGGGGTGAGCGTCGGCGGCTTTTCTCTCCAGGTAACGCTGGGTGAAGACAATTGGCGCCGCGTCGATCGAGAAGGCAACCTTCTGCCCTTCGACCCGAGCAAGAAGAGCGCGATCTACTACTTTTCGAAGGAGGAGCCACCCACCACCGACGCCGGGGAGTCGATGTTCCGAAAAGTAGGCTATGTGAAGTTCAACTGGAACGCGAAATCTGTCACGGCTCGGGTGCTGGTCACGAACGTAGAGGGGGCGGCGGTCTCAGGCATCTATGATCGGTCGGCACTTCTCGCTTTGTCGCACTCGACCCCGAACGTGGTGGCGCCAAGCTCTTTCGGAATGAGCCGGTAGACGTCAATCTGGCCTTCGGCACGGCCACGGGCTTGCGCGCCGGATTCGGCAACGGTCGGGTGCGGACCATTCACCGCAAAGTGGGATCCGAGGCTGCCGGGAACGCGGACTTCCTGCAACTCAACTCGATGGTCGCGGTTGGGGGCACCGATGTGGCGGCGCCAAAGGTGGCTGCGGATGTGCCAACGAGCCGCCAGGATGCGGAGCAGCTGATCAGCTTTAACGGGACGATCACCGATCTGGCGCCCAGCAGCCTCAGCGCCGTTCAGTATCCCACCACACTCAGGCGCTTTGTGGACGGTCTCGAAATGGTTAGCGATCTCAATGCGGAAGATCCGAGTCTGGCGGACTTCACCTACTCGATCGGCGAGCCGGATCACTACGGAAAATGCATATATACGATCACAAATCTCATTTTGACCGGTGACGACACTGGGCACGATGTGATGATAGGGTCTGTGGATCCGAGTGGCAACGTGAGGAAGGTGGAAACCCAATTCGCTAGCGTAAGGAGCGGGAGGGGGATTGAGGGTGGGAGGCAGGCGGATGATGGACCCAGCGGGAGGGGCGCGAGGAACGAGGACCGACACGCGGAGCCCGGTCGAGAAATCGGCCGGGCTCTTGACCGGGGTGACGCAAAACCATAAACGAGGCTCGCAATCAACCGCCAACGTCAGCTATCAAACGATATGAAACGCATTGCCTTCATCAGGCGGAAAACGCACACCCACAAGCCGGCAAACAATGAAACAGAACAAGCTCCTCGTCTCACTGATAGCGTCCTCCTCGTATTCCCTGGTGGCCATGAGCCAAAACACAACGATTGAGTCCGAGAACGAAAGGGCTAACCAGACAGAAGCCGTTGTCGTTACCGGCTCGTATTTAACGCGGACGGATTACGAAGGCCCGCAAGCGGTGGTCATTTATGACCGGAAGAGGATTGATCTGACTGGCGCTCGGACGGTCACTGAACTGCTCGCGAAACTTCCCGAAAACTCGACGGGGCTGAGCGAAAACGTTTATCCCGGATTTGGATACACTCCTGGTGCGTCGGCGGTGTCATTGCGGGGGCTGGGCGCGACCTCCTCGCTGGTGCTGATCAACGGCCGGCGGGTTGCTCCTTTTTCCTTTGCGGCAGGGGGTGCGGACACATTTGTTGACTTGAATTCGATCCCGCTCAGCGCGGTGGAGCGGGTGGAGATTCTCAAGGAAGGCGCGTCGGCGATCTACGGGTCCGATGCGATCGCGGGCGTAGTCAATTTCATCCTCCGCCAAGACTACTCGGGTGATGAGGTAGAAACATCTTACGGCAATACCACCGGCACCGATTCTGGGGAATTTCGCGAGAGTTTCGTCAGTGGACTGAATTCGGACCGGTTTCGACTTCTCCTGACCGGAAATTATTTCCGGAGAAATTCACTGGCTGCGCGTGATCGCTCCTATGCGCACACGGCCGACCAGCGCCGTTTTGGCGGTTTCGACTTTAGGGGTGAGAATGGAAACCCCGGCACAGTCTTCCTACCCAGAGGCGATGACGAGGTCGCGCTGGCCGTGCGCCGGGGGAGCAAGGGCAGACCGGGAGTGGACGACTTCAAACCTGGCTTTAGTCAGTCCGACGAACCGACGAATCCCTTCGATGGGAATCGATATTCTGAGTTAGTGCCAGAAACCGAGCGTTGGGGCGGACTGCTAACTTTTGGTTACACTTTAACGCCCCATCTCGAACTTTTCGGGGAAGCTTCCTATCAGGCACTTCACACTACGACCGTCATTTCCCCGACGTCGCTGTCAAGCGGCCTTTCTGGCTTCATCGTGCCCGCCACGAACGCCTTCAATCCATTTGGATCAGACCTCGGACTGGCATGGCGATCCGTCGAGACGCGCGCGCGGATCGATGAAATCGAGGTGGATGCCTACCGATACGTTGGTGGAGTGAAAGTCAAGGATCTGCCGAATAACTGGAGTGCTGAGGCTGCAGTGCAATATAGCGAGAGCAATGTGGTCGATTATTCGTCCGCGGGGTATTTGCGTCAGACCGCGGTGCAAGCGGCGCTGAATGATCGCAACGCGGAGACCGCTCTGAATGTATTCGGTGATGGTAAAGGGATCAATAATCCGCGGACCTTGCGAAAAATTACCGCGACTCCGCGCACCGATGGCCATTCGTCCATTCTCGGCTACGATGCCCGCGCCAATGGTGAACTTTTCCAGTTGCCTGCCGGCCCGGTAGGTCTTGCGCTCGGCGCCGAGTTTCGGGAGGAAACGTTCACCCAACGCTTAAGTGAGGGTGTCGATGACATTGTCGGTTTGGGTGCTGTTGGATCGGATGCTAGTCGAGATGTCTATTCAGCGCTGTTCGAGGTGGCTATTCCTGTCACCAGTGCAAAGTGGAATCTTCCCCTGTTGCGCGCTTTGGAGTTTTCCATAGCCGAGCGCTACGACCACTACAGCGACTTTGGGGGCGCCGCCAAACCCAAGTTTGGATACAAATGGAAGCCGGTTGCGGGCCTGCTTTTTCGGGGCGCCTACTCCGAGGGCTACCGGGCGCCAAGTCTTCCCCAACTCAACTCACCTACGATCACCGGCTTCGGGACAGTGCTGACGCCAGGCAGGACTCGCGAGACCGTTGTCAACGTCCTCAGCGGCGGAAACCCAGGGCTACAGCCGGAGAACTCCTATTCTTATTTCCTCGGAGCGATCATCGAGCCGCCTTCCGCGAAGGGCTTATCTCTCGAGGTAAACTTTTACCGCATCGAGCATCGTGGGCTCGTCGCAGCTCCCGAGGCGCAGGACGTGGTGGATGGCCGGGCACCCGGCACTGTTTCCTTTGGGTCCGATGGAGAGGTTCGCGCGGTTACAGCTCCTTACGCAAATCTAGGTACTCAGGTGGTGGATGGGGTCGATCTCGATTTAACCTATCGCTTCGAATCAAAGCTGGGCCGGCTGACCTTCGACACGCGGGCCAGTTTTATCAATAGCTTCGAGCTGCGCCAGCCAGGGAAACCGAACCTTGATAAGACCGATTCCATCGCGCTGCCTGAGTTCCGGTTGGCGAGCAGTCTGACTTATAACCGGGGTGGCTTTGATGCCGGTGTGACGGTTAACTACACCGATTCCTACGACGACGAGCTGCCGAACGGGCGGAGCGAGCCGCACACGGTGGGAAGTTGGACGACTGTCGACCTGCAGATGTCCTACGAGTGGCGATACGGGTCGTTGGAAGACGCAGTGCCCGATGGCAAGGGAGGCGGCACTCGCCGGCCGCGGGCGTTGAAAGGTTGGCAGCGTTTGCTGGATGGAGCGAAGCTGACTCTTGGAGTGCTTAATGCGGGGAACTCGGAGCCTCCGTTTGCCAATGCGGATTTCGGTTATGACCCGCAAACCGCCGATCCCACGGGCCGGTTTCTCTACGCCAGTTTGCGAAAGAAATTTTGGTGACGGCGCCGACGACCCGGGTGCCGCGGAACGGCCTTATTTTGGCGGAACCTGGCCGGCGAGCTTTTCCCATTCCGCAGTGACCCGGGCGAGGTCTTTGGCCACGCCGGCGAGTTCGCGGTTGAGTTGGACGGCGCGGCCGCCGTTTTCGTAGGCTTCGGGGCTTTCGAGTTCGGCGGTCAGTTTCTGCTGTTGGGTTTCCAGGGCGGCGATCTGCATTTCGAGATCGGAGACTTGCTTCTCGTGGTCGCGCTTCACTTTGGCTTCGGCTTTTCGGGCTTCCTGCTCGGCGCGTTTTTTCTCGCGCATCTCTTTCATGCCGAGTCCGGCGTTTGCGTTCACCACGGGCGCGGCGGCGGGTTGCTCGTTGTGGAGTTTTTCGCCAGCGGTCAGCGCGGCGCGGGCGGAGGTGGCCTTCGATTTGTCGAGGTAATACTGGTAGTCGCCGGCGTAGGGCGTGAGCGTGCCGGCGCTGATGTGGAGGACGGTCTTGGCCATGGCGCGGATGAAATGGACGTCGTGGCTGATGAAAACAAGCGTGCCTTCATACTGCTGGAGCGCGCCGATGAGGGCGTCGATGGAGCCTACGTCGAGGTGCGTCGTGGGCTCGTCCATGAGGAGAAGATTCGGCGGATCGAGGAGCAGCTTCACCAGCGCGAGCCGGGTCTTTTCTCCGCCGCTCAGGACGCCCACCGGCTTGAAAACGTCATCGCCGCGGAAAAGGAACGAACCGAGGACGGTGCGCGCCTGCTGCTCACCGACGGGGTTGGGCATGTCCTGCACGGCTTCGAGCACGGTGTGCTTCGCGTTGAGCGTCTCCATGCGGTGCTGGGAGAAGTAGCCGACCTTTACGTTGTATCCGACCTCGCGTGTGCCGCTCTGCATCTCCAAAGTGCCGCCGAGAAGCTTGAGCAGCGTGGATTTACCCGCGCCATTCGGTCCAACGAGCACCGTGCGCTGGCCGCGCTCGGCTTCGAATTCCAGCCCGCGATAGACGACGAGGTCGCCATAGGCGAAGTCCACGTCCTTCAACGTGATGACCCGCGACCCGCTCCGTGCGGGCTGCGGCATTCGCATGTGGACGGTCTTTTCCTGCGAGAGCGGCGCCTCGATTTTCTCCATCCGGTCGATCTGCTTCAGCTTGCTCTGCGCCTGCGTGGCCTTGCTGGCCTTGGCGCGGAAGCGATCGGCGAAGAGTTGCAGCGACGCAATTTCCTTTTGCTGATTCTTGTAAGCGGCGAGTTGCTGCTCCTCGCGCGCGGCTTTTTCGATCACGTATTTGTCCCAGTTGCCGCGGTAGCGATTCAGCCGACGATGGGCGATCTCGACGACGGAATCGACGAGCTGATTCAAAAACTCGCGGTCGTGAGAGATCATCAAAATCGCGCCCGGATAGCCCTTCAGGTATTCCTGAAACCAGACCAGCGATTCGAGGTCGAGATGGTTTGTCGGTTCGTCGAGGAGCAAAAGGTCTGGCTCCATCGCGAGCAGCCGCGCAAGATGCGCGCGCATGATCCAGCCGCCGCTCATCTTGCGCGCCTCGCGGTCGAAGTCGCTTTCGCGAAAGGCCAGTCCGGCGAGGATGCGCTTGGCTTTCGGTTCGAGCTGCCAGCCGCCGAGTTCGTCGAAGGTGGCGAGCGCGTCGTGGTGCTCGTGCGAATCGTCCGGGGTCGTCTTCATCGTGCGCATCGCAGCGGCCATCTCGGGGGAGACGGAGCATGCGAGTTCCAGCACCGTCTCATCGCCTGCGGGCGCGCTTTCCTGTGGGAGGAATCCGACCTTTGCGGAACGCTCGAGGGAGACGCGGCCCTCGTCGGGCGTGGCGTCGCCGAGAAGCAGGGAGAAGAGGGTGGACTTACCCGCGCCGTTCGGCCCCACGAGGCCGATGCGGTCGCCGCGATTGACCT
Source organism: Chthoniobacter sp. (assembly GCA_031424375.1). Classification (GTDB taxonomy): domain Bacteria; phylum Verrucomicrobiota; class Verrucomicrobiia; order Chthoniobacterales; family Chthoniobacteraceae; genus Chthoniobacter. The sequence goes on along the minus strand of JANPHH010000223.1, from coordinate 2,342 downwards.
GGAGCGACGCATCTTCAAAGAGGGTGCGACCGCCGAAGGATTTGGAAACTGAGGAGACGGTGAGCATCGGGAAAAGGCGCGGACTTTCGCGGCAGTTGGCGTGGTGCGCAAGGTCGCAGACGCTGGGTAAGGTGGGCGGGAATGGACCGGCGCGCGCTACTCCGGTTTGCCAAAGATCACTGCCTGGAGGGACGGACCACCCGGGAGCGGCTGCTTCTTCCACGTCCGGAAATCCGTGGAGGTGTGAAGATTGCCACCCCAGGAAAAGCCGATCGCGAGCTGGCCTTTGCGCGCCCAACTCAACGAGCACGGGATGCCGGTGGACTCGGCTTTCCAAGTAAGGCCGTCTTGCGACGACCACGCGAGCTTTGCGCCGCTGACAAGGAACCGTTCGCCGGTCCACACGATGCGTGAGAATGTTTCCTGGCCCGTGGTTTCGTGGCGCGTCCAGGTCTCGCCATCGTGTGAGCTTTCGATGAGCCCGCCGGGGCCGACCGCAACGAAGTGCCCGCTGCCGTAGGCCACGTCGCTGGCGGGCGGTGCGTCGAGCGCGCGGGCTTCCCAGCGCGTGCCGTCGCTGGTCGCGCCGCGCCAACTCGCGCGCTTCTTTTCCGACCACAAATCCACGTCGCCGATGACGACCGTGCGATAGCCCGCCTCGGTGTCGCCGCAGGCGCTGCGGCGGGCGTGGATGCTGCCGCGCCAGTCGAGTTTTTCGCCGGGGGTGAAGGCGAGGCCGTCGCGGGAGTGGAGCAGTTCGCCGTCGTGCGCGGCGATGAAGCGGTCGCGGGCGAAGACGATGGTGGCGACTCGGCCTTTCAGCGGCGGCAGTTCGGTCCACTCGCGGCCGTCGGTGGTGGTGACGATGCGGCCGAGTTTCGCGCCGCCGCCCACGGCAACAAAGCGCCCGGCGCCGAACGCGATATTGAAGAGCACGTTGTCGTCATCGGCCGCCACGTCGCTCCAGCGCTGATCGTTCTCCCACATCACGCCGTCGTGTGAAGTGATCCGTCGCCCGCCGTAACCCACGGCGACGAAGAGCCCGCGCTCCTCCGCGAGGCCGGCGAGCGGGAGCAGGACGGCGAGCGCGAGGGCGAGGCCGCGCGGCACGGCGTTACTCCGCGAGCAGTTTCTCGACGCCCTTGCCGAGATCTTCACCGCGCAGGCTGGTTTCGCGGAGCATGCCTTTTTTATCGATGAGCCAGGTGGCGGGGATGGAGGTGATGCCGAACGTGGTGCTGATCTCATTCTTCCAGCCCTTGCCGTCGAAATACTGGCGCCAGGTCATCTCGTGTTTTTTCAGCGCGGCCTCCATGGCCTCCTTTTCCTGATCGAGTGAGATGCCCACGATCTCGAATCCTTTGTCGTGCAGCTTTTTGTAGGTGGCGACGACGTTCGGCATTTCGCTGATGCACGGCCCGCACCAGCTCGCCCAGAAGTCGACGAGGACGACCTTGCCGCGGAGCGCTTCGAGGTTCAGTTCCCGGCCATCGGTCGCCGTGAATTTGAGATCCACCGGCTTGGTCTTGAGATCGGCCATTTTTTGTTTTCGCGCGATCGTCTGCTTCGCGGCGTCGGCGAGCCGGGTGTCGCCGGCGGCGGCGAGCTTTTCCAGCACGGCCGCGGCCTCGGGGGGTGTCGACGGTTCCGGCGAGTTGGAGTTGGGCGACGCGCATCTGCGAGGTGAGCTTGTGGGTAGGGTATCTGGCGAGGAAGTCGTCGCTGGCTTTGAAGAAGCCGCTGACCGTCTCGGGCTTGTCTTTATCGACCTCTCCGGAGAGCGCGATGGTCTGGACGAAGGTGGCCTCGCCTTTGATGTCCTCCGGTGCGTCCGGCGCGGCGATGATCTCGGTGAGCTGTTTCTTCACCGCTTCGGGATCGGCCGCCGTGCTGGGGGTCGCGCCTGGGATGCGGCCGAGCTGCAATCCCGCCTGGAGCGTCACGAGCTGGGCGCCGTAGTGGCGTGGGTCCTTGGCAAAGCGGGCGATGAATGAGTCGGCTGCGGTCTTCTGATCGGTCATCCATTTGGTCAGGATCGTGACGTATTCCTCCCGCGATTTCGGCTGCACCTTGGGCGGTTCTTTCAGTTCTTCGATCCGCTTCCACAAAGCATCGGCGGTTTTGTATTGAGCAAAATCTTCCGGGGTGGCGGCCGGTGCGTTGAGTTCGGAAGGGCCGGATTTTTTCTCAGCGGCGGGCTTTTTCTCGGCGGCGAGTGCGGTGACGGCGGGGGCGAGGAGCAGGAGGAGGAGATGCGTTTTCATGAGGGCGGGAGTCGGTGGGTGGATCTGCGTTCTTCGTTTGGGAAAAGGTTCGGGCCTAGGCGTGTTCGGCGGGGCGGT
>JANPHH010000222.1:0-3670 GCA_031424375.1 Chthoniobacter sp. | reverse complement strand
ACGTGCCCACTTCAAATACTGCCCCGGCAGTCTGCACGACGAGGTAGTCGCAGAGCAGCGTCCGGTTCGCCCGCTCCACCGTCAATTTCCCCTCCACGACGATGCCGCCGCATTCGACAGTGGTATTCAGGGTCACCGTGAGGCCGGGGGGAATTTTCACGTCGTCTTCGGCGGCGGGAAGCACACCGCCGACCCAAGTCGCGGAAGCCGACCAGTTCCCAGACGCCGCGGCGACGATTTCGACCGCGCGGGCGGTGGGCGCGATCAGCACGACGAGGGCGATGCTGATGAACGTGGCACAGCAGCGTTTCATCGTGGCCAACCTTGTCACAACATCGCTCCGCTTGCGATTCATTCCTTCTCCGGGTTTGCTTTCACGCGAGCCGGGCTGCAGTGCCCCTAGAATACCGCAATCTCACTGAGGAGATGTTTCCGCAGCGCTCCGCAGCGCTTTTGAACGGGTCGTGTTTGGTCATTGTTTGATTCTAAGACTGTCACCATTGCTTCACGAGGTCGTCTTCATCCGGTAGCGATAGAGGCGCTCCATCGTGCGCATGAATTCGTCGCGCGGGTGGATGAGTTCATGGAGAAAGATGAAATGAATCCGTTACCCGGTGTCGGCGGGCTCACGGAAGCGTGAGTTGGATCTTATAGAACGCCTTCACTTCTGAAGTCGGCGGAGTGTCAGTATAGGAAAGCTCCCCTCCCGTTCCTGCCGCTGGAGGCGAGACCGAAATCCATGTGCCGGAGATCAATTGAGTGGACCGGAGCACTGTGTAAGTCCGGCCAACCATGCTCGGCCAGCGGAGGGTTAACTGATGGGAGCCCGCTGCTGTCTCGGTGATGTTATTGACCGCGAAGTTGGAGGCGCCGTTCATAGGATCGGTGCCGGCCAGGTATTCTGCGGCGTTCGTCTGGCCGTCGCCGTCGGTGTCGCTGCTGGCGCTGGTTCCGAGATTGCCGAGGAACTCCAGCTCCCAGGTGTCGGGCAGACCATTGTTGTTGGTGTCGGGATACGGGACCTTGAGCAGGACGATGGCGCTGACTTTGGCGTTGTTCACTGTTGGCGTGAAGCTGAGGTTGAGTTGGCCATCGAATACGGTAACAGGCAGCTCGACATCATAAGCGGTGTATTTGCCCGGCGCGGCGAGATAGAGGTCGAGATTGCTCACGCGCCTGCGGCCTTCGACGCTGACATCGAAGACGCGCTGGCGCTCCGCAGTGATGCTGTTGGCGATCTCGGCGAATTTCAAAATGAGCGTGTAGCTCCCATTAGGCACGGTTTGCGACCAGGTGAAGTTCCCATAGCGCTCGGTCTGGTAGAGCGTTTCATCGGCGGTGTCGGTGATGGCATTCGTCGTGGAGTAACTCGTGCCGCCGCTAAACCCGGTGCTGGCGAGATACGAAATGCCATCGGCTCCCGTGTAGGCGGGGCCGCCAGCGTTGACGGCAGTGACGACGATTGGCGCGGCAGGATCGACGGTGATACTGACGGAAGTCGAAGTGGTGGCTCCGGTGCTGGTGGTGATGGTCAGAGTGAGCGGGTGTTCACCGATGGCGAAGTTGACGACTGGGTTCACTCCGGTGGCAATCTGGGTGTTGCCTTGTTTCCAGACAAAACTGGTGATGGTGCCAGTGCCCGCAGTGGAGGCGGCACCATCGAGCGGAACGAGCTCGCTGCCGTTGGCATCGGTGTCCGTCACGGTCAGATCCTCACCGGCATTGGCGATGGGGGTGGGGATGGAGACGTTATCGAAAGTGGCGTTGCAGAGGACCGCGTCATTCTTGCTGGTCACGGTGAGGCCGACATAGACGCTGGAGCCGATCGAGAATCCCTGGGTTCCAAGAACTGTCCAGGTGATGCCATCGGCGGAATAGGCGCTCGTGAACAAGCTGCCGTAGCGCGAGATTTTCACCCAGTAGGGAGCGGCGAGACCGGTCTGCGTCGTGGCGGCGGTGAATCCGCCCGTGGTGGTGCGGCGGTTGAAGGTGATTCCCTGAGAAGGGGTGACGAAGGTCGAGAAGTATCTGGAATCCGAGTTCAGCGTTTCACGGATCATCACTCCGGCCTTGGCTCCAGCGTTCGTATTGTCCATCGCGGTGACGCGGGCGATGATTTCGCAGTTTCCGCTCACGGGCAGATAGACAGAGTGAAAGCGGTCACTTTGTCCGAAGATGTCGCCACCGGAGCCGGACACGGTGAAGGTTCCGGCGTTGTAAATGGCATCCCCCTCGATGCCCACCGAGCCGATGTCGGTCTGCTGCCAGGGGACGGGAAGGATGAGGGGAGTGAGTTCGATGTGATTCAGGTTCAGGTTGGAGCTGACCATTTCGACCCGCATCACCTGCTGGCCGGCGTCTAGTCTGACGGTGATGGGGAGGTCCACGAAGCTCTGCCAATTCCCAGTGTTCGGGACGATGAGGTCGCCGGTTCTATCCACGCCATTGAAGAGGACGCGAATTTTGCCAGTGCCCGTGGTTTGACGGGCGACGCGCAAGTTCAGTTGGTAGGAGGTCGTCTTGGCGACATTGAGGGTGTATTGCAGCCACTCGCCAGCGATGACATTGGTGACATTGAAGCCGCCGCCGGTGTCGGTAGTCGCTTGAATATCGACGCCGTCACTGCGGTAGGCAGTGAGTTGGTTGCCCGCAGTCATGTCGTGATAAGTTTGGCCGTCAGCACCTTGGTCATAGTTTTCAGCCTGAATGCGTGTGGGCACCGTGTCGCTGATCGGCCACGGAGTTCCGGTGCCCGGAATGCCACCATTGCCGTAAGTAGGATAGACCGACGGCGGAACAACGAATCCCGGCGCGATAAAGCCCACCGTCGCATTCGCCACCCGACCGGACGAAACGCGGTATTTATCCGTGCGTGTGCCTGCGGAGGTGACTTGCTGCCAGCCCGCCAGGGCAGAGCCACCCCAGCCACCCGAGGTGACGAACTTGTTGGTCAACGGCGAGGACGGCCCGGCATTTTCCAGATTGTCCGTGTAGGTTCCGACGATCAGCATTTTCGGAAGCGGCGTCGTGTAGGTGATGTCGCGGCTGTTTGCCCCGGTGGAGAAGGCAAAGCCAGGGGCGGCGTTTTGCAGGCTGAGCACCCCAAGGCTGCCGCCACGCGCTGCGCCTCCGGTTTGCACGATGTCGGCGACACCGACCGGCGGATTGTCGAGATACCAAATCGAGGCGTGGGTCGTGGAGTTATTCTCCGCCTTGGCTTGGGTCAGGTTGAGGCCGGCATACGTAATGGCGAGCGTGCCGATGTTTCCGGCACCCACGGTGACGACGAGCTTGCGGCTGACTCCATCTCCAACGCGGAAGTTGGAGATGTAGTGGGTTTCCCCAAATGCGCTGGTATCGATGAGGCTTTGCGTGCTGTTCTCGACGACGACCAGCAAGTCATTGGTCCGCACGGTGACGGATACATCCCTGCTGGCTGTCTGGTTGCTGCTATTGGTGACGGTGAGGGTGATGACGTGGGTTCCCACGGCCAGATTGACCGAGGGAAGGACGCCGGTCGCGACCTGGGTCGCGCCTTTTTTCCAAATATAGCTGGTGATGCTGCCGGTGAGCGTGCTGGAGCCCGAGCCGTCGAGCGTCACGGCTTCACTGCCACTGGAATCGTAGTCATAGACGGTTTGATTCCTGCCTGCGGAGGCCGTGACAGGCA
>JANPHH010000221.1:0-3484 GCA_031424375.1 Chthoniobacter sp. | reverse complement strand
TTCATGCGCAGCTCGGATCACGACGTCCCGTGGGAGCTGGAACTCGCCGCGATGCTCTGCCAGATCGGCCGGGTCACGGTCCCGCCCGAGGTGCTGGAAAAAGTGCGCGACGGAATCACCCCGACCGGCCCGGAAAAAAGCCTCCTCGATCAAGTCCCGACCTTCGGCGCCGCCCTGCTCGAGCACATTCCCCGGCTCGAAAACGTCGCCGCGATCGTCCGCTACCAGCAAAAGCACTTCGACGGTTCGGGCTTTCCCACCACCACCCTCGCCGGCGGCGACATCCCGATCGGCGCGCGCATCCTCAAAGTCCTCGGCGACCTTGTCGATTTCGAAGCGCGCGGCTTCGCCCGTGGCGCCGCCTTTCAGCAGATGCAGGAGCGGATCGGCTGGTACGATGTGGAAGTCCTCTCCGCGGTCTCCCGCTGGTGCGACGTCTCCCTCGCCGGGCCGGCGACCCGCCGCTCCGATCCGCAACCGATGCGCATCGATCAAATCCGCAGCGGGCAGATCCTCGCCCAGGATCTCCGCACCCGCAGCGGGCTCCTGCTCATGGCCGCGAATACCGAGCTCACCTCGATGCTCCTCGCCAAGCTGCTCAACTTCGGAACGCTGAACACGATCGACCACACGCTGCTGGTCTTCGCGCCGAAAGAGGCCGCGTAAAATCGCCCGCATGGAGGGAAAACCCTCGACCCTTCTCAGGGTAATCCCGGCGCAAAAATACGGGTTTCCATTGCTGGCCAGGGCACGGGTGCGGCTCCACTCACTTTTGGTTCAAAATGGCCGTTTTGCTCATTGCTCATGCCGAGTTCATCCTCTTCGCCGTTCTCGGCGCGGCGGCTTTTGGCATTCAGGGGTTCTGGTTGCGAAGGGCGAAGGCGACCCACCTGCCGTGGCTCGTCTGGATCCTCGCCGCCGTGCTGACTGCGGTGACCGGGCTGCTCGCCGTGCAGGCCGGTGATCGCGAGCGGACGCGCATCCAGAAAGGCACCCAGGATTTTGCCCGGCTCTACGGGAGCGAGATCGAAAAGCAGGGGCACTCGCGGCTGGCCAGTGACGCGGCGCCGGACGATCCGCTTTATCTCGAATTGATTGCGACCGAAAAGCGCTGGCTCGCGCTGAGTCCCTCGGTCAACGACATCTACACGCTGCGCAAACTGCCCGATGGCCGGAACGTCTTGATCGTCGATTCCGAGACCGACTACGACCGCGACGGGAAATATGAGGGCGAACGGGAGCAGCGCACGGCGGTCGGAGAAGTCTATGGAGAAACGATTCCCACTCTGGAGCAGGCGTTCATGGGGAAGCCGGCTTTCAGCGTCGAACCGATCACCGACCGCTGGGGGACGTGGGTCAGCGCCTTCGTGCCGCTCCATGCACTGGATGGCCGGATGGAGGCAGTGCTCGGAGTGGATTTTGACGCGGCGACATTTGCCGAAACGATCGCCGCCGCCGAGGGACGGGTGGTCGGGTTCATGTCGGCGGTGCAGATCGTCCTGCTCGCCGCGAGCACGCTGACCTCGGTGCTGCGCGCCGACAGCGTCGATCGCCGGAGGGCGGCGGAGGCGTTGCGGAAGAATGAGGCGCAGCTCCAGACGATCGTCGAAAATCTTACGGACGGCGTGATCGTTTCCGATCTGGACGGGCGGTTGCTGCACTTCAATCGAGCCGCGCTTTCCATGCACGGCTTTGAAAGTCTTCCGGACGACCAGCGGCATCTGGCGGAATTTGCCCGCACATTCGATCTCACGGAAATGAACGGAGCGGCGCTCCCGCCGGAACGGTGGCCGCTGGCGCGCATCCTCCGGGGAGAGAATCTCCGCGACGTCGCGGTGCGGGGCCGGCAATCGGAGGCGGGATGGGAGCGCGTCTTCAGCTATAGCGGCAGCCTGGTTCACGACCCCGCCGGCCGGCCGCAGTTTGCGGTCGTCACGATCAGCGACATCACCGAGCGGACGAGCTCGGAGGCGGAACTGGCGAGGGCGCACCGGGACCTCGTCGATGTCTCGCGCCATGCCGGCCGCGCCGAAGTGGCGACGGGCGTCCTGCACAATGTGGGCAATGTGCTCAACAGCGTGAATGTGGCCGCGACCTGCGTGGCCGACGGGGTGCGTCAGTCGAAGCTGCGCAGCCTCCCTCGCGCCGTGGCGCTGCTCCGCGAGCATGAGCAGGATCTCGGGGCGTTCTTCAGCCGTGATCCGCGCGGCGCGCGATTCCCGGAGTATCTCGCCCAACTCGCCAGCCAGTTCGCCAGCGAGCAATCCACCACACTCACCGAGGTGGCCCGGCTGCAAACGAATATCGAGCACATCAAAGACATCGTGGCCGCGCAGCAGAGCTACGCGAAAGTCTCGGGCCTCGCGGAGAAACTGGATGTCGCCGGGCTCGTCGAGGACACGCTGCGAATGAGCGCGGAGTCGCTGACGACGCACCGCGTGCAGGTGGTCCGCGAGTTCGCGCCGGTGCCGCCCGTCATCGTGGACAAACACAAGGTGCTGCAAATCCTCGTCAATCTCGTCGGCAATGCGAAGCACGCCTGCGCGGCGACTGATCGGCCGGACCGCACGGTGACCGTGCGGATCTTCAACGGCGACGGCACGGTGAAGATCGCCGTGGTGGACAACGGCATCGGGATTCCGCCGGAAAATCTTCAGCGCATCTTCAACCACGGCTTTACCACCAAGCCCACCGGGCACGGCTTCGGCCTGCACAGCGGCGCGCTCGCGGCGCGGGAAATCGGCGGGTGCCTGAAGGTCCACAGCGAGGGCGCGGGCCGTGGCGCGACCTTCACCCTCGTCCTGCCGCTCGCTCCGTCATCCGCCGGCTAGCTCGTTTCTCCTCAGAACCCTTCCGACCCACCATGACCAAGACTTCACCGAATCCGCTCGCAGCCACCGGGCCCCGCCCACACCCGCGCACCATCGGCTGGTTTGGCACCACTTCGGTGGCGATGGGTGGGATCAATCAAAGCCTGTTCCTGCTCAGCGCGCTTTTCATCGGGCAGGGTGCGATCCCCGGCCAGGGCAGCGCGGCGGTGGTGTTGCTCGGCGTCGGACTGCTCCTGAGCTGGGCAGCGACGCCGGGCTGGACGGAGTTGATCCTCATGTATCCGAACCGCGTGGGCGGCATCGCCGCGACCTGCGCGGAGGCCTTCCGGCCCTACAGTCCGGTGCTCGCGAATCTCACCGGCGTTTGCTACTGGTGGGGCTGGGTGCCGACCTGCGGGCTCACCGCGCTGCTCGCCTCCTCGGCGATCAATCAATGGTATCTGCCCTCGGTGCCGGTGCCGTTGATGGCCTCGGGCCTCGTGCTCTTTTTCACCTTCATCAATCTCTGCGGCGTGAAATGGGTGATGCGCTTTGCGATGCCGATCGCCACGGCCTCGGCGGCGCTCGCGATTATCTCCGCGATCGTGCCGATCTACTGCGGCAGCGTCGATTGGCAGCTGGCGTTCACCTTTCACCTCTCGGTTCCGTTTGGC
>JANPHH010000220.1:0-1824 GCA_031424375.1 Chthoniobacter sp. | reverse complement strand
CGTGCGCGGACAACACGGGCCGGGGATGATTCACGACAAACCCGTCGCTGCCTATCGTGACGAACCCCACGTCTCGCCCACTTCAAAAGTTGAAACCTTCGCCGCGATTAAGCTGTGGGTGGATAACTGGCGCTGGGCTGGCGTGCCGTTTTATCTGCGCTCGGGAAAGCGACTGTCGCGCCGCGTCACGGAAATTGTCGTCCGTTTCAAAAGCCCGCCGCTCTCGCTGTTTGAAGGCACGGACTGCGATCCGCTCGGGCCGAACTTGATGATTATGCACATCCAGCCGGAGGAAGGAATCACCCTGCAAATGCGGGCCAAGACGCCCGGCCCGACGATTCACACGCAGGCGGTGGCGCTCGACTTCGACTACTCGCAATTCGGCTTGGTCGCTGCGACCACTGGCTACGAAAAACTTCTCTACGACTGCATGGCCGGCGACCCGACGCTGTTCCATCGCGCCGACATGGTGGAAGCGGCATGGAAAATCGCCGATCCGATTCGCAGCGCGTGGGATGAAAACCCGCCGCGGGATTTTCCTAACTACGCTCCAGGAACGTGGGGGCCGCCGGAAGCGGGACGCCTTTTGGAGCGCGACGGCCATCATTGGTGGACGGCATAGCCATGATCATTTCCGCCACATCATCGAAATAATTGGCGTCGCCATTGATAGCGCTGGCGTGCTCGTCGTGGTGCTCGGTGCCCTCACCGCGACGGGTCGGTTTCTCATCCAGCGGGCGAAGGCACCCGGCGAGGGCTACCGCCTTTACCGGCAGGATCTTGGCCGCGCGATTTTGCTCGGTCTGGAGTTCCTCATCGCGGGCGACATCATCCGCACCGTCGTCGTCGCGCCCACGCTGCAAAACGTGCTCGTGCTTGGACTCATCGTTTTGATCCGCACCTTCCTCAGCATGTCGCTGCAACTCGAAATCGAAGGCAAACTGCCGTGGTCCCGCCAGCCTGCCGAGGGAGCAAGCACCACGCGCGAACCGAAGCCTTGAGCGCCCTCGCGCGCATCGCAACGGAGGAACCGTTGCGAAAAGGCTGGTGATGCGCTGCGGGTTTGGCGCGAAGAGCGCGTTTAACAGCCTGAGAAGCCGCGCGAGCGGGCGCGGGTGATTAGGTGAGGAAGCGATGCTTCACCCAGCCACGGAATTCTTCGGTCGCAGAGCGGAGTTGAACCGGATACGGCGAGTCCGCGCGCTTCATCACCACGCCCTCGAAGAAATCACAGCCGAGCGCGCGATTCGCGGCGCGGAGCCGCTGGTAGAAAGCGAGTGCATCAGCGTGTGAATCAGCGCGCCGTGTCGGCGTGAGCAACGCGGCGCTGCACGGGACCGAACGCGATGAGTCACCGTCGAAGACGGGATCACACGGGAGCAGCGATTCGAGGATCGCGCGGCGCTGCTCGTAGCTCGGCGTGCCGGATTCGGGAATGACATCGAGCACCACCAGCGTGCCACGCCCAAGGTTGTGCCGGCGTTCGAGGGCTTCGCAGTCAGCCCACACGAGACCGCGACTGGCGAGCTTCGAAAGCGCCGCGAGCGCGGGCTGGAAACAATCCGCGATGGTGAGCAGTGCGCCGTGCCGATTCCACATCGTGCCGGTTGGCGTGTGGATGAGTGCGCGCCAGCCATTCAACTTGGGCTCGGCATACCACAGGCCGCGCTTGGGCGGAGCCAACTCGAGACGGCCGCCCTGAGTCGGCCGCGCAGGATACGTGATCAGCGGCGGTGTCATCGGATCTGGCGCGTGTGGCAGAGAAGCGCATCGCCTACGATGAAGTCGTGGCCGTAGGCCGCGCTGGCAACCTTGTTCAACGGG
>JANPHH010000219.1:0-1857 GCA_031424375.1 Chthoniobacter sp. | reverse complement strand
TCAACAGAAAGCGGCCGAGCCTGAGTTGAATCGGGAGAGGCTGATGAGTCACCCTTTCCAATCGCAGCGACTCGGAGTGGTGATGGAACCGGAGAGGGGCAATCCGATGGAGGTTGAAGGCGTGTTGAATCCGGCATCGGCACGCGGTCGCGACGGGCAGCTCTATCTTTTTCCCCGTTTGGTCGCGCGGGGGAATTACTCGCGAATAGGCATCGCGCGAGTGCGCTTCAACGAGGCAGGCGATCCGGTGGGTATCGAGCGAATGGGTATCGCGCTAGAGCCAGAGGCTGATTACGAACTACGACCCGGCGGCGGCGGTTGCGAAGACCCGCGCATCACGTTCATCGAGCCGCTGCAACGGTATGTGATGACTTACACGGCGCTGTCATCGCGCGGGCCACGCATCGCGCTGGCCATGTCGGAAGACTTGTTTCGCTGGGAACGATTGGGGCTGGCGATCTTCATGCCGTATGACGGCGTGGACTTCAACGAAGTCGCCAACAAAGACGCATTGCTATTTCCAGTCGCCATCCCCGACCCGGACGGGCAACCGGCGATGGCGCTTATCCATCGTCCGCTCTTTCCCGGCACCGGGCCGGACGAAACACTTCACTGCCGGGTTCCGCGTGTGGTGGATATTCTGCGGGAGAGCATGTGGATTTCTTATCACTCGCTTGTCAATGAGGTCTGCGACAAACATCATCACCTCTGCCACTTCGATTCGCACCGGCGGCTGGCGTATCCGGTCGCGGCATGGGAGCAGTTGAAAATCGGCGGCGGCACGCCGCCGATGCTGACTCCGCAAGGATGGCTGTTTCTCTATCATGGAGTGTGGGAGGCATCGAATAGGTCTGATGCGGCGGGCAGGCTAACCTACTCCGCAGGACTCCTCTTGCTGGATGAGAAACATCCTCATCTTATCCTCTATCGCTCGCCCGAGCCGGTCTTGACGCCGGAACTGCCCAAAGAGCGCGAGGGCATCGTGCCCAATGTCGTCTTCCCGACCGCGATTGACCGTCGGGATGACTTAGGTATGCCGGGCCGCTTCGACGTTTACTATGGCATGGCGGACAGCCGCATCGGCGTGGCGCGGCTGGACTTGCCAGCACATCTGCCGACTGAGGCATCAAAGGCATCGGCTTTTACAAACACCATTCAATGAATGATCCCATCTGCGGAATGACCGTCGAGCCGGAGTGCGCTCTGCGAGTGGAACGCAACGGGCAGACGTTTTATTTTTGCAGCGAAGATTGCCGGCGGAAATTCCTGTCCGCTCGCGCGGCAGTCCGTTCGTCCGGCCCGTGTGCGATTGTTATCTTCGGCGCGTCAGGGGATTTGACCCGGCGAAAACTCCTGCCTTCCCTCTACAATCTCGCCGCAGAAGGCATCTTGCCCGACGACTTCGCCATCATCGGCGTCGCGCGGCGCGAATGGTCTCGCGAGGTTTTCATCGAGCAGTTGCGCGTTGCGCTCCTGCAATTCGCCACGCGGAAAGTGGACGCCGCGCTGTGGGCAAAGTTCGAGGAGCGCATTCACTTTTGCCACGGCTCGTTCGATGAACCCGAGACCTATGAGAAGCTCAAAACGCTTTTGGGAGAATGTGAGGTGCAGCACCACACCGGCGGCAATGTGCTGTTCTATTTGTCGGTGCAGCCGGTTTCCTTTGCCTTCATCGCGCGCCAGCTCAACGAACACGGTCTGGTAATGGAAACGCCTGCGACGTGGCGGCGAGTTATCATCGAGAAACCTTTCGGCCACGACCTAGCCTCAGCCCGCGAGCTGACCAGCGCGTTGTCGAGCGCGCTGCACGAGCGGCAAATTTACCGGGTGGACCATTATCTCGGCAAAGAGACGGCG
>JANPHH010000218.1:0-3686 GCA_031424375.1 Chthoniobacter sp. | reverse complement strand
CCTCACCGGCTTCGGCGTGCAGGACTCGCATCTTTTCCCGCATCAATTCATGCGCGCACCCGGCGGCTGGATCTGGATGGCGCAGGGTGCGTTCAATTACAGCAAAGTGCGCCGCCCCGAGGAGCCCGCGGAAAAGGCCGTGCAGTTCGACCAGACGCGGATGGCGAAGTTCCGCCCCGATGGCAGCGGCTTCGACATCACGAGCAATGGCCCGTGCAACATCTGGGGTCTCGTGCTCAACGGCGAAGGCGAGGCGTTCATCCAGGAAGCGAATGACTTCGGTTACCCGGTGATGCCCTTCCACGAATACGCGAACTACCCCGGCTGCTCCGATCGGCAGTGGAAAAGCTACGCGCCGGAGTTCCCCGGCACCGCGCCGGATTTCAAGATGGGCGGTACGGGGCTGAGCGGTCTGGCGATTCCCGACGCCGCCTTCGCCCGCGCGTTCGACGAGGCCGTCGAAAAACAAACTCTGTCATCCCGAACGGAGCGTAGCGGAGTTGAGAATCGAAGCGCAGCGGAGATGGCGGCGGGCGAAGGCGGGCGCAAACCTCTCGCATCTGCGGGCAGCGGCGGTGCGGAGCGCAAACCAGACGCAACGGCCAGCTCCGCACCACCTCCGCCCGCGGATGCGAGAGGTCCTTCGACTCCGCTACGCTCCGCTCAGGATGACAAAGGGGGCGGCTCCGCCGCGCAGACCATGCTCGTCGCCAACCCGATCACGAATCGCATCCAGGCGATCAAGATGCACCGCGACGGACCGTATTGGAAACTCGACAAGCCCGTCGATTTCCTCGTCTCCGAAGATCCGTGGTTCCGCCCCGTCGCGATCACCGTCGGCCCCGATGGCTGCCTCTACATCGTGGACTGGTATAACAAGATCATCTCGCACAACGAAGTCCCGCGAAACCACCCCGACCGCGACAAAACCCGCGGCCGCATCTGGCGGGTGAAGGTGAAAGCTACGAAGCCCTTCGACGTGCCGGACTTCACAAAGCTGAGCGGCGACGAGCTGATCGCGAAACTCGGCAGCGAGTCGCTGGCGCAGAGTCATCTCGCGTGGCAGGCATTGGCAGATCGAAAGGATGTCGGTGCCGTTGAAGAGCTCCGTGCAATCGCCACTGATACAAATGTGCCCGCGGCCCGCCGAATCGCGGCGCTTTGGACGTTGGAGGAGGCTGCGCCATCGGAACTCCCGGGATTACCGCCGCTGCTGGCCGACCCTTCCCGGAATATTCGGCGCGAAGTAGTTCGCGCGATTGGTGGCGCTTCGGCAGTGAAATTCACTAAACCGCGCAATCAAAGCATCCCATTCTGGCTGCCCGGCGTCCTGCTGGTGCAGTTGGGTCGAGATGCCGATAGCGAGGTGCGGGCGGCGGCAATCGGCGTCGCGCGGCAATATCTCGATAACGCTGTTGAAAGCGGCGCCGCGTCGGACGCCATTGAGTCGTCGGCGCTTTGCCTGACGAATTTCGCCCGCGAACCGCTCGCCGCGCCCGTCGCCCCGAGCACCCGCAACGGCAAGCCGATCAAAGTCCGCGAAGCCTACGATCGGGAGTTCGAGCGTTACCTCGTGCGGATGTTTCTCGAACGGCAGCCCGACGCCGTCGCGAAGTTCCTCGACTCCGACGCCGCGAAGCCACTGCCCGTCGAAGCCCGCCTGCTCGCCTCGCTCGCGCTGGAGCCGAAGGCCAGCGCGGCGCGGGTGGCGAAGTTGCTGCCGCAACTCCAGCGCGGGCCGGGGCAGGAGGAAGTGCTGCGCCTCGCGCAATTCCCCGAGGAGCCGGGCGTCGGCGACGCGTTGCGCGCCATCCTCGCCAGCGCCACGACCCGCGGCGCGGCGGTCGAATCACTCATCGCGGTGAAGACCCGACTCGACGGGACGAAACTCGCGCCCTTCCTCACCGACGCCGCGAATGCGCTGCTCACGAGTCAGGACGCGGGCAGTGTCGAACTCGCCACCCGCCTCGCCAGCGGCTTTCAACTCGGGGGCATGGAAGCGGCGCTGGTTTCCGCGGTGAAAGCGGGGACTTCGGAGAATCACGATTGGGTGAAGGGTGACCCTTCGCACCGCACGTCGCTCGAGTTGACGCCTTCGGCCCGGCAGGCGCTGCGGGCGCTGCGGGAGATGCGCAGCGATCAGGTGGAGTTGTTCGAGCATCTGGTGCGTCTGTCTTCGAGTTCCGACCTCCGCGACGAGGCACTGGCCGCGCTCGCCGATTCGAAAGCGGCCGATGCCCCGAAGCGCGTCCTGGCCCTGTATCCGAACCTCGCGCCGGCGCAGCGGCGCGCGGCGCTGGAACGGCTCTCGGCGACCAAGCCCGGCGCGGGCGCGATCGTCGCCGCGCTCGATGCGAAGACCATCCCGACCGCCGACCTCGACGGCCCGACGCTCGACCGCCTGCAAGCCGTGCTCGGCACGAACGATCCCTCGTTGACCAAACTCATCGACAGCCTCGGCAATCTCTTTCGTCCGGTGCTCACCCTCGACGGCAGCGACGACGCGTGGATCGAGACCGACCTCACCTTCGACGGCCCGCTCACCGTCGAGAACTGGGTGCGCCTCGCGCCCGGCATCACGAACGCCGATGGCCTCCTCGGCACGCCCGGCAAGTTGGACATCAATTTCTTCGGCGGAAATCTCCGCGTCCACGTCGGCGGCGCGCTGCACGACGTGATCGTGGCGAAGAAGCCGATCATGCCCGAACTCTGGACCCACGTCGCCGCCGTGCGCGACGCCGAGGGCCGCTGGTCGCTCTACGCCGACGGCGAACTCGACCCCGCGCAGGCCAAGGCACCCGCGCCGGGACCGCTGGAAAAAGTGCGCATCGGCTGGACCGGCGCGAAGGGTGGCACGGCAGGCGCATTCGCCGAATACCGCCTCTGGACCCGCGCCCGCACCGCCGCGGAAATCCGCCGCGACTTCGACCGCAGCCTTGAGGCCGAAAACGCGCCCGGCCTCGTCTTCCGCGGCAGCGGCGCCACGTGGGGCGGCAAGCCGCAGAAGGGCGCGAAGATCGCGAAGACCAGCGACCTTCCTCCCATCCTCACCGCCGAAGAAGCCGCCACGCTCGATGCGAAGTATGCCAAAAATCGCGCGCTCGCCGCGCAGCCCGGCGAAGCGGCGCGCGGGAAAATCACCGCGGCGCTTTGTCAGGCCTGCCACCTCATGGGACCGACCGGCGGGAACATCGGCCCGAACCTCAGCGGCGTCGGCGCGATGGGCACGGAAGCGATCCTGCGAAACATTCTCCAGCCGAATGCCGCGATGGAAAACGGCTACCGCATCTATCGCCTGGAACTGAAGAGCGGCGACCTCGTGGACGCGCTCTTCGTCAGCGAAGACAAGGACGCCGTCGTGATCCGCATGCCCGGGGTCGAAGACCGTCGCATCGCGAAGACGGACATTCGCAGCGCAAAATATCTGCGCCGCTCGCTGATGCCCGAGGGCCTGCTCGACGCCATGGCTCCGCAGCAGGTGAGCGATCTCTTCGCGTATCTCCTTTCGCTGAAGTAGCGCCTCGTCTCGACCGAAAAAGAGATGGGGCCTGAGCCTGCGCACAGGCCCCCACACTTTTTCGGTCGAGACCAGGCCCTACTTCAGCGAAACGAGATACGCCGAGAGATAGCACCCCAGCTGCGGACCCAAGGCGTCGAGCCGGCCCACCGGCAAAAGCCACCCGCGC
>JANPHH010000217.1:0-17211 GCA_031424375.1 Chthoniobacter sp. | reverse complement strand
TAGCTCGGTGACGGACTACTTTGGCTATGGGGAGCTCCGGCAAACGAGCTCTCAATACGGAACATCGGGCAATGTGAGTTACGCGCTGGATGCGGAGTATCAATACAACAGCGGGCTCCGACCGAACAACGAAATCTCCCGATTCGAAGGCTACGCCTCCTTCAAATTTCAAATTGGTCCGCAGGATACTCTTTTCTTTCAGACCAAGTTTCAAGATCTTGAGCAGGGCGACCTGTTTCAGCGTTACGATCAAGGCGAGGTCGGACGTGAAACTTCGACCGAGGTTCGCATCGGTGGAAAACTAAACAAGCGGGTGACCAAGAACGTCGCCGCCCTGACGACCGATTTCCGGGAGACGCAGGATCCGGGGTTGCTTCTCGCCGGGTGGCACCATGAATGGAGTCCCGGCAACCATACGCTCCTGCTTCTGGGCAGGCTGGCCAATGATCAAGTGCTGACGGCCGATGGGACCAATCAGACCATCCTGACTCGTGACGTCGCCCGGGTGGCTCCGCAAGGTGTGCAAGGCCAGATCAATGATCTGAATCGTGACCGCCCGCTGACCAATCGTGATGCATTCACCGCTCTTCGATCTTTGACCGGGAGGGGGCGAATCCAGCGGATCAATACGTTCGCATTGGATTCCGATTATCGTGCCAATTTCGAAACCTACTCGGGTGAGTTGTCGCAGATCCTGACGTTGGGGTCACAGACGCTGATCGCCGGTGGACGGTACCAACGGGGGCAGTTTGAAACACAGACTCTGCTGGACAGTGATGCGATCAACCAATCGGACTTTCTAAAACGGCTCTTCAACAATCCACCGGCGCGACAGGCTGCGGTCGTCGATTTCGAACGAATCAATCTTTATCTTTATGATACCTTCCGACTGGCCCGCTGGCTTTCCATCACGGGCGGATTGACCTACGACAGCCTCAGGTATCCGGACAATTTCCGCAGCCCTCCGATCAATGAGCGGCAAGCTTCTCTCGACAAGGTTTCGCCGAAAGCTGGTTTCATTGTTCAACCCACCAGCGGCACGGTGATGCGAGGTGCCTACAGTGAAGCGATCAGCGGGACCAGCTTCGATGAAAGCATTCGTCTCGAACCAACCCAGGTCGCCGGCTTTACCCAAGCCTATCGGACCCTCCTGTCGGAATCGCTCGTCGGCGCGGTTGCGGGACTGGAGTTTAAGTTTTGGGGACTGAGCCTGGAGCAGAAGCTGCCGACGCGGACCTATCTGGGAGCCGAATTCAACGTGCTGCAGCAGGATTTCGATCGAACGATCGGCGTGTTCGATTTTCTCACCAGCAATGGAAACCTCCCGGACGCTGTCCTCCCGTCGTCACTTGGTGTGAAAGACAGTTATCGCGAGGATATTTTGACCCTCACGATCAATCAACTCGCCGGGCGAGATTGGTCATTCGGCACCCGCTATCGATACACGCGTTCTCATTTCACCGAGCAGCTTGCCGGGTTTCGAGATGCGCTGCTCACAGCCGCACCGGGGGACCTTGGCGATCTCGCGCGCAATGCTGAAAAGCGGCGCACCTCCGAGTTGCACGAGGCAAGCTTCTACGCGCTCTACAATCATCCGAGCGGCTTCTTCGCTCGAGCTGAGGTAAACTGGTTCGGACAAGCCAACGACACCCTGGTCGGTCTGGGGCTGGTGCCTGAGCGCGATGGCCGGCTTGGTGGCGAGCGACGCGCACGGAATTTCGGCCGCTTTGCCAACATCGGTCCGGCCGGAGATGACTTCTGGCAGTTCAATTTGTTCGCAGGCTTCCGTTTCTATCGGAATCAGTGTGAACTGAGTTGCGGTGTGCTGAACTTAACCGGCACCGACTATCAACTTGATCCGTTGAATCCATATAATGAGCTCCCACGCGACCGCACCCTTCTGGTCCGGGTGAAGTTTGGTTTCTGACACGATGTGCGATCGCCACTTTCGATTCATAGCTTCTTCGAAATTGAGTTTGAGACGAGTTGAACGCCGAGTGGTCTGGAATAATAATGCCCGTACGCCTGAGGTCGCTTTACGATTTCTGCCCGAGGACTGCGGCGGTCTGTAGCCGTCGCCGGTAGGTTCGACGCCTCCGGCGGGTTTGCGGAGGCGTTTCGCAGAAACGCCCTACAACCCTCGATGGCGTCGTTTTTTTTACATAGGGCAGCCATTGTTCCCCAGATGCGACGGATCACGGTGGGGACAGGCCTTCACTGGGACTCGCCGCGCATCCTCTGGCGCACCGAGTCCTATTGGCTCCGTGCGCTGAGAAGGCTAAAAAAGTTGCCGCCGCTTCGATGGCCGCGCAATCTGCTGGAGCGCTTTGTCGGCACCCACCGTTGCCGCGGGCGCGTTTCAGGGAACACACTATGCAGGGATTTCCAATGCCACTCATCGCCGCGGCGCCCGATCTTTCGGGCGCCAGTCTGCTCGACATCACCTCGAGCTACTTCCATCGAGGCGGACCGATCATGTATCCGATCGTTATTGTATCGATCATCGCGCTCACAGTCGTGCTGGAGCGGATCTTCTGGTGGAGCCGCGAAGGCGCACGAAAGCGCACGGCGACGCTCAACCGCGTGTATGACGCGGTGCAGCAAGGCGACCTCGCCCAGGCTTCCTTGCTCGCGGGTGACTCGACTGATCCGCGCGTGCGGGTGATCTACGAGGGGCTGAATCATCACCACGAAAGCATGCAGGGCGCGCTGCAATTGGCCGCCGCCATGGAGCTTCAGCGCGCGAGCCGCTTCCTCCCGGTGATGGACACGATCATCACGCTGGCACCGCTGCTCGGCCTGCTCGGCACGGTGACCGGAATCATGGGCGCATTCAATGCGGTGCAGGGCGAGTTAAATGTCGATGCGGTGAGCGGCGGCATCGGTGAAGCTCTCATCGCCACCGCCTGCGGTCTGGCGATCGCGATGTTTTCGCTCATTCCCTACAATTTCTTTTCCTCGAAAGTGGAGTTCCTGAAATTCGAACTCGAAACCGCGGCGACGAATCTCGAAGTGATGATTCGTTCGCTAGGTGAGAAGCGGGCGGGCGCTGTGGCCAGTCCGGCCACCAAGCCATGAAGCTGAATTCGCCAGTGCCGCATCGGAAGGCGCGTATCGAGATCATCCCGCTGATCGATATCATGTTTTTTCTCCTCGCGAGCTTCATGCTCGTGAGTCTGAGCATGATCCGGATGAAGGGCGTGAAGATGACGCTCCCGCAGGCAGCGAGCGCGACAACGGAATCGAATCCGGACTTCATTCCCATCGGTGTTTCGCCGACGGGCGAGTTATTTTGGGATAAAGACAAGGCGCCGATCGCTACGGGGGAGCTGACCGCGAAAATCGCGCCGCTTTTTCAGGCCAACAAGGACCTGCGGATCTTCATCAATGCGGACCGCGATGCGACGCACGGCACCGTGATCGACGTGCTCGATCGGGTGCGGCAGGCGGGGGTAACGAAGGTTTCCTTTGCGATCAAACCCGGGGCGAAAGGCGGGGCTCCTGAGACGGT
Source organism: Chthoniobacter sp. (assembly GCA_031424375.1). Taxonomy (GTDB): domain Bacteria; phylum Verrucomicrobiota; class Verrucomicrobiia; order Chthoniobacterales; family Chthoniobacteraceae; genus Chthoniobacter. The sequence continues at coordinate 13,700 of JANPHH010000217.1, read as the reverse complement.
GCCGGCACCGCCCGCGGCGCCCGCACCCCCCGCGGCACCCACTCCCTGATCTTCAGTGCCCGCCAACCCGCCAACCGTCGAACCTCGTCCCGCCGCGATCGGCTATCGACGGCCGGGCAGCGGGCGCCTGTTTCCGCTGCTGCTCCTTTCCATTGCCCTGCACCTCCTGATCGCGCTCGGGTTGGCGTTCGTGCTGTCGCGGCATCTGAAGGAGCCGCAGGAGGTCGTCGATCTCGGGATCGATGTGACCCTTGGCGAAACCGTTCAGGAACTCATCGTCGCGGCCCCGAGCCCCGAGCCGCCAGCTCCCGTCGCGACCCCGCCGCCGCCGCCGGTTCCTGAACCCACGCCACCCGAACCGACTCCCGAACCGCCTCCGACGCCGATGGAGAAGCCGGAGATCGTGGAGCCAAAACTCATCCCGAAATCGCAGCAGAAACCCGCGCCCAAACGCGATCTGCCCAGAGCCACACCCGCGAATGCCGGCGGCGCACCTCCAGGTGCAAAAGTCGGCCCGGTGCCGCAGGCTGGCGTCGTGGGCGGAGTGACGAAAGCGGACAAAACCACGGGAACTCCCGGCGGTAAGACCGTCGGAACATGGCGCACCCCGAAACCGCCGTATCCACCAGCCGCGCTGGTTTCGCGCATCCAGGGGAGCGGGGAAGTGCGGATCTCCACCGATGCTGCGGGTAACGTGAAAGAGGTGACGGTCACGCGGCCGATCGCGCCGATCCTTGATGCAAATACGCGTTCCTTCGCCCGGGGTAACTGGAAGGGCCCTCCGAACTCGACGCGCACGGTGCCGGTGATTTACCGCATCCCGTAAATCTTCCCACCGGAACGGAGAAAAATTCGCGAACGATGAGGGAAGTCTTGCGCTCGCCGCTGAAACGTCGCAAAACCTTTAAACAGTTCCAACTGCTGCGCAGCTTGTGTGACCGGGGCTGTAGCCAAAGTCCTTTCGCATAAGTTGTTCAACTCGCGAGTTCGGCATTCCGCCGGGCGATGCGGGCGCGGTTTCACCAGGAGATGACACCATGAAATATCCTAAACCGTTGACCACCACGGTGGCCGTGCTGCTGACCTTCCCCGCAGCCTTCGCCCAAACCCCGGCACCAACCGACACCGGAACATCCGAGGCAGTCGTGATCACTGGCTCGAATATCAAGCGCAGTGACTATGAGGGGCCGCAGACGGTGACGGTTTATACCAAGGAGAAGATCGCGCAATCGGGTGCGCGATCAGTGTCGGACCTCCTTTCCAAACTCCCGCAGAATGCGGCGGGCTTTAGTGACGCGGTCAACACCGGGCTCTCGTTCTCGCCAGGCGCGGCAGCCGCTTCGCTCCGTGGTTTGGGCGTCTCTGCGACCCTCATTCTTATCAACGGTCGGCGGGTGGCGCCGTTTCCGCTCGCCCAGGAGGGGGTCGAAGCTTTTGTGGATCTTAACGGCATACCGCTCGCCGCCATCGAACGGGTCGATGTCCTCAAGGAAGGGGCCTCGGCGGTCTACGGCTCCGATGCGGTCGCGGGGGTGATCAATATCATTCTGAAGGAAAATTACACCGGTGTGGAGACGGAAACCTATTATGGTAACACAACGAAGAAAGACGCTGCCGAGTTCCGCCAGAGCCTTACCTCGGGAATCTCCAACGAGAAGTTTCACGTCCTCTTCAATGCGAATTACTCGCACCAAAATTCCCTGGCCGACGTGGATCGCGATTTTTCGAAGACCGCGGATCACCGGCGCCAGGGGGGCGATGATCTGCGGAGTTCGCGGAGCAATCCCGGCACCATTTTTACGTCGACTGGAGCTTTTGCGGTTCCTCCGGGCAGCAATGGCCGACTCGGGGTTAACGACTTCCTTCCGGGTGAACTTCCGGACGGTAACCTGCGCAATCGCTACAACTTCAACAAGGATAGCGAACTGATCCCGGAATCGGAGCGCTGGGGTGGATTGCTCACCTTTGGTTACAACCTGACACCGCACTTGGAGGTTTTCGGTGAGACTTCCTACCAGTCGGTGCGCACGAAGTCGCGGGTGGCGCCCACGCCGCCGGATAGCGCAGGCGATGGGCTTTTCGTTCCGGCGAATAATCCTTTCAATCCATTTGGCGAAGACGTTTCGTTCCTTTGGCGTTCGGTGGAGACGGGGGGGCGCATGAACATCGCTGAATCCGACGCTTATCGCTATCTCGGCGGATTGCGGGTCAAGGACCTCCCCAATAACTGGACCGCAGAAGCTGCTGCTTTGTATTCTGAAAGCAACGTCGTCGACTACAGCCACCGTGGCTACATCTCGGTAGCCAAGGCTCAAGCGGCGCTGAACCAAACGGATCCAGACAAGGCATTGAATGTGTTCGGTGCAGGCCGGGGAATCAACCCTGGAGCCGTCCTCGACCCGCTCATCGTTCATCCGCGGAATGACGGCCTGAGCTACATCTACAGCTTTGATGCCAAAGCGAGCGGCGATCTTTTCCAAGTGCCCGCGGGTGCGGTAAAGTTGGCCGTGGGCGGTGAATACCGGGAAGAGTTTTCCGAGCAGCAATTCAGCGAGCCAATCGGCAGTGTCGTCGGTTCGGGAGGGGCGGGTTCGGCCGGCGATCGCGACGTGCGCGCTCTCTACTACGAAGTATCCATCCCGATAACCAGCGAGAAGTGGAACACGTTCCTCCTGCGCAAACTCGAGTTTACGATCGCGCAACGCTACGACGACTACAGCGATTTCGGAGATGTGGTGAAACCCAAGTTTGGGTTCGCCTGGAAGCCGATCAGCAGTCTTCTCTTGCGTGGCGCGTATTCGGAAGGCTTCCGAGCACCCAGCTTGCCCCAGCTCTTCTCCGGTCAAGTAGGCTCGTTCGATACAGTGGTCAATCCGCGGACCGGCATCACCAATGATGTGCCGATTACGACCGGGGGAAATCCCGCATTGATGCCTGAAACATCCTATTCGTATTTCGTCGGAGGCGTCTACGACCCGCCCTTTATCAAAGGCTTGAGCGTCGGCGCACATCTCTTCCGGATCGAGCAGCGCAACCTCGTGGACCAACCCACGGCGCAGGACATTGTCAACGGGCGCGCGCCGGGGACGGTCAACTACACCGCGAATAACGAGATCGCCAGCATCGTCGCGCTTTATACCAATCTCGGAACGGTCGTCACCGATGGCGTGGATCTCGAACTAACCTATGAACTCGAAACCCGAATTGGAAAGTTTACCTTCGAGCACCAGTCGACCTTCATGAATAGCTGGGAGCAGAAGCAGCCGGGCATGGCGAATGAAGATCTCACGGACAGCTTCCAACTTCCGGAGTTCAAGATGGTTAACAGCCTCTTCTATTCGCTTGGAGGATTTTCTACGGGGGTGACGGTCAACTACACGGATTCCTACGACGATATCATTTACGACGACACGCTGCCGACGCGGAAAGTGGGGAGCTGGACCACGGTTGATCTCCAGGCATCCTACGAATGGAATTACGAGTCAACGGAAGCGGCGGGTGGATTGGCGAAGGACGGGAAAACCGCCGTGGCATCCACGCCTGTCGGGTTCGACTGGTGGCAGCGTTGGCTGAACGGGACGAAAGTTACCGTGGGTTGCACGAATGTCGGTGACGCCAAGCCGCCATTCTCCAATATCGAAGAGGGCTACGACACCGCGACGGCGGATGCCACCGGGCGCTTCGTCTACGCGAGCCTGCGCAAGAAGTTCTGGTAACCAGAGGCGGGTTACCCGCGGCGGATTTGTGAGCCTTTGAAGCGGATGCCGAAGCGGTAGACGCGTTTGAGGCGGCAGCGGATTTCGCCTGTCGTGAGATCGAAGCGCTCGGGGATCTCCACGCGATGGAGATCCACGGTGGCGTGGAAGCCGCGCTCGGAGAATACGTCGATGAGCATGGCGAGCGCGTCGCCGTCGTGAAAGAGCGGGTCCTCGGAGTTGATGTCCGCGTGGCCGGAAATCGCGTGGCGGACGATGATCGGCATCATCTTTTGTTCGATGAAGTCGACGACGGATGCGAGCAGCGTGGGGTTTTCGACCTTGTAGCTGTCCAAGCGGCGCACGAGGTCCTGCCGGGCATGCCGGACGATCTCGCTGGCGAGCGGCAGCTTGCGCAGGAGGTCGAAGGTGCGCGGGTCGAGTTCGAGCGAACTCTGGTATTCGAGTTCGCGGACAATGTTCTCCTGGACCAGTTCGAGCGGCGCCTGGGCGTTGATAAAGTGGTAGTGAAAGATCTTCTTTAGCGAGACGAGCGCGTCATAGGTCTTTTCCTTGAAGGTCTGGTAGCGGGCGCGGGCGAGCGTCGGATCGAAGTCGGTGGCGCGCTCCTCCCACAGTTCGCCGAGCCCGGAGCGTTTCACTTCCTCATTGTGCAGGAGCACCTCGCGCCCGCGTTTGATCTGCCGCGCGATGCTCTCCGCCTCGTCGACAAAGAGGACCATGATATGGAAGATGGGCTGCTTGAAATGGGCGGCGTCGGGGGTGCTGGAGAAATCCCGGCGGAGTGCGACCATTTCGTCGAAGAGCATCTTCAGACATTCGACCTGCACCTTCGTGCGCGGGAAGCCATCGAGGATCGCGCCGTTCTGCTGCTCGGGTTCGAGGAGTTTGCGGAAGAGGATGCCGACCACGTCCCGGTCGCCGACCATCCCGCCCTGGGATTTGATGTTCCGAGCCTCGGGGCTATCGAGCAGCGCGCTGACCACGATGGGCTGTGCGGTGATGCCGCGGAGTTCGCGGATGAAGTCGGTGTTCGTGCCTTTGCCCGCGCCGGGCGCGCCGCCGAGCAGGATCAGCTCTTTCGGAAAGCGCAGCCGTTCGCGGCCGAAGTCAGCTTCGAGCTGCTTCCAGACGTGATTGAAGATGAGCTGGGCGTCTTTGATTTCGAGGTCCGCCGGGGCGGTGGGTTTGGCGGCGGGATCTCGGGTCGCGGACAGCATTGTCCGTGGAAGGTAGCTGCGTGGGGAACAGATCGTCGAGCGGCAAGGGGGGCGGAATTCATGAAGCCAAAAATTGATGTGACAGTAACACTGTCACAGTGCATTGATGCGTCATGCCCGAGCCGCTGTCCCTCGAAGAACTCTCCAGCCGCATCAACGACTGGTGTGAGGAGAATGGGGTGACCCCGGCGAGCGGGCAGGCCGGGGAGATGGTGTCGGAGCGAAACATCCGCTACTACCGCACCCTCGGTTTGGTCGATGCGCCGGAGGGCGGCGGTTACAGCGAGAAGCACCTGCTGCAACTGACGGCCGTCCGATTGCTGCAAGCGCAGGGGTTGCCACTTCGCCGGATTCGGGAGCTGCTTTATGGCCGCTCCTTACCCGAACTGAGGGAGATCCGGCGTCGCGGGCTCGCGGAAACGCAGACTGCCCACGCGGCGCTGCGGGTCACGCGGCCCTTGCAGGATGAACTCTGGCGCATGATCCCGCTCGATGAAGATTTCATGCTCGTGTCACGACGCGGCACGCCGCTCACGCCTGTTCAGCGTGATGCGGTGCTGCTCGCGCTGCGGACGAGCGTCCCGGTCCGAACCAACCACAAGCAGAAACACTGAATGAAAAACCACCCAACATCCGCTTCATCCACCGCCTTCGGCCTCCTCGCGTGGCTCGAGGAAACCCGCATCGCTTTACCGCTCAAGGGCGTCGAATGCCGCTTCGACGTCACGGGCACGGTCGCCTCCGTGGAACTGGATCAGATCTATCATCAGAACGCGAAGCGGCCGCTCGATTGCACCTACACCTTTCCGCTCCCGGCGGGCGCGGCGGTCTATCGCTGCGAGGTGCATATCAATGGACGCGTGATCCGCGCGAAGGTGGAGGCGAAGGCCGACGCGCAGCGAATCTTTCGCGAGCAAAAGGCGTCCGGGCGTCGTGTGGCGCTGGTCGAGACGGAGCGGGAGAATGTGTTCACGCTCACGCTCGGGAATGTGCAGCCGGAGGATCTGGTCGTGGTGCGGTTCGCGTGGTTTCAGGTGCTGGATCGGGTGGCGGGAGGGATGCGCCTTCTGGTGCCGACGTGCCCTGGGGTGCGCTACATTCCGGGCGAACCGCTGCTCCGGGCCTCGCGCGGACATGGATTTGCGTCGGACACCGATCAAGTGCCGGACGCTTCGCGAATCACGCCACCCCGCATCGACGCGCTCCACCGCGACGCCGCCTACTTTTCCGTCGAGGGGCGGCTTTCTCTCGCCGATGCGGAAAGCGGCACGGTCTCCTCGCCCAGCCATCCCATTTACGTACGGGAGCAGAATGAACGGGTGCGGGTCGAACTCTCCAGTCGCGGCAAGGTGCCCGATTGCGATTTCGTACTCGCGTGGAAGGAGCCGATCGCGCGTCAGCTTTCACCGCACTCGTGGCGCTGGACCGAGCGCGGCGAGACCTATGCATTCGTGCAATTGCGAGCGCCGGTCGATGCGCCGATCGCCGCCGACTTTCCGCAGGATTTTTACTTCCTCGTGGACCGCTCCGGCAGCATGCAAGGAGCGAAGTGGCAGCGAACCTGCGAGGCGCTGCATGCCTTTGTGCGACTGCTGGGGCCGGATGATCGCGTTTGGATCACGCTTTTTGAATCGAGCTTCCAGGATTTCGCCGAGGCACCGATGCCGGCGGTGGAAGTGCTGGCGGATCCCGGATTTCAGCGGATGGAGGCGCTCGGCGTGGCGGGTGGCACCGAGCTGCTCCCGGCCGCCGAGCATGTGCTGGTCGAGATCGCCGCGCATTCCGCGGAGCGTCGGGCGAATGTGGTGCTGATCACCGACGGTCAGGTCGGCAATGATCGCGCGATCACTGCAGCTTTTCTCCGGGTACCGAAAGTGCGCGTGCACACCTTTGGCATCGATACCGCGGTGAACGACGCGTTTCTCAGCTCGCTCGCCCGCCAGCAGCGCGGCGGCTGCTGGCTGCAGACGCCGGACGATGACATCGCGGGCACCATCGCGGCGCTGGGCGCGAGGCTCCGCCGGCCGGTGCTCACCGATCTCGCGATCGACGGAGCGGGGGAGGCTGGCCGCGATGCGTGGCCGGATCTGCATGCGGATGAAACCGTGGGCATCACGCTGCGCGGGGCTCTGCCTGATGTGCTGTCCGCCTCGGGACATCTACCGGATGGCTCCCTCCATCGCTTCACCATTCCTTTCCAGAGTGGCGGGAGTGAAGCCATTCGCTTGCTGTGGGCGCGAGAGCGGATCGATTCCCACCTCGCGGCCGGTCGTGCTGTCGAGGCCGTCGCCCTGGCGAAGTGGCACAACTTGCTCTGCGAAGGCGCGGCGTTCATCGCCTGGGACGAGGCGGAGAAAGTGGAGATCGCGACGGAGCTGTTCGTCCAGCCGGCGCAGCGGGAGGCCCTGATCGCGCGAGCCGCTACCGTTCATGCGGTGCCTTCGCTCCGGCGAATGAGCGTGAGCGCGCGCCAACAGTCCGCGCCCGACCATATGTGTGATCAAGTTAACGAAGCTTTCGGTTCTGGCGTCGAATCGTGGCTGCCGCGGCCCCAGGCCGAGTCCTCGCTGATCCACAGTGTCACCGACACCTTTCGCCAACTCGGGATTCCCAGTGCGCGAACTAACGAAGCCATTGCTTGGGCGCAGTCCGAACCGCAGGAAACCGTTTCGCGCCTGTCCTCCCTGCAAATGCTTGGGCAACTGATCGGGCAAACCCGAGAAACGCTGCCCGGAGTGGTGGCGGCCGGTGCGTTCAAAGCGTGCGTCGACCAGGTGATGTCCGGATCTCCGGTGTCGCAAATCGCGTGGTTCAATTCGTCGAATGGCGTGTTGGACGAACTCTATTTGATCACGCACAACTTGATCCGCGCTGGCGCTCCCGAGGAAGTCATCGACTACCTCCATGCGTGGATTTTCGAGAAGCCAGAGGAAGTCGCGGAGCGGGCGACGAAACTCCAAAAATTTAGCGTGAACTTCCGGAGAAATTGTTTCTCCCAGACGGCGCGGGGCCGTAAGTGGGGCCTGTTTTTCGATGAAGTCTTCCCGAGGAAATCCGAGGCGCATGCGGTGGCTTCGCGCTGGCTGCAATCGCGGGCCGGTGCCGCGGTCTGAATGCGCGTCGCGAAAACTCCGTCCGCGAACTGGAGGGCGCCCTTTGCTAGAAGTGACCTGTAGGGCGTCTGTGCCAGACGCCCGGGGGTGAGCGCCTCCGGCGGTTGGGGGAGGCATTTCGCGGAAACGCCCTACAGCTGCTGGCGCGCGCCTGATCGTTCGGCTCGTTCACCGCCCGGAAGGCTCATCCTTGTCCGGGAATCGGCGCAGGGCGGGTTCCGCGCGGGTCGGCTCGAGGAAAGGGAGGGCGAGCCGGAGAAGGGGGCGCGTCCACGTGGCGGTGGGTGCGACGCAGAGGTCGAGCGGGGCGAGTTGGAAGCCGAGGTGGAGCTTGGGTTCGTAGTTCAGGGGCGTGCTAGCGTAGGCGTGGAGGCCTTGCTGGATGGCCCACGAGAGCACGTCGCGGAAGGTGACGAAGTAGAGGTGCAGGTCGAGCGCGACGCGGTAGTCGAGGCCGAGGTATTCGTCGTGCAACACGCCGTCGTGGACGAGGCAGATGCTCACGGCGACGAGGCGTCCGCTTTGGCGCCAGAGGAAGAAGCGGGCGCGGTCGCCGAGGCGCTGTTCGAGGCCGAGCAGGAAGGCGGGAGTGAGCCTTTCAAATTGCAGCGCGGAGCGATGGAAGACCTGGAGGTAAAGTGCGTGGGCCTCATCGACGAACTCGCTGATCCGTGGGGTGGCGGTCATCTCCAATGGCGGAGTAGCGGCGAGCGCGCGGAATTTACGGCGGAGGCTTTTGCGCGTGGCGTGGCTGAGCTGGCGGGCGAGGTAGTTGTCGAAGCTGGAGAAGTCGAGCGGGAGAACCGTGGCGGGCATGCTGGCAATCCAGAGGAACTGCGGACGCGCGCATTCCATCGCCGCGCGGTGCCGGATTGGCACGTCCTTCCACACGATGAGCGATGCGCGGTGCTCGCGAGCGAAGCGCGGCAGTGCGTCGGCGATCGCGGCGACGTGAGCGGTGGCGGTGAGGTCGCCCTCGCCTGCGGCGCAGCCGATCATCAGCATGCGGAGGCGGAGCAGTCGCGGCCAGGCGCGGCGGAGCGCTTGCACGACGCGGCGGATGATCGAGGGGGCGGTGGCGACGAGGTCTTGCTCGACGAAAAAACATGGCTGAAGCGCGAGCGCGGTGCCGGTGGTGTCCTCGACCACGAGCACGCGACAGTCGAAGCCGAGTGTGTCGGCGACGAGTTCGTGGTAGCGATGATCTTTCACCAATCCGGAAAACGCACCCCGCCAGAGCGGCCACTCGCGCACCTCGCACTGCGGCAGGAGCCGCACGCGAAGGGCAAGGGCGGGGTGGGCGTTCATTGGTGGCGGGTGCGGGATTCCGGAGGTTGACACGCTCGCGGTCAATGCCCGACTCGTTGGCCCTGTTTGAAACGCGCGCTCTTCCTCCTCCTCTTCCTCCTCAGCGTCCTCGCGGCTGGCGCGCGCGACTTCGACCTGAAGCGCGACACCTTCGCTTTCTCCAATGACACGGTGATGCGCTATGGCGTGGACGAGCGGGGCAACCTCCACATCTCGCGGCGCGACAAGCCGGTGGAGTATTCGCACCGGTGTTTCGTCCTCGCGCGGGCGGTGCTGCAGTTTCACCAGTTCGCAAAGTTTGAGCCGCGGCAGCCGAAGCTTTCGCGCGAGGAGTATCGGCGCCGGATCAAGCAACTATGCCGGATTCCGGTCTGGTGGCCGGGGGCGAAAGAGGCGGTGGTGTTTCCTGGCTACGCGGATCTGCGCAGCTTCTCGATCGCTTACGAGGGTTTGTTGAAAGAGAATCTCGGCAACTGGCTGCCGTGTTACCTGCGGGTGGGAAACTGGCGGATGGCGACCGGCCACCTCCGCGCGGGGCAGGCGGCAGCCGGGCGGTGGCTGACCGAGTCGATGGCGGAGGGGAAACTTCGCGCGCTTTATCTCGCCCGCTTTCCGAGCATGAATCACGTGGTCGTTGCGTATGCCGCGCATCCGCGACCCAATGGCGACGTGCTCTTCGATCTCTACGACCCGAACTACCCGCAGGAGCCGACGTGGCTGCTCTACCGCAAGTCGGAGCGCAGCTTTGAGTTTGCGAAGCGCTGGTACTTCCCCGGCGGCCGCGTGAACGTGATGCGCGTCTTCATTTCTCCGCTGCACTGAGATGGTCCCCGTCCTTCTCGCTGCGGCTGGTGCTCACGTCCCGAATCCATGGATGGTCGCGCCCTTTGTCCTTCTCCTGCTCTGCATCGCGAGTGGACCGCTGGCCTTCCCGCATTGGTGGGAGCGCCATTATCCGAAGGTCGCCGTAGGCCTCGGTGCGATCAGTGCGAGCTATTATCTTTTTGTCCTCCACGCACCCGCGCCGCTCATTCATGTGGCGGAGGAATACGCGAGTTTCATCGCGTTGATCGGGTCGCTCTTTGTGGTCGCGGGCGGCATTCACATTCGCGTGAAAGGGCAGGCGACTCCGGCGGTGAACTGCCTCTTTCTCCTCATCGGTGCGGTGCTCGCGAACATCGTCGGAACCACCGGCGCTTCGATGCTTCTGATCCGTCCGTGGATTCGTATGAATCGGTTGCGCATCGCGTCGTTTCACATCGTGTTCTTCATTTTCATCGTGAGCAATGTCGGCGGTTGTCTGACCCCGATCGGCGATCCGCCGCTCTTTCTTGGCTTTCTGCGCGGCGTGCCGTTTTGGTGGGTCTTCGAGAATTGCTGGGAGGCGTGGCTGGTCGGCGTTCTCGGATTGATCGGAATCTTCTATGTGCTCGATCGGCGGAGTTTCCTCCGCGAGCCGGAGATGCTGCGCGAGGCGGAGACGGCCTATGAAGAATGGCGCTTCGACGGGCTGCACAACCTCGTCTTCCTCGCGCTAATCCTCGTCGGCGTTTTCCTGCCGCTCGGCTGGCGGGAATCTCTGATGGTCACTGCGGCGTTCGGCTCCTGGTTCACCACCCGCGCGGATATTCACAAGGCGAACCACTTTGACTGGCACCCGATTAAGGAAGTGGCGTGGCTCTTCATCGGCATCTTCGCCACGATGGTTCCCGCGCTCGAGACGCTGACGCTGAATGCGAAGCAGATTGGGCTGCACAGTGAGATGCAGTTCTATTGGGGCACGGGCCTGCTCAGCGGGATTCTCGACAATGCACCGACCTATCTCGCGTTCCTCGCCACGGCGTTCGGCGGCTTCGGGCTGAACCTCGACGATCCCGCGCACATGCAGCAATTCATCGCGGAGCACGATCACTTCCTCATCGCGATTTCCATCGGCGCGGTTTTCTTCGGTGCGATGACTTACATCGGGAATGGGCCGAACTTCATGGTGAAGTCGATCGCGCAGCACGCAGGCGTGAAGACGCCGACCTTCATCGGCTACATCACAAAGTTTTCGCTGCCGTTCCTCATCCCATTCTTTTTCGTGATCGGGATTCTCTTCTTCTCGCGCTGGCGGGTGTTCTAGCCTGCGCGATATGTTTACCGGACTGGTCGAAACCACGGGCGAAGTCATCGCGCTCACCCACGCCGACGGCGGCGCGCAACTCACGCTGCGCGCCCCGGCGATCGCCGCGGAGGTGCAGCTCGGCGACAGCGTGGCGGTGAATGGCTGCTGCCTCACGGCGGTCGCGCCGGATGCGGAGACGCTGCGCTTTGATCTGCTGAATGAAACGCTGGAGCGCACCAGCCTCCGCGGAATCCAGCCGGGCGCGGTGGTGAATCTGGAGCGGGCGCTGGCCGCGCATGCGCGGCTCGGTGGGCATTTCGTGCAGGGGCACGTGGACTGCGCGAGCGAGATCGTGGCACTGGAATCGCGCGGGGCGGATCATCGGCTGGAGATCGCGCTGCCGCGGGAGTTTGCGCAGTACGTGGCGTTCAAGGGGTCGATCGCGATTGATGGGATCAGCCTCACGGTGGCCGAGGTGCTGGAGTGCAGCTTTGCCGTTTGGCTCATTCCGCACACCGTGGCGGTGACGAATCTGCACACGCGTCGCGCGGGCGATCGGGTGAATCTCGAATTCGACCTGCTGGCGAAATACGTGGAGCGCATCCTCGCGGTGCGCGGTTAGTTGACCGCGCCGGCGGCGAAGAAGCGGTCGCGGCGGGCGCGGGCTTCGTCGAGGGACTTGGTGCGCAGCGAGCGGCGCACGCGGGCCTTGGTGATCGGCGTGGGGTGGACGACGTAGTGGATGAACCAGGTGCCGTTGTTATTCCACAGGTGGTGGTTCGGGTTTTCCGGGTTCACGCGGAGCGAGAGGTTGTTCATGGATGTCTGAGTCGGTTCAAGGCGCGGTGACGTGCAGGGTTGAGTGGGCGCAGACGATCAAGGGAGCTTTCGTTCGCCCAGGAGCAGACAGCTCGGGCGCACATCGCTCGCGACGCTTTCGTCGCGGGCATCCACCTTGGTTAACTCCGACCAGGTTGGCGGACCGACTCGAGTTGAGCCGATCACTCTTGATGCGTTTGCAGGTTTATCTTTTGGAAAAGAACTGCGCCGAAAGTAGCGGGCGAATTGTGCCGTGCAAGCGGACTTTCGGCTTATGACACGAGGGCGCTTTCGTGCCGTCGCCGGATGAAGAGGACCACCCCGCTCCAGCGAGGCAACGACCTTCGCGAGACGGAGCCCGAAAGGTTGTTCCATGGCTCAGCCGAAGAACGCCAGCCCCGAGAAGCCCAGAAAAAAGCAGACGCCATAAAAGCCCTGCACGGCGATGAACATGAGGATGGTCATGCCGACTCCCGCTTCGCCGGTCTTGCTGAAGCGCCGGGCCAGCCGCATGGCGAGGAAAGCCGAGCAGACGAGCATCGTGAGCGCGGAGATCCCGAGCACGGGGATGAAGAAATAGTCGTGGTCTACGAGCGCGGCAGTGATCGCCATGGCAACGAGCGGGAGCGACAGGGCAAAGTAAAACGCGCCGCCGAGCGGTGGCTTGGCGTCGGGAAGAGTCGGTGGCTTTTCCATGCGGGAGAGATATGCGGGCGGAATCGACGAACGCCAAGTCTTTCGCGACCAAGGCGGTCTCGCCGGGGGCGAAAACTGCGGGCTTGTCTCGCCGCGACCGATGCGCCCGAATCGCACCCACCTTCCTCACGCTCCATGAAACTCTCCTTTGCCCGGATCGCCGTTGTCGCCCTCACCTTCCAGCTCGGTGAAAGTGCAACTGCCGCCAGCGCCGATCGCACGCTTGAGATCTACTGGGTGGATGTGGAAGGCGGGGGCGCCACGCTCATTGTCACGCCGGCGGGCGAGTCGGTGCTCATCGATTCGGGCAATCCGTTCGAGCGCGACCCGGCTCGCATTCACAAGGTGGCCACGGAGGTTGCGGGTTTGAAGAAGATCGATCACCTCGTGACCACGCACTTTCACGTGGATCACTTTGGCGGCGCGGCGGAACTCTCTGCGCTAATTCCGATTGGCACCGTGCATGACAAGGGGATCCCAGACACCGACCCCGATGGCCGCCCCGACCTGCAACGCTGGAAGACCTCCGGCGCGCCGTATCGCAACTTTCCCGCCGACGCCCGCCGCGTCCTTCGCGCCGGTGACTCGATCGCGCTGCGGCAGATCGACGGCCCGCCGGTCGCTCTGCGCTGCCTCGCGGCCAATCAGCAGCTTGCCGACGCGCCCGCCGATGCGGCGCCGAATGCGCTCGCCTCGCAGCATGTGGAGAAGCCGAAGGACA
>JANPHH010000216.1:0-7124 GCA_031424375.1 Chthoniobacter sp. | reverse complement strand
CAATGGTGAGCGCGCAAAGAAAACACCGCTCCGTCACGTTACAGGGTGTGATTCAAACTGGTACAACCGGGATGCTCGCGAGGTGTCACGGAGGGACGATTGAAATTAGCCGGTGGCGTCAGCCACCGGAACCGCCCACCGAGCGCACCCGCCCCGGCGGGACGGTAGAGCAGCCTTCGCGACGGTTGAATTCCAACGCCCCGGGCGGGGCGGATTTATTTTTTCCGCGATCCGGTGGCTGACGCCACCGGCTAATTTCCGCTGTCCCTCCGGGACGACAGACTCCGCTGCACCACTTTTAATCACGCCCGGCGCTTTCCTTGCCGCCCCTTGCTACCCGAAACGGTGAATGAGATGCCGCATTCCTTCGCCCAGAACGCCGAACATGAGCGCGAAGTAGACCCACGCGAGGAGATTCACGAAGTAGCCGGCGAGGACGAATACGCCGTCGCGCTCGATCAGGCCAGCCGTGAGCAGGACGACGGAAACGGCGGGAATCGTGTTCGAGAGCGGAATGAGCGGCGGGAGCGGGAGCAGAAGTTGGATGCCACCGGACACCAGGCCGAGACCGATGAGATTGATCGCACCCGGCCAGACGCGGAGGAAGGCCATGCGCGGCTTGGTGATCTTTTCCATGCGCGTGCAGAGCTTGAGTCCCACCCCGACGATCTTTTGCAGGACGGCAAATTTCACTTCGCGCTTGAGGACGAATCCGGGCAACTGCGGCTTCCGGCCAAAAAGGATGCGCAGCCCGAGAAAGGTGATCACCACTCCGAAGGGAATGGAAAGACCGGGGATAACGATGGGCGCGCAGAATGGCAGCGAGAGCAGGAGGATGAAGAGCGCGAATCCGCGGCCCTTCAGCACGTCCTCGAGTTCGCCGAGCGTCATCGTCTTGCCATCGGCATGCACGAGCAGTGCCCGGAGGTCGTCGGAGAGACGACGGGGCGGCTGCACGGGGCCACCGACGGGCGGCTCGAGGATATGGGGGGTCATGATGAGGAATCGCCGGCCTCTGTCGCACGGGCCGTGCCGCGCGCAAACCACCAGCCGAGAAAAGCGATGGCGACCCCGAGGAGGTAGGGCGCCACATGTTGCGCGAACGCGGCCGCGGCGCCAAGGCGTTGGGCCACGATCGGATCTTCGGCGATCATGTGCATCGCGACCCAGCCGAGCACGCCACCGCCGAACCAGATGACAAAGGGGAAGCGGTTCATGATGCCGGCGAGGAACCCGCTGCCCCAGACCACGAGCGGCAGGGAAAAGAGCAGCCCGAAGATGACGAGCACCATGTCGTTGCGCGCGGCCCCGGCGATCGCGATCACGTTATCGAGGCTCATCACGACATCGGCGAGGATGATGATGTAGATGGCATGACGCAGCGTCGCGCCGCTCTTGACCTCTCCCTCCTCCGCACCCCCGGGACGGACGAGTTTCAGCGCAATCCAAACAAGCAGCAGGCCGCCGACGAGCCGCAGCAGCGGGATGGTGAGGAGATAGGTGACGATGCTGACGAAAAGCAGGCGCAGGATGACCGCGCCCGCTGTGCCCCAGACGCGTCCCCAGAATTGCTGCTTCGGCGGCAGAGAGCGCACGGCCAGGGCAATGACGAGTGCGTTGTCCCCCGCGAGGAGGAGATCGATGAGAACAATCCGGACCCAGCCGGCCCAAAACTCCGGACTAGTGAGGAACTGCATGACGACAACGGCCCGAGGAACAAAGCATGGAGCGCTGCTCTACGCGCGAAGCCGCCCATCGGCAACTCCGACGATTCATTTCGTTTCGTGATCGTGCGAATGGTGCGCGTCGCCGTTCCAGCGAGCGAGCGACTCGTCGTGAAAATGCCGCGCCTTCACAAAACGCCGCATGAGCCCGTAGCGCGGACTAAAGACGTAGGCCGCGAAGAAGATCGCGCCGAGGACGAGGACGATGCAGGCGCCCGACGGGAGATTCAGCCAGTAAGAAAGGAGCAGCCCCGCGCAGGCTCCGAACATCCCGAGAAATCCCCCGCCCCACAGCATCGCTGCGTAGGAATCGCAAAGCATGTAAACGGTCGCGGCCGGGGCGATGAGCAGGCCGAGCAGGAGGATGACGCCCACGGCTTGCAGCGAGGCGATCATGGTGAGGACGAGGCAGACCATGAGCAGGAGATTCAACGCGGTGACCCGCACGCCTTGCGACGCGGCGACCGCGGGATCGAAAAGCGTGACGAGCAGCGGACGCTGCAGCGCGGCGAGGAGCGGGATCACGGCGAGGCTGATGCCCCACACGGTCCAGAGATCGGAATCCGAGAGACCGAGGATATTGCCGAAAAGGTAGTGCATCAGCGAGACGCGCACTTTCACGAAACTGATCAGGATGACTCCGGCGGAAAACGCGACGGTGTAGAGAATTCCGAGCGCGGTGTCTTCCTTCAGCCGCGAATTGCGCGCGATGAGCTGCGCCCCGAGCGCGACGATGAGCGCCGCGACGAGTGCGCCAAAAAACAGCCCGGCGGGTGCAAGGCCGAAGAGCATCATCCCCACGGCGAGCCCCGGCAGGAGCGAGTGGGAAAGCGAGTCCGCCATGAGCGCGAGCCGGCGCAGGACGACGAACGCGCCGAGGAAGCCATTCGTGAATCCGATCAGCGCGCTGCCCACAAAAACGCGGCGCATGAACTCGTGATGAAAGGGTTCAAACAGCCAGTCCATGATCGACTCCGGTGAAGATGCGGGTGCTGTAGGTGCGGCGGATATTTTCCTCGGTGAAGACTTCGGCGACCGGGCCGCTCGCGATCAGTTCGCCATTGAGGAGCAGCACCTCGTCGAAGATCTCGCCGACGGTCGCGAGATCGTGGTGCGAAGCAATGATCAACTTGCCCTGATCGCGCAGTTCGCGGAGGAGGTGTTTGAGGTTGTCCTGGGTCGGCTTGTCGAGGCCCGTAAAGGGCTCGTCGAGCAGGAAAACGTGCGCCTGCTGGGCAAGGGCGCGGGCCAGAAACGCGCGCTGCTGCTGCCCGCCGGAGAGCGCGCTGATCTGGCGCTTTTCCAGCGGCGAAAGCTGCATCGCGGCGATCGCCTCATCCACCGCCGCGCGATCCGCGGCGCCGAAGGTCCGCCACCAGCCGAGCCGCAACAGCCGGCCCATTTCCACCAGGCCGCGCACGTCGGTGGGAAAATCCCAGTCGATCTGTTCGCGCTGCGGGAGGTAGGCGAAATCGCGCGTCGCACCCGTCACCGGCTGGCCATGAAAAGAGATCGCACCGGTCTCCCGCGGGAGCAGCCCGGCGAGCGCCTTGAGCAGCGTGGACTTGCCCGCGCCGTTCGGGCCGAGCAGCGCCACGCACTGCCCGCAGCGCACGCGGAAGCCGAGGTGATGCAGCGCCGGAATGCGGTTGTAGGAGACCGTGAGATCCGAGACGACGAGGTCATGCGAGCCGACGATTTTCAGGCTCATGGGAAGGACACCACTTCATCGATCGATCCGCTCCCCCAGACGGTCTTCTCATGCGTTTCTCCGGCCGGATCGGTCAGAATCAGCCGCACCGCCGCGAGCGGCGCGCCTTCGGGAAACGCTGCCGCGAACTGCAACTCCACGCCTTCCGCAGGATACGGGATCTCCAGTTTGCGCTCAGCCGTCGCGGCACCCGCGCGCTCCTGCCAGACTTCGCGAGCCAGGTGTTTCACGGTGAAGCCCGCCGGAGGCGTGGTGAAGGTCACTTGCAAGACGACCGGTCGCACCGCATCGACCGGCAGTGGCGCCGCCTCCGCCGCCTCCGGACTCCGTGCACGGGTGACCTGCCGCAGCGGGTAGCCGAGCGCAAAGATCGCAAGGAACGCCAGCAGTGCACGGAGCAGTGGCGAACCGCGCACTACTTCAGCGCCTCCACGATCGCGTTGATGTTGTGTTTGTACATCCCCTCGAACGTCGCCGCCTCGCCCTCGCCCAACCCATCGGCGAAAAGATCGCGGCCGACCTTTGCGCCCGTCTCGCGGGTGATCTCGGTGAGGACTTTCGGATTCTGGATGCTCTCGGGGAAAATCGCCTTCACCCGCTGCCTGCGGATCACCGCGATAATCTCTCCCACTTTTTTCGAAGACGGCTGATCGCTGCTCGAGATGCCTTCAATCGCATAGATCGTGAACCCATTTTCCGCCGCGAAGTACTGGAAGGCATCATGCGAGGTCACCAGCTTTCGCTGATCCCGAGGAAGCTCGGCGATCTTCGCCTTCACCCATTTCTGCAAGGTTTCGAGTCCGCGCAGATACTTCGCCGCGTTCTCCGTGAAGAGCGCCCGGTCTTCCGGACTGACCTTGATCAATTCGTCGCGCACGATCTTCGCCGCCCGGCCGACATTCGCAATGCTGTGCCACCAGTGCGGGTCCTCGCCACCGTGGCTGTGGCCGTCATGATCGATTTTCTGCTTCAGCGAAGCGAAGCCGTCGCCGACCTCCACGAGCCGCCCTTTGGCTCCGGTCGCTTCCTTCAATTTTCCGACATAGCCCTCCATGTGCTTTGCCGAAAGCAGGATCAATTGCGCTTCTCCCACGGTCTTCATGTCTGCGGGCTTCGGTTCGAATTCGTGCGGATCGACCCCCGGCTTGACGTGCCCAGTCACGGCGACGCGCGCCCCACCGACCTGCTCGACGACCTCCGTGAGGATGGTCGAGAACGTGGAGACCCGAATGGGCTCCCGGGCGGCCAGCGGCAGGGTCAGCAGGAGAAGAAAGATCAGCGATTTCACGGCGGGCGGAAATTATCGGGCGAGCCGTGGAATGCAAGCTGTTTGCATTATGTCCAGGTTCCTACGGAGGCCCTTCTGTCTCCGCGATGGGTTGCAAATCTCCGTGAGCCAGTAAACTCCACCCGATGCTCATCACCCCACCCAAGCCGTGATCGCCCGAATGATCCGCGAGGTCGCAGCCCTGCTCGGGTTCGCATTGCTGCCGGCCTTCGTCTCCGGCGCAATTCAGCTTCAGCCGAATCGCGCCGATCGCGCCGAGGAGATCACTCCGGCCGAACTCCTCACCAACCGCAAAGAAATCGTCTGGGTCGATACGCGTCCGCATGGCGACTACGAATCGGGTCACGCGCCTCACGCCGTCGCGCTGAATGCCAGCGACTGGGATCGCTTGATTCCACCGTTTCTCGACGCGTGGCATCCGGAGAAACTGATCGTTGTCTACGGCGAAAGGGCCGACGCGGCGGAGGTGGCGGATCGCTTGCGCAAGGAATTGCGCATCAAGAACGTGCGCGTGCTGAAAGGAGACTGGCGGCGATGGAAGGCGAAATAGCTCCTCGCCGCTTCGCCGGGTGGCGGGAGAAAACCACGAAAGCCGCCCTAGTTGCCGCGCGCGTCATTCTCGGCGGCATCTTTCTCTATGCGGGCCTGAGCAAGGCATTCGCGACCCAGGAATTCGCCCGCGACATACAAAACTACGGGCTCATCGGGTCCGCGGATCTCGTCATCCTGCTCGCCATCTATCTGCCGTGGCTCGAGATCGCCGCGGGCGCGGCGCTGATCATCAGCCGCTGCCGGGCCGGCGCGCTCGCGATCATCGCCGGTCTGATGCTCATCTTCACCGGCGCGCTGACCAGTGCGTGGGTGCGCGGGCTGGATATCTCGTGCGGTTGCTTCGCCGAGGAACGTCCGATCACGACGCGCACCCATTTCCCGGAACTCCTGGCCCGCGACCTCGCCCTGCTGCTCACGGCGGTGCTGCTCTTGCGGGTCGAGCGCCATGGCGCTCCGGCTGACCGGCACCCGCCTGGGAAAGCGGATGCCAATGGGAGCCGCAAAACGTAGGACGGATTTTCAATCCGTCTCTGCGAAGTGTCTCCCCGCCATGGACCGCCTTCACCCTTCCGGACGCGGCCAAAGACGGATTGCAAATCCGTCTACGCTCGCCCCCCGACGGCGCGGCCATCCTTTACACCTTGACCTCGGTCGAGAACCCATCGAACGCAACGTGAGAACCATCTCGGCTTCGCAAGCGTCTCCAATGGAGTCGAATACTTCCTCTTCACTCCCAGCCATTCCGATGAATTTCCAAGCATCTAGTGCACCGGGTCCATCCAGGATGAATCCCTCCGCCATCCGGCCGCTCCTGTTGGGGTTCATTGCGCGCGTGCAGACGACCGCCCTCGCCGTCGTGTCGGTGCTGTTCACAATCACTCCGGCCCATGCTGCCACCAAGTATTGGAGCGCCGACGGGAGCACACCGGGCGGCGATGGTACCTGGAATACAAGCACCGTGAACCGCTGGGCCACCGACACCGCCGGCCCATGGACCCTCGCCTGGGTCAACGCGAACAACGACATTGCCGAAAACAGTTCCGGGACGGCCAACATCACCCTCGGCACAAACATTACCCTTGGTGGATTCACCCAGAAGGCGGGTGGTGCCAGCACGTCCAACTCCATCGAACCGGGTACTGGACCCTACACGCTCACCTTGGGAGTTAGCGGAGCCAACACCTTCCTCGCTGCCGCCAACTCCACCACAGGGCGGTCCCTGAGTGTCAACGCCGCGATCGCGGGAGGGGCTGGCAAAAATCTCGTCCTCGCCGGCCCAGACACCTCCGGCACTGGCACCATCACTTTGGGGAACGCCAACACCTTCAGCGGCTCCACCACCTTCAGCGCCGGTGCCACGGGCGGTGTGCGCGTGTATCTCAACAATCGACTGGCGTTGCAGAACAGCACCGTGACGCTCAGCGCAGACGCCGATCTGATCTTTGACAGCAGCGTTTCTGCGAATGCATTCACCTTCGGCGGTCTCGCTGCCAGCAGCGCCGGCACGGGCTCGAACCTCTCACTGCTCAACGACGCCAGCACTCCCATCGCTTTGACCGTAGGCAGCAATAACAACAGCACCACCTACAAGGGTGTGCTCAGCGGCGGTGGTTCGCTGATCAAGACGGGCAGTGGCACCCTCATTCTCGCCGGAGCAAATACTTACACCGGCAACACCACGGTGAGCGCCGGCACCTTGCAAGTGGACGGCAGCACCGCCAGCCCGACCACCGTCAACAACGGGGCAAATCTAGCAGGAGACGGGACGGTGAATGCCGCCGTCACGGTCAACGCCGGCGGCTCGGTCTCTGCTGGCACCAATAACCTCACCGTTTCCAACCTGACCTTC
>JANPHH010000215.1:0-5156 GCA_031424375.1 Chthoniobacter sp. | reverse complement strand
TGGGGGCAAAAGTGCTCGGTGCGCACAATGGCGGCACGCTGGAGATCCACGGCCGGGATCGCATCGAGTGGACGCATCTCGGCGTCAATGCGGCGGCGGCTGCGACTTCGCTGACGCTGTCGGAGCCGGTGGATTGGGCGGTGGGGGATTCCATCATGGTCACCTCGAGCCGGGCGGATTGGAATGAAGCGGAGACGCGGACGATTACCGCGGTAAGTCCGGACCTGCGGACTGTCTCTTTCACGCCTGGACTTTCCTATCTGCACAATGGCAGCACGATCACCAAGACCCGCAGCACGGATGGCAAATCGTGGACCGCCGATCTGCGCGCGGAGGTGGGGCTGCTCAGCCGCAATGTGAAAATCCAGGGCGATGCGGCCTCGGAGACGGCGGGCTTCGGCGGACACATCATGGTGATGGATGGCGGTCCGACCTGCTGCTTGTCGGTCGGGAAGGGATACATCGAGGGCGTGGAACTTTTTCGCATGGGGCAGAAAAGCGCGCTGGGCCGTTACCCGATGCACTGGCACATGGTCGCTAATGGCGGCGTGGGGCAATACTTCCGGGACAGCGTGGTGCGCCATTCCTTCAATCGCGCGATCACCATTCACGGCACGGAGTCCACGCTCGTGGAAAACAACTTCTGCTACGACCATCTCGGCCACGGCATCTTCCTCGAGGACGGTTCGGAGCGTTTCAATATCATCCGTCGCAATGTCGTGCTGGGGACAAAGCGGCCGGTCGTGGGCGAGGAAATCATCGAGACGGACAATGCCTTCAACACGGTGCAGAACCGGTCGCCGGGAAGTTTCTGGATCACGAACCCAAACAACACCTTCACCGACAACGTCGCGGCCGGAACGGATGGCACGGGATTCTGGTTTGCGTTTCCGCAGAAACCCCTGAATGCCTCCCTGACCCACCCGCGCTTCGCGGGCTTGGAGCCTTACAAGCAGCCGCTCGGAGCCTTCACGGGAAACACCGCGCATAGCTGCGCGAGCGGGCTGGACATCAATGATCAGGTGGCCGCCGATGACACGCTGATCATCAATGGCGAATGGGCCAACAACGGCCCCTTCTATTTCGACAACTGCACCTGGTATTCGAATGACATCGCCGTGTATGCGGGCATCGGCGGGGAACGGAAAAACGTGGTCTATCGCAACAACGTTTTTTCCGACAACGCGATCAACCTTTTCCTCGCGACCTACCAGCTCTGCGAGGAATCACTAATGGTCGCGGACTCGGGATTCGGCCTGCAACCCTCGAGCACGAATCGCACGGTCTATGCCGTCTATGATGGCGCCGGGCGGATGACGAAGAACCACCTCGTGGGTTACAACGCGACCAATGCCCGCTTCCTCCAAAACATCGGCGCCGCGATCAAGCATCCGAATCATTACTTTGAAAACCTGACCTTCGACCCACCGACGCCAGTGCGCTCCGTGCTGACTAACTACAACATCATCCCACCTGCGAACATCGGCGCGAATGACCCCGGCCATCCACGCATCTGGGCGCAGGTGGTCGTGGACGTGGATGGCTCGATCTCCGGCGTTCCGAATAGTTCGATTGTTAGCAATCATCCCTTTCTGCTGACCGGCAGCGAGACGCGGCCCTCCGTGTGGACGAACATGTATCGCAGCGACCACCGCTTTGCCCAATGCCGGCTCGAATACGGGATTGCATTTGGCTCCATCCCCAACGTCAGCGTGGAGCGGACCAAGGCGGGCACACCGACCGCGGGAGTCTATTACATCAATGGCTACAACGAGTGGCACCAGCTCCCGCTGATCGTCCGCGAGGACTTTCTCTACACGTATTCCTATGAAGCGCTGCCCTCGACAAGGCGGGTGGAAGTGAACCTCGATGACGCCGTCGTCGGCGATGACTATGTCGTGCGATTCAAAGATTTCGGCAAGCTGCCGGGAGTCACCGTGAGTGGAATGACATCCCGTGCATCATTGGCTGCACTGAAGTCCGGAACGACCTCGGGATTTTTCAAGGAAACCAACGGTGACCTCTACCTTCGCCCCGTGGCTACTGCCACGCAGCACACTTACACGATTACGTGGACCTCAAATATCACCCTGCCGGTAATCGATTCCGATGGCGACGGCACCAGCGACGGCGCGGAGGCCGCTGTGGGAACGGATCCGTTCCGCGCGGTGGATGGCACCGATCCCTTCGTGAATAGTGAATTCAATGTGACCGGCAACTTCGAGGATTGGACTTCCTTCAGCGGCATCGGCAGCGAGACGGTGGCGGGCGGCGTCATGACGGGGCAATCGACGACCACCAATCCGCAAATCATCGAGAACAACCTGCGCGTGTCGGGATCGGCCGTGCCCTACCTGCTGGTGCGGATGAAGGCTTCGCAAAACGGGAACGCGGAGTTCCTCTGGGGCCGGCTCGGTGCCACCACCTATACCGCCGCCCGCACCGTGACGGTGAACTACAACGGCAACAACCAGTGGCGAGTCCTCGCCTTTCCGATGCAGGACAACGCCGAGTGGCTGGGCGAGATCATTACCAATCTCCGTTTCGATCCCGTGAGTGCGTCCGGCGTCAGCTTCGAGGTGGATTGGATTCGCGCGTCGGATGGCAACTTCATCAGCACCGTGGCCGACCAGAGCATCGCCGAGGACACTGCCACCAGTGCGCTCGCCTTGACGCTCAGCGATGACATCGCTGCCTATACGTCCTTCATCGTCACCGGCACTTCGTCGAATGCGGCCCTCGTGCCGAATGGGAACATCGTCTTCGGCGGCAGCGGCGCGAACCGCACCGTGACCGTCACACCCGCGGCGAACCTGAACGGCACGGCGACGGTCACCCTCACGGTCAGCGACGGCACGCTCACGCGTTCAAGTAACTTTCTGCTCACGGTCACTGGTGTCGCGGATGATTTCACCAAGGCCTCCACCGGCAGCACGCTCAACGCTCCCGGCGCGTGGAGCGGAACGGTGGTGCCTGTGAATCCCGACACGGCGACGTGGGGCGCCACCTCGCTCGCCGGATCACTGACCCTCGGCGGCGATCTGAACTGGGCCGGGCTCGTCGTGCAGAATCCTTCCAGCCCGATCACTTTCAATGGCGCGCAGACGCTCACGCTCGGCAGCACGGGCATCGACTTGTCGGCTGCCACCGTGAATCTGACGCTGAATCACCCCGTCGCCCTCGGCTCCAATCAGACCTGGAATGTCGGGACAGGCCGCACCTTGACTGCGAGCGGCGAAGTGTCGGGACCGCGCACTCTCACCAAGTCCGGAGCTGGCGGCCTCGTCCTCGGCGGCGCAAACACCTTCACTGGCAATGTCACCGTGTCTGCCGGTCCGCTGACGATCACGAAAGCCGCGGCGCTGGGCACCGGGGCCAAGACGATTAGTGTCAGCAACGGCAGCGCCGGTGCTTGTGAGCTGCATCTCGACGGCAGCACCGGAGCCATCGCGTTGCCGGCCACCATGAGTTTCACCACCAGCCGGGCGACCGGGAACGGTGCGATCGTGAATGACGCCGGGAACAACAGCATCGCCGGTCCGATCAGCATGATCGGTGGTGGCGGGAACACCTTGATCACCGTACTGGGCGGCAGCCTCGCGCTCGATGGCAATATCACCTCCAACGTGACCACCGGGCGCACCCTGCAACTGGCCGGCGTCGGCAGCAACGCCGTAAACGGCATCATCCAGGATGGTTCGGGCGCGGCGTCGGTCATCGTCCAGAGCGGGACGTGGACTTTATCGAATGCCAACACCCACACCGGCGCCACGACCGTGAGTGGCGGCACGCTCGCGCTCAGCGGCAGCCTCGCCGGATCGCTGGCTGTGAACGGCGGAACCTTCGCCCCGCGCGGGCTGCCCGCCACCGCCGGCGCACTCACTTTGAATGCAGGCGGCACCTTCCAGGCCCGCATCAACGGCACCACCGCCGGCGCGCAATACGATCAGCTCGCCGCAGGCGGAAACGTGACTCTGGGCGGGCCGCTCGATCTCGTGGCCGGTCCGGGGCTCGCCGCGGGCGCCAGTTTCAGGATTCTGAACAAGACCAGCGCCGGAGCGATCAGCGGCACCTTCGCCGGCAAACCGGAAGGCAGCGCCTTCAACGACGATAGCTATACTTGGATCATTAGTTATCTCGGCGGCGATGGAAATGATGTCGTCCTCACGCTGGCCACGCCCGCTCAATCCTGGCGTTTCGCTTACTTTGGCACGACCGCGAACAGCGGCACCGCGGCCGACACGTTCGACGCGAACAATGACGGCGAAGCGAATCTCCTCGAGTTCGCCACCGGGCAGAACCCCACCGCCGCCACCACCACCTCCACGCCCCTCGTGCGCAATGGCGCGCTTCTGGAGTTCACCTACACCCGCAGCAAAGCCGCGCTCGCTGGCGACGCGACCTTCACCGTCGAGTGGAGCGACACCCTCGCCGCAAACTCCTGGTCCGTCGCCGGCGTCACGCAGGCGATCCTCACCGACAACGGCACCGTGCAAACGGTGAAGGCCACCTTTCCCACCGGTTCGACTATTCCCGTGCGCTTCGCCCGGCTGAAAGTGACGTCGCCGTGACAGCCTCCTCATACCCCAGCTCCGAGGAACTTCCCGTAACCAGACCAGCCGGCGACCCGCAACAGGTTTTCCAAAACGCTTCTCCCGCGTGCTGCTCGGGCCATGATCTGCGCTCGCTTTCCGGGGGCTTCGCTGGCTAAGTTCGCACTGCATGCCCCCCCCGCGCATCATTGTCGCAGTGCTTGCCGTGAGCCTGCTCGCAGCGTTGTGCAGCCACGCCGCCGAGTCGGTGACGGTGGATCTCTCCCAGCCGCGGCAGACCATCTATGGATTCGGCGCGGGGATGAAACGGCAGACAAGCGAACTGAAAAACATGACCGAGCCGGCGCGGACGGAGGTGTTGAACTTGATGTTTGCCGATGTCGATGCGCGCATCCTGCGCACCTTCCTCCGGCCCACGCACGAACCGGTGAATGACAATGCGGATGCCAATTCACTGAACACGTCGGCGCTGAACTTCGGGGCGTATGGGAACGACCTCTGGGTGTTGCAGCAGGCCGCCGCAATCGGGGCGGGGAAGATCGACACCTTTTACGCGAGCTGCAATTCGCCGCCGGCGTGGATGAAGGACAACGCCAACCTCGT
>JANPHH010000214.1:0-5236 GCA_031424375.1 Chthoniobacter sp. | reverse complement strand
CACGATTATTTCAAGCTGAACGACCCGAACGATCCGATCTACCGCGGCACGACGCCGGTGCAGGAGACGGGCTATCTCACGGATCGGCTCGGCGAGGAAACCGTCTCATTCATCACGCGACATAAGGCGCAGCCCTTCTTTGTCTATCTCGCCTTCAATGCCGTCCATGCGCCGCTTCAGGCGCCCGCGGATGAGATCGCAAAATTCAACACCGGCAACACGGACCGCAACACGCTCCTCGCGATGGGCAAGCGCATGGATGACGCGATCGGCAAGATCGTGGCGACGCTGAAGACCGAAGGTGTGTGGGAGAAGACGCTGCTCTTTTTCATCAGCGACAACGGCGGGCCGCTCGCGCAGTCGGCGGTGAACTCCCCGCTGCGCGGCGGCAAACATCAGGACTACGAGGGTGGCATTCGCGTGCCCTTTCTCGTCTGCTGGCCGGGACAGTTGAAGCCGGGCGAAAGTCAGGCCGTGGTGAGTTCGCTAGACATTTTGCCCACTGCGCTCGCCGCGGCGAATGTGGCTGCGACTTCAGTCGCATCGGATTCGGCTAAAGCCGAAACCACTTTCGACGGAAAAAACATTCTGCCGATCCTCCGCGGAGAGGAGTCACCGCAACCGCGCAATTTATTTTGGTCCGCCGGCAGCGAGGAAGGCTGGTGGGCGGTGCGTTCCGGCGATTGGAAACTGGTCGGAGAAAAGGCGCGGGTGAGCCTGTTCGATCTCGGGAATGATGGGTCGGAGAAAAATGATCTCGCGAAACAGATGCCAGAAAAGGTCGCGGAACTCACGAAGCTCCACGACGCCTGGCTCGCCGAAATGGCGAACCCAAAGAGCGCCGGAGCGAAGCGCTTCGGAATGGAAGCGCCCGCGGGCACCAAAACCAAAAAGCCAAAGTCCGAGCGGAAGAAAGTGAAGGGGGTGCCGCTGCCTCCGGCGCCCGGTGCTCCATGCCGCTGATTCAGCCACGGGACAAAATATCACGGTCATCATCTCTGCGTACCCAGGCTGGCGGATTCCAACGCGAACGGATTATTCGACTACCGGCGCCCTCCTTCCATCGCGTCAGTACCCCATAAATTTGGATGCCGCAGCCACCCCTAGCTCCAGCCATTCGCACGCCTGATCGGCGCGTGGAGGTCGCGTGGTTTTCGGCGTTGTGCAGCGACGATTATGAATTTCTCGGTGTGCCGGATGGCGCGTTGCGCAGCAGCTTCGAGCACTGCTCGGGCATCGTCCGGCGGGCCGATGAACTGGGCTATCAAAACATCCTCATGCCCTCGGGATGGGCCTGCGGACAGGAGACGCTACCCTTTGCCGCCGCGACCGCGGTGCTGACGCGGCAAATCAATCACCTCGTCGCCGTGCGCATGGGCGAAATTCATCCGCCCATGCTCGCGCGGCACCTCGCGACGATCGACCACCTCCTCGCCGGTCGGCTCACGGTGAACATCATCTCGTCCGACCTGCCGGGCATGCGCGAGGATTCGGCCGCGCGTTATGCCCGCTCGCGCGAGGTGATCGCCATCCTCAAGCAGTGCTGGACTCAGCCCGAGGTTCATTTCCGCGGAGACTTCTACCAGATCGATCTCACGACGACCGCGCCGGGTCAGCCGTATCAGCAGAATGGCGGGCCGCTGCTCTACTTCGGCGGCATCTCGCCCGACGCCGTGCAACTCTGCGCGGAGCATTGCGACGTTTTCCTCATGTGGCCGGAGACGGAGGAGCGGCTGAGCGAGACGATGCACCTCGTCTCCGGCAAAGCCGACGCGCTTGGTCGCACGCTGGACTTCGGGCTGCGCATTCACGTCATCGTGCGCGAAACCGAAGCCGACGCGCGCGAAGCTGCGACCCGCCTGCTCTCGCGGCTCGATCCGGCGAAAGGCGCGGAGATCAAAGCGCGCTCGCAGGACGCGCAATCGGCTGGCGTGCTGCGGCAGGATGTGCTGCGTGCGAAAACGACGGACGACTACATCGAAGATCATATCTGGAGCGGTATCGGTCGCGCGCGGAGCGGCTGCGCGAGCGCGATCGTCGGCGATCCGGATCAAGTCGTGGCCAAGCTCCAGCGCTACATCGCCATGGGCATGCGCGCGTTCATTCTCTCCGGCTATCCGCATCTCGCGGAGTGCGAGCTTTTTGCCCGGCACGTCCTGCCGCGCCTCGACACCTGCAAGCTGAACGAGGTGCAAGGCCGAAAGCCCGCCAGCACGCCGATCACGCCGCTAACGACGGGGGTGCGCGTGTGAGTGGCAAAAGCAAACGCTGTCATCCTGAGCGAAGCGCCATGCGGGCGAAGGCGGAATGGCGCGTAGTCGAAGGACCTCTAACTTCCGTGGGCGGAGGCGGTGCGGAGCGCAGGTTAGTTACCTGCTTCACACCGCCATTGCTCCCAGAGGATGCGAGAGGTCCTTCGACTTCGCTCCGCCCATATTTCCGCCGCCGCTCCGCTGGATGACAGGGGTTTTGGAACGCCGCGCTTCCCGCACGCACACCCGCACGAGATACAATGACGCCCGCACAAACCTCCCCCGTTCGCTTCGCACTCATCGGCTTCGGCGCGTGGGGCAGTCACCACGCGCGGGCGATCGTGGAATCTCCCGATGCCGAACTCGTCGCCATTGCGACTCGTTCCGAGAAGAGCCAGGCCGCGGCGCGCGAGGCGCATTCCGGCGTGCCGGTCTTCAGCGACTACCGCGATCTGCTCGCCGATCCCTCGATCGAAGTCATCGACGTGGTACTGCCGAGCGATCTCCATCACCCCGTCGGCCGCGCCGTGCTCGAAGCGGGCAAGCACTTGCTCATGGAGAAGCCGATGTGCATCGACGAAGCGCAGTGCGATGACCTCCTCCGTTGCGCGCGTGAGCGTGGGCGGTTGATCGCGGTCGGGCACGAGTTTCGCCTCTCGTCGTTGTGGGGAAAAGCGAAGGAGATGATCGACGCCGGGGCAATCGCCGAGCCGCAGTACGCGTTGATCGAGCTTTGGCGGCGGCCGTATCGGCTCGGCGCCGATGGCTGGCGCTACGACATCAGCCGCGTCGGCAACTGGATTCTTGAGGAGCCGATTCATTTCTTCGATCTCGCACGCTGGTATTTCTCGGGTATCGGCGAACCGGTGAGCGTCTTCGCCCGCGCCAACTCGAAGCAGCCCGATCACCCCGAGTTGCAGGACAATTTCAGCGCCATCGTGAACTTCCCGCGCGGCGCCTACGCCGTGATCTCGCAGACCCTCAGCGCCTTCGAGCATCATCAAGTCGTGAAGGTCACGGGCACGCGCGGCGCGCTGCGGGCGACATGGAGCGGCGCGCTCGACCGCACTTTTCACCCGACGTTTTCGCTCAAGCATTTCGATGGCGAACGGGTGCATGAAGTTCCGATTGGGAAGACCACGGGCGAAGTCTTCGAACTCGTGGATGAAATCAACGCCATGGCCGCGAGCGTGCGCGACGGCGCGCCGCTGCCGGCCTCGGGCGAGGATGGCCGGTGGTCCGTGATGATGTGCCTGCGCGCGCAGGAATCCGTGGATACCGGAAAGCCCGTCGCATTCTAACGCCGTGACCTCCCCGCCCGCCGAGACCGTCCCGCCGAAATGGTATCACGGCGTCACTCGTTACCAGTGGCTCGTGCTGGTGATCGCTTCGGCGGGCTGGGTTTTCGATGCGTTCGAGGGACAGCTCTTCAACATCTCGCGCAACCAGATGCTCGCCGACATCCTGCACGTGCCGACGAGCGATCCGTCGATCCGGTTGTGGGGCGACATTTTCCTCGGCGTCTTCCTCGTCGGCGGCACCGTCGGCGGCATTCTTTTCGGCTGGCTCGGGGATCGATGGGGACGGCAGCCGACGATGGTCGTGACGATCCTGTTTTACTCGATCTTCACCGGCTTCACCTATTTCGCTCATGAACTCTGGCACGTGGGTGTGCTGCGCTTCCTGGTCGCGATGGGGGTCGGCGGCGAATGGGCGGTGGCGGCCGCGCTCGTGGCGGAGGTGATGCCGCCGAACGCGCGCGCGCAGATGTCGGGCTTCTTTCACTCGACGAGCATCGTCGGCACCTGGCTCGCCGCGTGGGTCGGCATCGGCTTTGGTGCGGACTGGCGCACGGCGTTTCTCGTCGGCATCGTGCCCTCGCTGCTCGTGCTCTGGGTCCGCGCGCGAGTGCGCGAGCCCGAGCGCTGGCACGAGGCGAAGGCAAAGGCCGCGGCCGGGGTCGGCGCGCAGCTCGGGAGCTTCCGCGATCTCCTGCTCAACCCGCGCTGGAACCGGCGCGCGATGCTCGGCGTGTTGCTGGCGTCAGTGGGACTCGGCACGTTTTGGGCGGTCACGGTCGCCGGCCAGGATCTCGCGAAAGACTTCCTCGTGCGCCACGGCGTGGCCGCGGCGGAAGCCACCCAGCGCGCGAAATTTGCCTACGGCAATATACAGGCTGTCGGCTCTGGCCTCGGCATGCTGATGTTCGGCCCGCTCGCGGGGCGCTTCGGCCGCCGGCGCACGTTTGCGTTCTACCACACCGCCGCGCTCGTTGTCGTGCCGGCCACCTGCTTTCTCCCCACGAGCTACGGCGTGTTGCTCGCGATGCTGCCGCTCTACGGCTTCGTCACCATCGGCATTCACGCCGGTTACGCGGTCTATTTTCCGGAGCTTTTTCCAAACCACCTGCGCTCGACCGGTACCGGCTTCTGTTTCAATGGCGGGCGCCTGATTGCGTCATCCATGCTCGTCTTCTCCGGTTGGCTCAAGGCGCTGCCGGGCATGGAGCTGCGCACGGCCATCAGTCTCATGGCCTCGCTCTTTGTTGCGGGCCTTGTGATCATCATTTTCCTGCCCGAGACCAAGGGCCAGCCTCTGCCGGAATGATTCAGCGGACTGCTCCTCACACGACATCACCGGTATCACTTCGTTATCCCCATGAAATCACCCACGCTTCTCCTGCTGGCTTTGCTCGCGCTGAATGTCGTCGCTGACGACAAGCTGCCGCGGGTCGCCGAGACCTTCGAGATCGATGCCCACAAAGCCTTCGTCTATGCCGCACCCGAGCCCGCAAAGGGGAAGCCGTGGCTGTGGTATGCGCCGACTTTGAAGGGAGTGTCGCTCTTAGTTCTACTTTGTTACTGCTTTTCTTCGCTTCTTGCGGGCAGAGGCGGTGGCGGCGGCGCGGGCGGCGTGGCGTGCCCGCAGCTTGCGCAGGACTTGATCGGGGTCGCGGGTTTTGCGCGGGAGGTAGAAGTCCAGCA
>JANPHH010000213.1:0-2731 GCA_031424375.1 Chthoniobacter sp. | reverse complement strand
CTGCGGAGGCAGGGAGAAAGAGCAACGGCAGACTACTGCCATCGAGCGAGGGCAGGGGGAGGAGATTGAAGACGGCGAGCAGGAGATTGAGCGAGAAGACGATGCTCACGAGCTTGGCCAGCCACGGGATGAGGCCGGCGCTGAGCGGCTCGGCGAGGTGCTGGGAGGTCGGGTTGAAGGGTTCGTCCCACGCGTGCCACTCGATGCCGATGCGCAGCGCGAGGGCGGCGAGGATGACGAGGCACAAATTCGCGGCCGGACCGGCGAGTGCCATCAACGCGGAGCGCCGCGGGTACTGCAAGGCCCAGCGTGGATCGTAGGGCGCGCTGGCCCAGCCGATCATCCAGCCGCCCAGGAAAAACGAGAGCAGCGGGACCACGACCATGCCGAAGGGTTCGCGGCGAATGTGCGGCAGCGGATCGAGGGAGACCTGCCCGCCTTCGTACGCGGTGCGATCGCCGAGCCGGAGTGCGGCCCACGCGTGGGCGGCTTCGTGGCACACGGTGGAGTAGAGGAAGACGATGTACCAAAGGAGGCTGTCGGCGATGTCCATGACGCGGGCCGGTGTAGCAGGCCGGAGGTGAGGCGGGGAAGCGCGGAGCGTTTCCAAGCATTGGCATTTCGAGCTTGTCGACGGAGCTTGCAGAGCATGCACCGGAAGTCAAAAAAGCCCTGTCATCCTGAGCGGAGTGTAACGAAGTCGAGCCGAGTCTGCGAGACCGCCGCAGGCAACGACCCCGGTATCGCTGAGGATCATGGATCATTCTGCAATCCGAGGTCCCTCGACTCCATTCTGGTCGCTTAGGCTCCCTCCATTCCGCTCGGGATGACAGGCGTTTGGGTAGTTCATTAGACGTGCGGACGGGGCAGTGAGCGACGCTCAGGGCGACCGGTCGTTGCCGCGGCGTGCCTCGCGCTCACGCCTTTCGGCCGAACTTTTTCTCCAGCTCGCCGTAGCTCATCTGGATCATCGTGGGGCGACCGTGCGGGCAGGTGTAGGGGAGGTCGCAGGCGAGGAGATCCTGGATCAGCCGGACGAGTTCGGGTTCGCGGAGGAAGTCGTTCGCTTTCACGGCGTGGCGGCAGACGGTCTTGGCGATCATGTCTTCGCCGAGCCGGAGGCGGGACGTCTGATTGCTGGTCTCGCGGAGTTCGTCGATCACGTCGCGCACGAGTTGGAGCGGTTCGGTGCCGCGAAGGAAGGTGGGCAGGCTGTCGATCTTGAACGTGCCGGGGCCGAAGGGCTCGAGCGCGATGCCGGCGCGGTGGAGGGTGGGGAGGTTTTGCGCGAGCCAGTCGGCATCGCGGGGTGTGACCTGGAGGGTGAGGTGAATGAGCAGTCGCTGCGACGGAACGCCCTGCGATTCCATGCGGCGGCGCATTTCCTCGAAAAGGATGCGCTCGTGCGCGGCGTGCTGGTCGACGAGGACGAGGCCGCTTTCGTTTTCCATCTGGCCGTAGAGTTTGCCGAGGACGCCGAGGATGCGAAAATCGCGCGATCGGTCCTCGGCGGGCACGATGGTTGTCGTGGGACGGAGATCGAAGGAGGTGGTCGGAACCGCGGCAGCGGCTGGCGGAGTCGGCGCGGGCGCGATGGGAAGCGCGGCCCAGTCCGTGCGCAAGGTGACGAGTTCGCGCTCCGGAATGAGTTGCGGGGTGAGGTCCGGAGTCGGTGCCGTGGGTTCGGCTTTGGGAGCGGAGTGGAAGGTGCTCGTCCAACTCGCGCGGTCGCTCTCGAGGGCGCGGCGGGTGGCTTCGACGATGGCTTCGCGGACGTGGGCCGGATCGCGGAAGCGGACTTCACGTTTGGCCGGATGCACGTTCACGTCGACGGCTGCCGGGTCCATTTCCACGAAGAGAAAGGTGACCGGGTGCTGACCTTTCATCAGCGCGGTGTGATAGCCTTCGCGGAGCGCGAAGCTGAGCGTCGGATTCTCGATGGCGCGGCCATTGAGAAAGACGAGTTGCTGGGCGCGCGACGACCGGCTGACGCCCGCCTTGCCTACCAAGCCGCGGACGATGAGGCCGCCGGCGTCGAACTCCGGTACCTCGAGCAGTTCGGCAGTGAGTGCGGCGCCGCAGAGGTCGCGGATGCGGTCGCGCAGATGGGCGACGGGCGGGAGCTGGTAGACGACACGTTCGTCATTAACGAAGACGAAGCCGACCTGCGGGTGGCCGATCGCCTGGAGATGAAGCTGATGCTCGACGTGGCTCTGCTCGGTGTTTTCGGTGCGGAGGAATTTCCGGCGCGCGGGCAGATTGTAGAAAAGGGAGCGGACTTCGATCTGCGTGCCGGGTGCGTCGCCGCCGTCGCGGACGGTTTCGATTTTGCCGCCATTGACGATGACCTCGGTGCCGGCCAGCGCGGTGTGTTCGCGGGTGGTGAGGCGGAAGCGCGAGACGCTGGCGATGCTCGGGAGTGCTTCGCCGCGGAAGCCGAGGGTGTGGATGGTGGCGAGGTCGGCGCCCGTGCGGATCTTGCTGGTGGCGTGGCGCTCGAGGCAGAGCAGGGCGTCGTCGCGATCCATTCCGGTGCCGTCGTCGACTACGCGAATGGTGGAGATGCCGCCGCGCCGGATGAGGACTTCGATGCGCGTGGCCTGCGCATCGATGGCGTTTTCGACGAGCTCTTTCACCACCGAAGCCGGCCGCTCCACGACCTCACCCGCCGCCACCTGGCTGGCGACGTCTTCGGAGAGGAGATGGATGCGGGACATGGGCGGGGGCTGAA
>JANPHH010000212.1:0-9066 GCA_031424375.1 Chthoniobacter sp. | reverse complement strand
AGCCGGCGCGGATGGAATGGTGGACGGTTCGTTCATGGCGGCGTGGTGGTGGTTTCAGGTGTGGCCGCCGCGGCCTGCCGGAGCTGCTCTTCCTGAAAAGGCGAACAGCGCACGAGCGCGACGGAGCGGCGGGAAAGGGAGGCGAGGAGCGCGTGTCCGGGACGGTCGATGAACGACACGTCGGCGAGGTCGAGCGTGAGTGGGCGGCACTCGCGGAGTGCGCATTCGCAGGCGCGATCCAACTCAGTCGTCCACGGACCGGCGAGTTGACCTTCGAGGTGGAGGGTGGTGCCGTGGTCGGCGGATTCGATGGCAGAGATGCGGAGCATTTTGGTGGATGAAAGGTCGGACGTTGCAGTTGCTCCCCGCACCTTTTGCAACGGACGTGCCACGATGCCTTTTGATTGCATCCGGGCCGCGTTTTACTCTGGAACACGGCTCGACTTGTCTAGAGCCACGACTTCTTGCGGCCACGACCGTGGGCCTCGTGGCCACGACATTCCGCGACCGCCGCGAAATGTCGTGACCACGGAGCAGTGTGCGCCCCTCTGTATTACCCGCGCTTGATCCCGAGCTTCTTCATCCGGCTGCGCAGCGTGCTCGGTTCGAGGTTGAGCACTTTCGCCGCCCCACCGTTTCCTTCGATCCGCCAGTTCGCTTTCCGCAGCACGGCGAGGATGTGCTGGCGCTCGACATCTTCGAGCGACGCGCCGCCGACTGGGGCGGGCGGCGGCTCCGGCTGAAATGCCCGCGGCTCGGGCAGGCTCGCGAGCGGGCGCGTCGTCGTCTGCGGGAGCAGGCTATCGTCCACGCGCAGCACGGGGCCGGTCGCGAGCACGACGGCGCGCTCGATCACGTTTTGCAGTTCACGGATATTGCCAGGCCACGGGTAATCGCGCAGCCGCAGCATCGTTTCCTCGGCGACTTGCTTGATCGGGCGTCCCATCTTTCGCACGAATTTTTCGAGGAAGAACATCGTGAGCAGCGGGATGTCGTCGGGGCGCTCGCGGAGCGACGGCATGGTCACGGGCAGCACGTTGAGGCGGTAGAAAAGGTCGCTGCGAAAATCGCCGTCGCGCACCATCGCGGGCAGATCGCGATTGGTCGCTGCGATCACGCGCACGTCCACCTTGATGGTCTTGCTGCTGCCGAGCGGCTCGAATTCCTGCTCCTGCAAAACGCGCAGCAGCTTCACCTGCGTCTCCGGCGGCAGCTCGCCCACTTCATCGAGAAAAATGGTGCCGCCATCGGCGAGCGCGAAGCGCCCCTCGCGGTTCGCGATCGCGCCGGTGAAAGCGCCTTTCACGTGCCCGAACAACTCGCTCTCGACGAGTCCCGCGCTGATCGCGCCGCAGTTCACCTTCACGAGCGGATGCTCCCGGCGCGTGCTGCGGTCGTGGATGGCGCGGGCGATGAGTTCCTTGCCCGTGCCGGTCTCGCCGTGGATGAGCGCGGTCGAATCCGTCGGCGCGATTTGATCCACCTGCTTGAGCACCCGCAGCAGCGCCTGGCTGTTGCCGACGATCTCCACGAAGTTGTGCTGACTGCGGATTTCCTCCTGAAGATAGACGTTCTGCGCCTCGAGCCGCGCCTTCTCCTGCTCCATCATCACGCGGTCCGTCACGTCGAGGAACATCGTGCGGGTGAACTTGCCGCTCGGGTCCGGGCGCGACCACCACTGGATCCAAAACGGCTTGCCGTTGTCCTTGCGTCGCATCTCGAGCAGCACACCGCTCGTCTCGATTCCTTTGCCGATGGCCTCGAATGCCTGACGCATCCGGCGCTGCGCGTCCGGTGTGTCGGGCGCGAACGACTTCCCGTAAGTGTGCGGCACTTCCTCGGCGGTGATGCCGAGACTCTTCAACGCGGTGCGATTGCAGCGGATGAGTTTCGAGTCGAGCCCTTCATGCACGTAGGCGATCGGCGCTTCGTCGAAAAGATCGCGGAAGCGCTCTTCGCTCTCATCCAATGATTTGCTCGCCGCCGCGAGCTGATCGCTCACCGCGCGATTCTGTTGCTCCAATGCCGCGACCTTTTGCGCGGACAATTCGTCGCTGAGCCGGCGCACTTCTTCGTGAACAAGGCAGTCGTCGAGTGCCACCGCGACGGCACTTGCGACCTGATGCAGAAAGGAATGATGGAGATCGCCATAGGCGGCGTTCGCGGCGGCCATGAAAAACAGCGCGCCGCGCACGCGCTCGCCGGTGATCAGCGGCAGCACGCAGAGCGACTCCATTTGCTCCTCGTTCATAATCTCGGCGGTGCCCGGAAAACGCTCGCGTACTTCCTTGCGCGAGGCCGCGACCACCCATTCGCGGTGCTGCATCACCCAATCCGAGGCTGCTCCGGCGCGTTTCATGATCGTCGCCGGCGCGCCTTCCGAGTGCAGGTTGCGCTTGGTCAGGATGTGCGCCTGCAATTGGTTGCCTGCCGTTGGCAGGACGATGCCGAAACACTCGGTCGTCACTGCCGCTTGCAGACATTCGGCGAGCGCCCCGAAGAGCACGTCGCGCTGCAAATGGTGGCCGACCGCGCGGGTGATATTGAGCAGCGCCTGGGTCTCGACATTCACGCGGCGGAGATCCGCGAGCGCCTTGCCCAGCTTCTCGTCGGTCTGCTTCCGCTCCAGCTCCGCGCAACCGCGCGCGGCGAAAATCTTCAGCGTCGCGAGGTCTTCCTCCGTCGCCTCCATCGGCTCGGTGTGCAGCACGGCGAGGTGCCCGATCGTGCGGCCCTGCGCATTCCGCATCGGCACGCCCACGTAGCTCTCCGCGCCGATCTGGGTCAGCCAGAGATCCTCGGGAAACTTCGCCGCGAGCCCCGAATTGGTCGCGCACACGTGACCCGCGGCCACGCGCTGACAGGGCGTGCCGGGAAAGCGATAAGTAAATCCCGCGCCGAAATCGGCCCCTTCCCAAAACGCCAGCGACCGTGACTCCATCTCGCTGAGCGTCTCTGCGACAAATGCGTAACGCGCCCCGAGCGCCTGCGCCGCACACCGCGCGAGCGAGCGGAAAAATTCGTCCCCAATCGCCGCCGCCGTGCCTTCCGCGATGATGCGGAGAGAGCGGGCAGGTGGCGATTCCGGCTTCTTGGCGCGCGCGGGCATGGCTTTGCGTAGCACCGTCGGTGCGTGGAGATCAAGGAGCGGCGTGCGTCCCGCACGCTCCTTGTAAGGAACCGTCGCGGGCCGCGACCAACTCTCCATGCACACCCATCACCACTCGCATTACCCGCAGCCCGTCATGCCCAATGTGCCCGTCCGGCGCTTGCTCGAAGGACAAACCGCCGTCGTCACCGGGGCTAGCTCCGGGATCGGCAAAGCCATCGCCATCGAGTTGGGGAAAGCGGGCGCGAACGTGGTTGTCAATTTTGTCACCGGACCGGACAAAGCGGAGGAAGTCGCCGCGGAGATCGAGGAGGGCGGCAGCCACGCGATCGCCGCGAAGGCCGATGTTTCCAAGGAAGCGGAGGTGCAGGCGATGTTTGCCACGGCGAAGGCGGAGTTCGGCACGGTCGATATTCTCGTGAACAACGCCGGCCTCCAATCGGACGCGCCCTTCTGCGACATGACGCTCGCGCAGTGGCAGAAGGTCATCGACGTGAATCTCACCGGACAATTTCTCTGCGCCCGCGAGGCGGTGCGCGAATTCAAAGCCCGCGGCGTGCGGCCGGAAGTATCGTGCGCCGCGGGGAAGATCGTCTGCATCAGCTCGGTGCACGAAGTCATCCCGTGGGCCGGCCATGTGAATTACGCGACCTCGAAAGGCGGCGTGATGTTGATGATGAAAAGCATCGCGCAGGAAGTCGCGCCGTGGCGCATCCGCGTGAATTCCATCGCGCCCGGCGCGATCCGCACGCCGATCAATACCGCCGCGTGGGACACGCCCGAACATTACGCCGAACTGCTCAAGCTCATCCCTTACAAACGCATCGGCGAGCCAAACGAAATCGGCCGAGCCGCGGCCTGGCTCGCGAGCGACGACGCCGATTACATCCACGGCATCACGCTCTTCGTCGATGGCGGCATGACGCTGTATCCCGGCTTCGAGACTGGAGGCTAGACCATGGACCCACTCATCACCATCGCCGTCACCCTCGTCATCATCCTCCTCCGCATCGAACCACCCACACCCGTGTAAACTCATGTCCACTTTCCTTCCATCTCTCGACGCCGAATGGCTTGAAGCCGACGGCCTCGGCGGCTTCGCCAGCGGCACGGTCTCCGGCATTCGAACGCGGCGCTATCACGCACTGCTGCTCACCGCCACGACTCCGCCCGCGGGACGCATGGCGCTGGTCAATGGCTTCGACGCCTGGGTCGAGACACCGCGCGGAAACTTCGCCCTTTCCTCGCAGCGTTACGTGCCGGAC
The DNA here is from genome assembly GCA_031424375.1 of Chthoniobacter sp. GTDB lineage: Bacteria > Verrucomicrobiota > Verrucomicrobiia > Chthoniobacterales > Chthoniobacteraceae > Chthoniobacter. The sequence goes on along the minus strand of JANPHH010000212.1, from coordinate 4,692 downwards.
GTGATCCATCCCGATGGCATTGCGCGCTTGGAAACCTTCAAGCACGAGCCGTGGCCGCGCTGGACGTGGCGCATCGACGACGATCTCGTGATCGAGCAGGAAGTTTTCATGGTGCACGGAAAGTCTGCGGTTTTCGTTGCGTGGAAACTCATCGGCGAATTGCACGGCTTGGTGACATTGAAAGCGCGACCGTTCCTCTCGATCCGCGACTTCCACGGCATGCAGCACGAAAACGCCGCATTCCGTTTCGAGCCGAGCGAGAGCTTCGAGCATGTCGTGTGGCAGCCTTACGACGGCGCGCCCGGCGTGGTCGCACGCAGCAACGGCCACTACCGCCACGAGCCCACGTGGTATCGCAACTTCCTCTACAGCGAAGAAGCCGCGCGCGGACTCGACGCTACCGAGGACCTCGCCTCGCCCGGAGTTTTCCATTGGGACCTCGCCGCCAAGCCCGCGGTATGGGTCTTCACGCCGGGCGATCAGCGCCTCAACCATCTCGAATCGACCGAGGAACTTTACGTGATGACGCGTCGCGCCGAACTCGCGCGCCGCGAAGCCTTCGAGTCGCCCCTGCATCGCGCCGCCGATGCCTATCTCGTGAAACGCGGCGCGGGCCGCACGATCATCGCCGGCTACCCTTGGTTCGGCGATTGGGGACGCGACACTTTTATCGCGCTCCGCGGACTTTGCATCGCCACCGGCCGACTCGAAGACGCGCGCGACATCTTGGTCGAATGGGCCGGCGCGGTGTCGGAAGGCATGTTGCCGAACCGTTTTCCCGATCATGGGGAAGCGCCCGAGTTCAACTCCGTGGATGCGTCGCTCTGGTATGTCATCGCCGTCCACGAATACATCTGTGCCGCGGAGACTCATCGTCCCGCCTCCTTCATCGTCGATTGCCACACCCAAAAGCTGCGCACCGCTGTCGAAGACATCCTCGCGGGCTACAGCAGCGGCACGCGCTTCGGCATCCGCGCTGATGAGGACGGACTGCTCGCCTGCGGCCAGCCCGGCGTGCAACTCACCTGGATGGACGCGAAGGTCGGCGATTGGGTCGTCACTCCGCGCATCGGCAAGCCCGTCGAGATTCAGGCGCTCTGGATCAACGCGCTGTGGATCGGCCTGCAATCGTCTTCGCGTTGGGAGCATCTCTTTGAAAGAGCGCGGGCGAGTTTCGCCGAACGCTTTTGGAACGAAGCCACCGGCAGTCTCTTCGATGTCATCGACTGCGACCATCAGCCCGGCACGAACGACGCGAGCATTCGTCCGAACCAGATCTTCGCCATCGGCGGACTCCCGCTCGCGCTGCTCGAAGGCGAGCGCGCCCGCCGCGTCGTCGAGACCGTGCAGGCAAAGCTGCTCACGCCCATCGGGCTCCGCTCCCTTGCGCCCGGCGAACCCAACTACGCGCCGCGCTACGAAGGTGGCGTCTGGCAGCGCGATGGCAGTTACCATCAAGGCACCGTCTGGCCGTGGCTCATCGGGGCGTTCGTCGAAGCATGGGCTCGGGTGAACGGCGACGACGACGCAGCGCGCGCACGCTTCCTCGCACCATTGCGCGAGCACCTCGCGACCGCAGGCCTCGGCCACCTCTCCGAGATTGCCGACGCCGAGGCACCGCACACGCCGCGGGGCTGCCCCTTCCAAGCCTGGTCGCTCGGCGAACTTTTGCGCCTCGAACGCGCCATCCTTCGCTGATACCACACCACGCATGAACCAACTCAAAATCGTCGCGTTCGCCGGCAGCCTCCGCACCGCCTCCTTCAACAAAAGACTCCTCGCCCTCGCCGCAGACACCGCGCGCGCGGCGGGCGCGGAAGTCACCATCGTCGATCTCCGCGAACTCGCGCTCCCGCTTTTCGATCAGGATCTCGAGGACGCCAGCGGCCTGCCCGAAGGCGCGAAGAAATTCAAAGCGCTGCTCCGTGCGAGCGACGGCTTTCTCATCGCCTCGCCCGAATACAACAGCTCGATCACTGCCGCGCTGAAGAACGCCATCGACTGGGCTTCGCGCTCCGAGTCCGACGACGAACCACCGCTCGCCGCCTACAAAGGCAAAGTCGCCGCGCTCATGGCCACCTCACCCGGCGCGCTCGGCGGCCTGCGCGGCCTCGTCACCCTGCGCTCCATCCTCGGTAACATCGGCGTCATCGTGCTTCCCGAGCAGGTCTGCATCTCCACGGCACACGAAGCCTTCGACGATGCCGGCAAACTCAAGGACGAGCGCAAGGTGAAGCAGGTGAGCGCGCTCGCGATGGCGCTCGTCGAAACGCTTCGCAAGCTGACGGCGTAAGCAAGGAGCGGCGTCCGTCCCGGCGCCGACCCACCACTTTCGCGCAGCGAACATTTGTCCCCGAGGGAAAATGCCGCGTCGCAGGCAGAGTCGGTCGGCGGCGGGGCGCGCGCCGCTCCTTGTAAGGAATCGCGCGAGGCGACGACGAATGAGGACCCATGAAAAACTCCGCCTCACTCACTGCCGAAGAAGCTCGCCTCCGCGAAGATCGCGACCGCACCCGCCACTGGAAACGCTGGGGTCCCTACCTCAGCGAGCGGCAGTGGGCGACGGTGCGCGAGGACTATTCACCCCACGGAAATTGCTGGGATTACTTTCCACACGATCACGCCCGCAGCCGCGCCTATCGCTGGGGCGAGGATGGGTTGCTTGGCTTCACGGACCGGCAGTGCCGGCTGTGCTTCGGACTGGCGCTGTGGAATGGGCGCGATCCGATTTTGAAGGAGCGGCTTTTCGGACTCACCGGGCCGGAGGGGAATCACGGTGAGGACTGCAAGGAGTGCTATTACTACCTCGACTCGACGCCGACGCATTCCTACGCGAAAGCACTCTACAAATACCCGCAGGCGGAGTTCCCGTATGCGCGGCTGGTGCGGGAAAATCGCGAGCGCGGGCTGGCCGGGCCGGAGCTGGAACTGGCGGATACGGGTGCCTTCGATGAAGACCGCTACTTCGATGTCTTTGCGGAGTATGCGAAGGCGTCACCAGAAGATACCTGCATTCAGATCACCATCGCGAACCGCGGGCCGGAGGCTTCGACGATCCATGTGCTGCCGACGCTGTGGTTCCGCAATACGTGGAGTTGGGGACAGACGAATGGCGCGTCGGCGCGGCCATCGATGGCATTGAAAAATGCAGACGTGGTGCGCACGGAGCACGGTTCGCTGGGTAACTATCTCTTCGCGTGGGAAGGCGAGGCCGAGGCGCTCTTTATCGAGAACGAAAGCAACGCGCAGCGGTTGTGGAATCAGCCGAACACGACGCCGTTCGTGAAGGATGCCTTTCATGAGTATGTCGTCGGGGGTCGCGCCGAGGCGGTGAACCCGGAGCAGGCCGGCACGAAGTGCGCGCCGCATTTCGTCTTCACGATCGAGCCGGGAACGACCCACACGCTCAAGCTGCGACTGGTGAGGGAGGAAGAGGCTCCGAAGGAATTTTTCGGCAAGGCTTTCGACAAAACCTTCGCCGGACGCAAGCGCGAGGCGGATGAATTTTACAATCAGCTTTCCCAGCCCGACATGACGGACGAAGCGACGCGCGTGGCGCGCCAGGGCTACGCTGGCTTGCTGTGGAGCAAGCAGTTCTACCACTATGCGATCGACGGCTGGTTGAAGGGCGATACTACGCAGCCGCAACCACCCGCCGAACGGCTTGGCGGAAGGAACCGCGAGTGGTCGCACCTCCACTCGCAGGACATCATCTCGATGCCGGACAAGTGGGAATACCCGTGGTTCGCCGCGTGGGATCTCGCCTTTCACATGATCCCGATGGCGCAGGTCGATCCCGACTTTGCCAAGCACCAGCTCCAGCTCTTCCTGCGCGAGTGGTATATGCATCCGAATGGACAGATTCCGGCTTACGAGTTTGCCTTCGGCGACGTGAATCCGCCGGTGCATGCGTGGGCGGCGTGGCGCGTTTACAAGATCAGCGGCAAGCGCGGCGGGCGTGATGGGGAGTTTCTTGAGGGTGTCTTTCAAAAGCTGCTGCTTAACTTTACCTGGTGGGTGAATCGCAAGGACGCGGAGGGTAACAACCTCTTCCAGGGCGGCTTCCTCGGGCTCGATAACATCGGCGTCTTCGACCGCTCCAAGCCGCTGCCGACCGGCGGCTTTCTCCAGCAGGCCGATGGCACGGCTTGGATGGCCTTCTACTGTCTGACCATGCTCTCGATGGCGCTCGAACTCGCCCAGGAGAATCCGGTCTATGAGGACATGGCCTCGAAGTTCTTCGAGCACTTCGTGCAAATCGCCGACTCGATCAATCATCACGGCGGCAACGGACTGTGGGACGAGGCGGACGGTTTCTACTACGACCAGCTCAAACTAGACGGTCAGATGATTCCGCTGCGCACGCGCTCGCTCGTCGGGCTCATGCCCCTCATCGCCGTGGAAGTGCTGGAGCAGGAACAAATCGACAAGCTGCCCAGCTTCGGCAAGCGGATGAAGTGGTTTATCGAACATCGCCCGGATCTTGCGAGGAGCATCAGTTGGTGCAATCCGTGCGCGCACCAGGAGCATCGCATTCTCGCCATCCCATCTCTCGAACGGCTGGAGCGGACGCTGCGCACGATGCTCGATGAAACGGAATTCCTCTCGCCCTACGGGCTGCGCTCGCTCTCACGATTCCACGAGGCGAACCCCTACGTCTTCCGAGTCGGCAACGAAGAGCATCGCGTCGAT
>JANPHH010000211.1:0-6514 GCA_031424375.1 Chthoniobacter sp. | reverse complement strand
CTTCACGATGACCTTCTTCCGCGACATCGCGAGCGCGCCCTTCGACAGGCAGACGGAGACGATCATCGGCAGCATCTCCGGCGTCAGACCCACCGCTACGGCGATGGAGAAAAAGAACGCCTCGCGCCAGTTATGTTTGGTCAGTCCGTTGATCAGGAAAACCAGTGGCACCATGATCACGATGAAGCGGATCATCAGCCACGTGAACTGCTGCACGCCTTTGTCGAAGCTCGTCTGTTCCGGCTCGCCGACCATGCTCCCGGCCATGCTGCCAAAGTATGTCTGTCCACCCGTTGCGAGGATGACCGCCGTGGCCGCCCCGCTTTCGACGCTGGTTCCGAGGAAGCAAATGTTCGCCAGTTCCAGCGGCGCAATCCCCGTCCGCGTTTCGCGTGCGGCGACCTTCTCCACGGGCAGCGACTCACCGGTCAGCGTGGCTTGCGTGATGAACAAGTCATTCGCCGAAATGAGCCGCACATCCGCCGGAATCATGTCTCCCGCCGACAGCTCCACCACATCGCCCGGCACCAGTTGCTTGAGCGGAACTTCCTCTTCCTTTCCGCCACGCACGACGGCCGCGGTGACGTTGATCATCGCTTTCAGCTTTTCCGCGGCTGCATCCGCCCGCGCCTCCCGCACAAAGCGCAGCAGCACGCCGATGCTCACCATCAAGGTCATCACGGTCCCCGCCCGCACATCGCCAGTGGCGAAGGAAATCGTCGCCAGCACGCCGAGCAGGATGACCAGCGGATTGCGCATCGCCGTGAGCAGCCGCCACGACCAGCCACGATGCTTGCCCGTCGCCACGACATTCGGCCCGACTTCTGCCAGCCGACGGGCCGCCTCGCCATCGCTCAAACCTTCCGCCGCCGTCTTCATTCGCGCGAAGACTTCGCTCGTTTCCAACTGCGCCACCTCGGCCAGCACCGGCGAGAAGTGGATGGACTGAGCCGCCGCCGTCGCGGGCAAAGCCGGCGGAATGAGCTTTGGCAGGTGGTTCATGATCGCCGGGGGCTCATTTGGATAGACAGCAATATCCTACCCGACCGTCTCAGAGTGACCGCGATGGAAATCGTGAGCGCAAGCTCTCGGGTTTACGGTGCAGCCGCGGGGATGGCTCGAACGTGATAAAAGCGCTGCGGCACTCCCGCCTCCGGGACAATGGTGTAGGTCGTCACGAAGCTCGGCCATTGGCTGGCGGGCGCGACGGGTTGCCAGTTCGGCGTGGCCAGCGAGTCAGTGCATTCCACGGTGAACTTCCAATAGTAGCCGAGCCCGGCCCACGACATCGCGAGCGAGCCGTCGCCGTTCACGGTTTGCAGGACGTTTGGCACCTCGAAGGGCTGCGGGAGCATGGTGACGCTCGTGCTCGCGCTGTAGCCCCACAGGCCGGCGGTGTCCTGCGCGGTGACACTCACAACATAGCTCGTCGAGGCGCGCAGCCCGGGGATGACTGCCTGCGTCGTCCCGGCGGGGACGGTGAAGGTGACGACGTGATCGTCATACGGGCCGCGGTGGAAGCGGCGGCGCGGCTGGCGATGCACGGCGCTCACACGGTAGAGCGCGATGCCGTAGTTATCGGTCGCGGAGCTCCAGGTGACCCGACAGCTATCCCAGCTCAGTTGATCGACGACGAAGTTGCCGGGCGTGCCGGGCGGGATGAGATCGGTGCCAGCGGGATAGACCTGCACGGTGCGCGTGAAGCTCGCGCTGCCCGCGATGCTCGTGGCTCCGAGGACGAAGCTCTGCGCGCCTTCCTGTCCGGCACTGGCGGTCCAGGTGAAGTAACCGCTGCTCGCGGAGACGACGTGCCACACGGCGCCGGCGGGCGCGCTCGTGACGCTGAGCGTCGGCAGCGGATTACCCGTCGCGGTGAAGACATTGCTCGTCCACGGCTCGGAGACGATGGCGCGCAGTCCGCCGAAGGTGCCGCTGCCATCCGCGTAAATCGCAGGCGGGCATTGCAGCATGAAAGTGACCGTGGCTTTCGCGGACAGATTCCCTGCCGCGTCGATCGCACCGACATAGTAAGTGCGCGTCGAGCAGGCGGGGAGATTGGCAAAGTGCCACGACGTGCCGGTGGTGGTGCCGAGCGTGTAGTAGTAAGTAGTGCGATGCCAGCGGCTGCCGCTCGTACGTTTCTCCATCACGCGATAGCCGGTCACGCCGATGTTATCCGTCGAGCCGGTCCATGAAATGTCCGCGCTGTTGGTGGTGATGTTAAAAACCGCGAGATTCGTCGGCGCTGTCGGCGGCGTGGTATCGGGCGGCACGGCGAGGACGTTGAATGTGATGAGTTGATCCGCAGTGCCAGCGGAGTTACTCGCGCGGACGAGTGCCGCCTGCGGGCCGATCAGTGCGGGCGTCCACGAGACGAGGCCGGTCGTGCCATCCACACTCAAGCCCGCGGGGCCGCGGACGATCGAGAAAGCGGGGCTCGGTTTTCCACCGGCGGCGATCTGGTGGGTCCACGGAATCCCCAGCGAGAGAGTGGTGCCGGTTGGCACCGAGGTGATGCGCGGCGCGCGCAGCGCGGAGCCGGCCCGCGTGTCGATGCGATAAATTGCGGGGGCATTGGAATACGTCGCCGAGTTGTAGCCGCCGATGAGGTAGAGGAATCCGTCTGCGCCGAGGACCACGGGAGTGTTGCTGTGATCCACCGCCGTGAAGCCCGCGAGCGAGACCGAGTTGCTGGCGGGATTGAAAGTCCACACCTCCGTGCCGCGCATCAGGTAGATGAATCCATCCGCGCCAAGGGTTGCCGCACCGGAGAAGGCGTAGGGCGCATCGGGGAGCTGCGTCAGGGTGTTCGCCGCAATGTCCAGGGCGTAAACCGTCGTGCCACCGAAGATGATGATGCGGCCCGCGCCGTCGTAGCTCGCGGTCGCCGGGGTGAATCCCGCCGGAAGCGCCGGGAGCTGCGTCCACGTGCCCGCACCGCTCGCGCCAGCGTCGTAGCGGAAATTGGCACCGCTACTGTAAAAGGAGTAATAGCGTCGCGAGTCGTCGACTGCGCTGGCATTCGCAAAAGAGGCGATGGTTTTGGTGGCGATGTTGCCGCCGACGCCACCACTCGACGTGTAAGTGGAACCGCCTTCCGCGCGATAAACCACCACCCGATTGCGCCCATCGACCGCTGCCCATTCCGGGGTGAGCGGGCCGATGTTCATGTTACCTTCGCTGACGAAAGGCGCGCCCGGATTGAATGCACCGCCGGGCAGGAAATTCCACGTGTAGATGGGGATCTCCTCATAGTTGTTCGCCCACGGAGAGGTGCCAAACATGTAGAGCTTTCCGTTCTGCACCGTCGCGACCGCACCAACCGTCGATACGCCCGCGGGCAGTGTCGCGGCGGTCACTTCGGAGATGACGGACACATTGGTATTTGCAACGGCGATCTGCGCCGTGCGCTCGCTGCTCTGCAGGCCGTGCGGATCGGTGACGCGCACGCGCACCGTGTGACTGCCGAGGCTCGTGAAGGTGTGCGGAATGATCGCATTTGACGCGCGGCCCGGAAGGGTTTCGAAGACCGCGCCGTCGCCATCCCAATCCACCGCGACGGTGAAGAGATCGCCCGCCGCCGCTGGATACGAACCGGTCGCGTTGAAGCTGAGATTCACCGGCGTTCCGAGCGTCGCCGTCGTCGGGAGCGTGATCGAGTTCAGCACCGGCGCGGTCTGGATGCCGACGGTGAAAGTGCCGATGACGCCGCCGGGATGCCGGTTGCCCGCGAGGTCGCTCACTTGATTTGCCGCGAGCCGGATTTCGTAAGTGCCGTTGTCCGCGCCATTCCATGAGCCACCCGGCGCAGGCACGCTGAAGGTCACGACAAACTGCTGCGCATCCGTGCTAAACCACGAGTAGGCGGTGCCCGGCATGTCGTAGAGATTCGGCGCCGTGATGCGGATCGTGCCGACGCTGTGCGTGGTGTTGGTCACGACTTTTTCGTTGTCCCAAAACTTCACCGTCACCGTGGTCGTCGTCGCGCCATTGCCGGGCAGGGTCGCGGTCGCGACGGCGATCGGCGCGAGCGTGTCCGCGCCTTCGTAGCGCTCGAGGAGAAAGGCGTGCGTCTCGCCGTTCACCGTGCCGTAGCCGACGATGTCACCGCCGGTATTGATGTCCTGCGCCTCCGCGAGCGCCCATCCGGAGGTCGGGGGAATGAGATCGTTCAAATCGCGAAGCGCGCCGCTGCCGGTCCACAGAAACGCGCGCGCCGCGCCCGCGCTGGTGTCCGCCATGCCGACGACGTAGCCCGAGTCATTGAGGCCGAAGCCGCGCGACTCATCACCGCCGCTGAGCACCCCGAGATCCTTGATCCCGTTCGCATCGGTGAAGAGGAACGCGTGCGTTTCATTCAGTGCATTCACCGAATAGCCCGCGACATTTCCCGCCGTATCGATCGCCGCCGCGAAGGAATCATTCGCCCCCAACGTCCCGATCGAGACAGGCATCCCGGTCGCATCGGTGCGGAAGGCGCGCGTGCCGCCGCCGACCCAACTCGCCACACCCACGATCTGCCCAGCGTCATTGATACCGTAAGCCGCGCTCGTCGCCGACGGCGTCGCGCCGGGAAGCGTGCCGAGCGGAGTGATACCGGCGCCATCCAACCGGAAACCCAGCGCCGGAGCCGCCGCGCTGCCCGTGTGACCCACGATCGCGCCCGAAGCATTCACCGCCTGCGGCAGCCATCCGTCCGTGCCCGTCGTCGGCCCGAGATCCGTGAGCACGCCCGCATCCCACCGCACCGCATGGGCGAGCCCCGCCGCATCCGTCGCATAGCCATACACCTTCCCATCCGCGCCGATCGCGAGCGCGCGTGTGTCCGCGCCGCCGAGCCCCGGCAGTTCGCTCAGCACATTGTTGTCGAAGACCCACGCCCGCGCCGTGTTCGCGTCGATCTGCGCAAAGCCAGCGGCGACGCCGTTGTCATTGATCGCCGTCGCAAAAGTCGGCGCACCGTTAAGCGAGCCGAGATCGGTGACGGAGTAAGTTTGAGCGTGAACTGACGCGGACAGCGAGAGCACTGCCGCGAGGATGAGGAGCAGAAATGTTTTCATGGGGAACGCGGAAGCGGCGGGAGGAGACGGGGAGAACGAGGATTCATATCAGTAGGCGTGGGAATGCCGACCGAGCGGTCTAAACTTAACCTCTTTGCCTCAATCAAATCATCGTGGACCAAGGACAGCGGATTCATTTCCAAATTCTCGTTGGCGAATGGTCGATCCCCCATCCCAGAATGATTAAATTGTATTAATTCATGGGTTGCTCCCCGCGAACCCCTCCGATCTCGGCGCGCTTAAGAAATCGCCTTGGCGATACCGAAGGCCACGCCTGCCGCAAGACTGCCCACGAGCGCGGTCTGCCACGCGCTCTTGAGCTTGGAGACGCCGGTGAAGTGACCCTTCACAAATCCGAAGACGGTGAGCGCGAGGAGCGTGACCGCGATCGAAATCAGGAGCGCATTCCGGGCGTTCGCCGCAAGCATGTAGGGCAGCAGCGGGATCATTCCGCCGACGACGTAGGAACCGGCGATGGTGAACGCACTGCGCAGGGCGCGCTTCGGATCGGGAGCTTCGAGGCCGAGTTCGAACCGCATCATGAAATCGCGCCACTCTTTTGGCTCGCGCCGCAAGGCTGCGACCACCGGCGCCGCCTCGCTCGCGCTCACGCCGTAGTCCTTGAACAAGTCCACGATCTCCTGCGCCTCGCGCTCGGGCACCGCGACGATCTCTTGCTCCTCGCGACGCAGTTCGCTGTGGTAGTGCTCTGCATCGCCTCGCGCGGCGAGGAATCCACCGAGCCCCATTGCGATGGAACCGGCGGCGACTTCGGCGAGACCGGCGGTGACGACGATATGCGTGGAAGCGATGGCCCCGGAAATCCCTGCGGCGAGCGCGAAGGGAACGGTGAGTCCGTCGGCCATCCCGATGACGACATCGCGCACCGTTTCACCGCCAGAGAAGTGCTTTTCGACGTGTTGCATGAGCGGGATGCTATTTCGCCAGCCTCGGCAAGGCGATCACGGATGGCGGAGGCGGAAGAAACCGCAGCCCGCAGTGGGTGTGACGATCACCCGCTTGGTGTTGCCGCTGACGGTCACCGGCGCAGCCGATGGAACCCAGCTCCCGGGGCTGAGGTCGGGGCTTTCTTCCAGCACCCAGCCCGGCAGATCGGCGGGCCACTCGAGCGTGAGGTTGCCCGACACCGCGGCCGCCGTGGCGATCTGCGGAATGATCAGCGCGAAGTTCGCCACCGCGGTACGACCGGCGCTCGCCACGAACGAGTAGCTCGCCGAGGTGCTGACTTCCGCGCCGCTCTCGGTCCAGTTGATGAACCGATATCCCGCATCGGGGGTGGCCGTGAGGGTGACGTTAGCGCCTGGAGCGTAGGAACCCGCGCCGGTGATCGTGCCTCCGCCGCTCGCGTCGACGCTGGCTTCGATGTTGAAACCTGGCGCGATGCCGAGGGCGAATGGCGAGAGGCTGGTCGTGGTGACCGTGATCTTATGCGC
>JANPHH010000210.1:0-4135 GCA_031424375.1 Chthoniobacter sp. | reverse complement strand
AGGTTCTTCGTTTCGCCCTGGTCGGTGGAAAGATCGAACAGGGCGGGCTGGGCGGGTTGATTCGGCTTTTTGGGGCCGGATTGCCAACCGTCCGCAAGCGCAAGGTTCGGGAGGTATTTCCACTGGCCCTGGCGGATGGCGAGGTCGCCATTGCCGCTCATCACGACGAGGGTGTCGCGCTTCATTTGCTTCGGCTGGCCGAGGAGGGTGGGCAGCAGGTTGAAGCTGTCCGGCGCGGCGCCATCCGGGAGCTTTTCGCCGGCCACGGCGGCGGCGGTGGCGGCGAGATCGACGAGGCAGACGAGGTCGTCCGAGGTGGTGCCGGGGGCGATGTGTCCCGGCCAGCGGGCGATGAAGGGCTCGCGGTGGCCGCCCTCCCAGAGCTGGGATTTCTTGCCGCGCCAGGGGCCGTTTGGCAGATGGCCGTCCTCGTTGGTCGGGCTGGCTCCGTTGTCGCTGGAAAAGATGACGAGCGTGTTCTTCGCCAGCCCGAGACGATCGAGGGTTTTCATGACCTCGCCGACCGACCAGTCGAGTTCGCTGAGCATGTCGGCGCGATTGCCAAGGCCGGTGGTGCCGACGAAGCGCGGGTTCGGAATGGTCGGCGGATGCACGTCGTGCGGGGCGAAGTAGAGGAAGAATGGTTTCTCCTTGTTCCGCTCAATGAAGCCCACGACTTCGGTGGTGAGGGTGTCGGCGATGGTCGTGTCTTTCCACCACGCGGCCTTGCCCCCGGACATGAAGCCGATGCGCTCACGACCGGCGGCCCATTTTTTCATGCCACCCGCGGCGGCGACCTTGGGATCGAAGGTGTAGCTGATCGGGTCGGCGGGATCGAGGCCCACCACGCGATGGTCGCGCACGTAAACGGTCGGGACGCGGTCGTTGGTGGCGGGGTATCCGAAGAACTCATCGAAGCCGATCTCGAGCGGCCCGGGAGTGAGATCCTTGTTGTAGTCGGGCGCGGTGGTGCCGAAGCCGAGGTGCCATTTTCCGATCACCGCGGTGCGGTAGCCGGCCTTCTTCATGATCCCGGGCAGCGTGGTGGAGCCCACGGGGATGAGCAGCGGCGCGTCGGCATTGGCCACGCCCTTGTTCAGGCCGGGGGTGCTCTTTCGCCATGAATACTCGCCGGTGAGCAGCGAGTAGCGTGTCGGCGTGCAGACGGCGGCGGAGGCATGGGCATCGGTGAAGCGCATGCCTTCCTTCGCGAGGGTGTCGAGGTTTGGCGTCTTGGTCTTCGTCGCGCCGTAGCAGCCGAGGTCGCCCCAGCCCACATCGTCGGCGAGGATGACGATCACATTCGGTCGCGTGGCGGTGGGTTCGGCATGCGCGATGCCGAGCAGTGTGGCCAGCGTGGTGGCCAGCAGGAGCCAGCGGGTGGGTAGGAGGTGTTTCATGCTTTCAGGCTCCGCAGAGTGGTGGTGGTATTGAAAGATGCGCTGCCGCGCAGGGCGGTGGCCTCAAAGCCGATGGTGGCGGTGGAGGCGCTGCCAGAATCGGGTTTGCTGGATGCTTTACGGGCCATGATCAGAGTGGTGCGGCTTCCGATTCCGTCGCTGCGCGGTGTTTGACGATGCCGATGATGAGCAGCGCCAACGAGAGGATCAGGCCCAGGGCCGCCGGGGGTGACACAGTTTCACCACGGCTTCCTGCCAGGCCGCAGCCCCGGCGGCTCCGGCTTGCTGGGCCGCGATCGGGAGCATCTGGTTGGCGCCCCACCACGCATTGGCCGCCTCGGACAAGGCCATGAACCACGTCAACCACGCCGATACCACCATCATCCGGACCGACTTGGGGCCGGCGCGGTGTGGCAACTGGAGCACGACGATCGCCAGCACCACCAACAACATGCCGTTCGTGACGAACTGGATGTGCGCCCCGAGGGCGAGCCGGGGATACAGCGTCACGGGCGGGGCAAAGCCAAAGACCAGCCCGGCCAGAATGAGGGCCAGGCCATGAAGTAGAATCTGTTTACCGCCGGTTTGAATGGTCATGATGCTTTTGGGTTTAAAATTCTCCGGTGAAGGCTTGGTGCAGCAGCGACTTCTGCAACGCCTCCAGCGCGGCGTGCTTCCGTTCGGAGAGGCGGGCGAGGCGTTGCGCTCATGGCACGAACCACGGGTCGTCTTGAATCGCCTTCATGCTCTCATCCATGGAAAGGGCGTCACAGATCGCAACCCACGCTCCCGTATGCCGAAGGTAAGAGAGCGCGAACGTGCCATCGCCGACATACTCCATCCGCGCAAACTTCGATTCGAAGGTGGGGCTAAGGGCGTTCGGGCCTGGACTGGCATAGCTGGTGATAAAGTAGAAATAGCCCCGGTTCCATTTTCCGCTGAGGTCCGTGATGTAGTTGAACTGCGCGTCTGGTTTGGGCGGCAGGACATGCCTGGGTTTCAAGACATTCTCGATCAGATGCGTGGCCTTGGCCGCCAGTTCCGCCTTGATCGACTCAGGCACGGACGGCTTCGGACTCCTGGCAGGACTCAGCATCCAGACTTTTCGCGGCTTCGGCAGCGTGGTCAGGCTTTTTGGGGTTTGTCGGGCATGGCTCAGAGTTCTCCGGCAAAGGTTTGGTGCAGCAGCGACTTCTCCAACGCCTCCAGCGCGGCGTGCTTCCGCTCGTAGAGGCGGGCGAGGCGTTGGGTTTCTTCCGACATCCATTGTTGCTCCGATTATCCTTCGCTTTGCTCGCTTCGCGGCTGCGCAGCAGGCTCCGCAGTGTGGCTTTGCATTTCAAAGATGCGCTGGCGCGCAGGGCGGTGGCCTCGAAGCCGATGGTGGCGGTGAAGGAGTCTTTCGGGCCGGAGGCTTTCGGTCGAGGCATGGAGCGAGTGGAGTCGTGGGGTTCCTTCAAATCTGGTCGCCAGTCGCGGGGCGGGAATCTGCGCGGAGGTGGCGAATGCCGGGGTAGTTTGCTCGTTTACAGAGGAAGGGCGATGTTTTTGTCGGGTAAGGGGCGGTCTTTCCCGGCGGATTAAAGGCTGGGCAAGGGAGGGAAAGCTCTCCCCTGGCGGGAGCTGTGGTTACTCGGTCGGGAACAGAGGTTTCGCTGGCGGGAAATTGTTTCCGCAAGGGAGCGGAGGGTTTGTTCTCAGGAGAAAAATGTCTCCGCTGATGAGCGGCAAAGTTTTGCCGGCGGGGGTTGGGAGGAGACATTTTTCTTGCGGGGGGAGACATTTTCCCAGCAGGGAAAGAGGTTTTGTCACCGCTCCGGCGTCTGATACAGACGCCCTACAGCCCGCGGCGGGCACCTTTTTACCCAGTCTCTAAAGCACAGTGACGACCGGGCGGTCCTTCGCCTGTGGGACTCGACAGCGCGGGGCGTTCCGCCTAATGCCGAGGCCATGCGCATCCTGACATTTTTTGCCATCGCCGGGATCGCGGTCGCGGAGACGGTGGACCCGGGCCGTTTCGAAAAAGAAACGGTCGTGGCGGGCGGGAAGGACATCACGCAGTTCGACATCGCGGCGGACGGGCGCCTCGTGTTTCTGGAACGGGCGGGCGCGGTGAAGGTGCATGATCCCGCGACGCGCCTGACGATTCCCGCCGGCGAGGTGAAGGCGCTGGTCAAGGCGGATGCCGGCGCGCTGGGGCTGGCGCTGGCGCGGGATTTTCAGACCACGGGGCATCTCTTCCTCTACTACACGCCGGATGCGAGGCCGTGGGTCATGCGGCTGGCGCGGGTGACGCTGCGCGAGGGGAAGATCGATCCCGCGCTGACCAGGACGCTGCTGGAGGTGCCGCTGGAGCCGGATGATGGCCCGTCGCACTGCGGCGGCGGACTGTGGATGCACACGGATGGCACGCTGCTCATCGGCACCGGCGACAATTCGCCACCCCAGAATGTGCCGGCGATTCATCCGGTGGAAACGAAGCGCGACTCGCGCCGCAGCGCGGGCAACTCCCAGGATCTGCGCGGGAAGATTTTGCGGATCAAGCCCGACGCCGAGGGCGGCTACCGCATTCCCGCGGGAAACCTGTTCACGGATGCCGCGCAGGGCCGGCCGGAGGTCTTCGCGATGGGCGCGCGCAATCCCTTCCGGGTCGCGGCGGATCCGCAGACCGGCTGGATCACCTGGGGCGATGTCGGCGGCAATGTGAAGGTCGAATTCGGGCTCGGGCCGGAGGG
>JANPHH010000209.1:0-4795 GCA_031424375.1 Chthoniobacter sp. | reverse complement strand
CATTGAGGAAACTCAGCCCCGTGTTCCGCACCACCATCAACTGCGTCCCCACAGCGGGTGCAAAGTTGAGCGTGAAATTCACCGTGGTCCCAGTGGCAGTGAAACCGTTCGACGTCACCGGCACTTCGTTCCCGGTCGTGTAACTCGCGTTCAACGACGTGCCAGTATCCGTCACCACGACGCTATCCACAAACCATCCGGGGGCATTGGTGCCGCCATCGGCGCCGCAACGCCAGCGCAATTGAATGGTCTGACCGGCCACGGCCGCGGGCAGGCTCACCGTGCTCGTGATGAAGCCCCCGGAATCTCCAGTCCAAGCCGGCCGCCCCGCGAGCGGGTTTCCCGTCCCGCTGGTCAGGGTGCCTGTGTAGCCGCCGGCTGAAAATGACCCGCCCGCCGCGACGATGTCCTGAAACGCACCCGCCCCGATCTTGATTTCGAGAACCCCGCCATCGCGGATGTTTTCGAGATTGTAGGCGTGCCGAAACGTGAGCTGCGCCGGGGCCGCGAGGATCGCTATCGCCGGAGAGGTCAGCTCGTTCACGCCCACCCCCGCCGGGTCGGGAGAAAAGACGGCGTTCGGGGGAGTATCCGTCTGCGCGGTGGTGGAGATCCACGCGGACTGACTGCCGTTGGCCGTGGTCGTCCAGCCCACCGGCAGGGCGGGAGCGGCGACTCCATCGAAGGAAGCAGAAAACCTTACGACGTCCGCGTGCGCCGGAGAAATGAAGATGGCCCCGAGGGTCAGGGCCAACAGAGCCCGCAGCGCAGTCCATCGGCTGAGCCAGGAACGTTCGAGGAGGCGGTTTAGCAGAGCATCGGGTCGTGATCCATTAAGGGTTTTCATCGGGGAAGGGAGGCTTTTCGTTCGTGGAGGGGTGCTGGCCGTCGGAGAGACTGATCGGACTTTGGATGCAAAAATCGAATTCGCAATCCTTGGCGCCGGGCTGGCTGTGGTCGCTCAAGAAGACGGCCAACTTCCCGCACTCTCCCGCGCCGATCCGCACCCTGAACGCCGGCTGTGCGGCGGGCGTGTCGCTGGAGGTGTAACCCTGAAAACGCGATCGGAGGAACCACGGATTGCACGGATGACACGGATTCAGAGATTCAGGGGAGTCGTCGACCTCTCCAATCGATCACCAAATGGGTGAAGATGACCCTCGCTCCAAGTCACTGGTCATCCGTGTAATCCGTGTAATCCGTGGTCCCGATTTCCGGATTTAGAGCAACGGGGGGCCGGTCGACCGGTACGGAGGATCCGCGCCATCGGACCCGTCCGATCGGCACCGTATCGTCCAGCGCGCGGGCTCGATGCGGAGATCGCTTCGGGCGCCGGTTCTACTCGTTGTAGGCGCTTTCCCCGTGCTGGCTCACGTCGAGCCCGGAGTGCTCTTCTTCGGTCCCCACGCGGAGACCGATCGTGGCGCCGATGAGCTTGAGGAGGAGAAAAGTGATCACCCCACTGAGCAGGAACGCGGCGCCGATGCCGATGAGTTGGTTGAGGAACTGGCCACCACCACCGGCGAGCGAAACGACGCCGTCACCCTGGCGAAAGGTGGACGCGATGAGCGGGTTTACCTCGGGGCTGGCCAGGAAGCCGAGGAGCCCCATGCCGACGATGCTGCCGACGCCGTGGACGCCGAAAACATCGAGCGAATCGTCATAGCCGAAGGCGGTCTTGAGTTTCGTCACCGCAAAGTAACACGCCACGCCTCCACAGAGGCCGATGAGGACGGCGGAAGGCACGGTGACGAAGCCCGAGGCGGGCGTGATGGTGGCGAGGCCCGCGACCATTCCCGAGGCAGCGCCGAGCACGCTGGGCTTGCCCTTGGCCAGCCACTCGGTGACGGCCCAGGCAAATCCACCCGCCGCGCCCGCGAAGTGCGTGGCGGCAAACGCGCTCGTCGCGAGTGCGCCACTGGAGAGCGCGCTGCCGGCGTTAAACCCGAACCAGCCGACCCAGAGCAGGCCGGTGCCGATGAGGCTGAGCACGACATTGTGCGGAAGCATGGGCTCGCGGGGAAAACCGCGCCGCGGACCGATGACTAATGCGCAGACGAGCGCGGCGGCGCCAGAGCTGATGTGGACGACGGTGCCCCCGGCGAAATCAAGCACCGGGATTCGCCCCCCGAGCGCCCAGTTGAAAAAACCGCCCTTCCCCCAGACCATGTGCGCCAGGGGAAAGTAGACGAGCGTGACCCAGCCGACCATGAGTGCGAGATACGCGCTGAATTTGATCCGCTCGGCGAACGCGCCCGTGATGAGGCCGGGGGTGATGATGGCGAACATCATCTGGTAGATCATGAATGTCTGGTGCGGGATCGTGGCGGCGTAGTCGGCATTGGGGGCACTGCCGACGCCCTTCAGGATGAAATACTGCAGCGGGTTCCCGAAAAAGGCGTTTCCCTCCCCGAAGGCCATGCTGTAACCGAAGACGAACCAGAGCAGGCTCACCGCGGAGATGAGGAAAAAACTGTGCATCATGGTGGCGAGCACATTCTTGTGGCGCACGAGGCCGCCGTAGAAAAGCGCGAGACCGGGACCGGTCATCATGAGGACCAGCGCGGAGCTGGCGAGCATCCAGGCATTGTCGCCGGAATCGATTTTCGGCGCGGCGTCGGTGATGCTCTGAGCGCTCGCGGTCGAAGCGAGAGCGAGAGTCAGGACGGTCAGGAGGCCACCGCACTTCGTCGGGGAGAGTTTAAACATGCAGCGAGGGGGATGGGGGAACATCGACGGAGGGGATCTCTGAGGATGTGCGCGCGTATTAACTTCGCCGTCGGATCTTGAAAAGCGCTTTCCTGCGGCAGGCCGCGGCCTGTAGGGCGTCGGTGTCAGACACCGGAGCAGCGACCTGGCGCGACCGGGCGACTTCGTGGTCGCGAATACGCTCGAGGATTTACTCCCGGCGATCCCGGCAAACCAGCCGGTGTTTCGCTGGAGGCGTAGACCGGGCCGGCAATCGGCGGCTCACGCCTTCTTTACGAAACACGCCTTCAGGCCGATGGCGACGCCATCGATCTTGCAGGAGATCTCGTGATCTCCATCCACCAGGCGGATCGGCTTCGACTTCGTGCCCCCCTTGAGCGCCTGTGAAGAACCTTTCAGCGGCAAGTCCTTGATCAAGATCACGCAGTCGCCGTCCACGAGCACGTTGCCGTGGGCGTCTTTGACGACCCGCGTTTTTTCCGGCTCGGCGTCCTTTTCCCACTCATGGCCGCAGGTGACGCACTCCCAGCGCTCCGGGTGTTCGAGGACCTCGTTCATTTCACACATCGGGCAGGCGGGTTGGCTCATCGGGCGGCCACGCTATCCGGCATCCCGATCGCGACTCAACCGCGCTTTTCGCGGTTGCCCAGAGGGCGCTCGCCCGCTCGGCGGGTGGGTGGCGATGGCCGCGGGCGCAAAGGGCACGCGTGAGCCGCGGAGTCGCGCTGGGGAACGAGGCACCCACCGCGCGGTGCCCCTCCACGCTCAGCGCTGGAGCGCCGCGCGCAGCGTCTCCACCCAGGCGGCGAATGCCTCCATCTCCGCCTGCGTGGGCGGATCGCTGAAACCGCCGCCGAAAGGCCCCACCGTCTCCGGATTCACCGCCGTGCCCGCGATCGCGCTCTCGAGCTGCGCCAGCGTCACCTCGCCCTGCGGGCCCTGCGGTCCCTCCGGTCCGGGCGGACCTCCACCAGCACTCCCTCGCGCTCCGAACTTGCAACCGCCAGACAACCCGAGCAAAAGTCCCCTGAAACATGGTCCCCCCGGCTCTCCGTATGGCGCGTCTCGCTTCTTGGGCGTTCGTCCTCGCCCTCGCCCCCGTTTGGTGGGGTTTTAGGCACCGATTCTCTGAAGCTGAACAGGCGAGTGGTATTCACCAACTTCAGCCGATAACATTCCCCCACTCTAAGCCCTTCGATCCCAAGCTGCATGCCACTCTTCCGAACTGACACCGGGGCGTTGATTCCCGTTCCACGGATTGCGTTCAAGAACGAAAAGGCGCTCCAGACGCTAGTCGAGAAAAGCCTTGTTGCCGCGTTTAATGCGCGCTTTGTCGCCTCCGAATTTCGGACCGGGGCGTTGCACGGGGGGCGGATTGATACGCTCGCGCTCTCTGAGGAAAATAACCCGGTGATTGTCGAATATAAGAACGTCGAGTCATCTGATCTGATCACGCAGAGCTTGTTCTATCTCCACTGGCTTGCCGACCACCGCGGCGACTTCGAAAAGGCCGCCCACCAGACGCTGGGGCGCGGAATCGAGGTTGATTGGGCGGACATCCGGGTCATTTGTCTCGCGCCCAACTACAAGAGATACGACCTGCACGCTGTGCAGGTCATGGGAGCAAATATCGAGCTTTGGAAGTATCGGCTTTTTGCCGATCAGACGCTCTACCTTGAGGAGATCAACCCGGAGCCGGTGCCGGGCTCCACCGAACCGGGGCCGGGAAAAAACCCTGTCATGGTCATTGCCGGGCGGAAAGCGGCGGTGACACGGGTGACGGGTAGCTATAGCTTTGACGAGCACTTGGAAGGGAAGTCTGACTTGATCTGCGAAATAGCGAACGAGGTTCACGACTTCGTCACCGGCCTCGACAAACAAATCGTGAGCGTGCCGAAGAAGCTCTACGTCGCCTACAAGGTGAGCCAGAACATCGTCTGCATGGAGTTGCGCAAGCAACATGTCACGCTGTTCATCAAGCTGGACCCGAAGAGCATCCCGAACCTCCCAGGGAACGCGCGCGACGTTACGAATATCGGACATTATGGAACAGGAGACTTTGAGTTGGTTCTGCGCACGACCGAAG
>JANPHH010000208.1:0-3174 GCA_031424375.1 Chthoniobacter sp. | reverse complement strand
TTGAGCGCGGTTTCGAGCAACTCATTCAGCTCGCCGACTTGTACGCCGTAGAGCTTCGCCTTCTCGCGGTTCACCTGCACTTTGACCTGCGGCATGAGCACCTGCTTTTCGATCTGCAAATCGACGACGCCGGGAATGGTTTTCATCACGCCTTCGGTCTGCGCGGCGGCGGCGCGAAGTTGTTCAAGATTATCGCCGAAAATCTTCACCGCGATCTGCGCACGCACGCCGGAAAGAAGATGATCGAGCCGGTGCGAAATCGGCTGACCGACGCTGAAGACGATGCCGGGAATCTGGCTCAGCTTTTCGCGCACGTCTTCGAGGATGGCCTCGCGCTTCCGCCCGGTCTTTTTGAAATCCACGTCGATCTCCGTGGAGTGGACGCCTTCCGCGTGCTCGTCGAGTTCCGCGCGGCCCGTGCGCCGTCCCGTAGAGATGACTTCCGGCACGCTCAGCAACAGCTTCTCGGCGATTTCGCCGATGCGGTTGGATTGCTTGAGCGACGTGCCCGGAGCGGAGACGACATTGATCGTCGCGGTGCCTTCATTGAACTCCGGCAGAAACTCTTTGCCCATCATCGGGTAGAGCGAAAAAGAGCCCACGACGAGCACCACGGCGAGACCGATGACGGCGAAAGGATGCCGCAACGTGAGCTTGAGGATGACGTGTTCGTCGAAGGCTTTGAGCTGTCGCACGAGCCAGCTATCCTTGGCGTGGCCCATGCGCTTCATCTTCGGCAGCAGGTTGGAACTGAGCGCCGGGATGACGGTGTGCGAGACGACGAAGGACGCGATCATCGCCACGATGGTCGCGACGCCGATGGGCGCGAAAAGCCGACCCTCGATGCCGCCGAGTCCGAAGAGCGGGTTGAAGACGAGGATGATGAGCAGCGTTGCGAAGAGGATGGAGTTTCGCACCTCCGCCGAGGCTTCCGCGATGACGCGGAGCACCGGGCGCGGCTTGGCGGCGCGACGGTTATCGCCGAGGCGGCGATACACATTTTCCACATCCACGATGGCGTCATCGACGACCATGCCGATGGCAACCGCGAGCCCGCCGAGCGTCATCGTGTTGATCGTGATGCCCGCCCATTTGAAATAGAGAATCGAGACGACGAACGAGAGCGGGATCGCGGTGAGGGTGATGAGCGTCGTGCGGAAATTGAGCAGGAACAAAAAGAGGACGATCACGACCATGATTGCGCCGTCACGGATCGCGTCCTCGACGTTCTTGATCGCGGCCCCGATGAAATTTCCCTGCTTGAAAAGCGGCGTGATTTTCACGTCCTCGGGCAGTCCCTTTTGGATTTCGGCGAGCGCATTCTCGACTTCGCCGGTGAGCCGGATCGTGTCCGCGCCCGGTTGCTTTTGCACCGAGACGATGACGGCGGGAGAGCCGTTCACCCCAGCGTCGCCGCGCATCACTTGCTTGCCAAATTTCACCTCGGCCACGTCCTTCAAAAGTATCGGCACTCCTTTACGCATCTCGACGACGGAGCTAGCGATGTCGTCGATGGACGTGGTGCGCCCGATGTTGCGGATGAGCGCCTCCTGGTTCGCGCCTTCGAGGAAGCCGCCCGCGGTGTTGACCTGCGCTTTTTCCGCAGCCTCCATAACCTGCTTGAGCGTCACGCCGTAAGCCGCCATTTTTTCCGGGGACGCGAGCACCTGATACTGTTTCACCCCGCCGCCGATGGGGATGACTTGGGATACGCCGGGAATCGTGAGCAGACGCGGGCGGACCGTCCAATCGGCGATGCTGCGAATGTCCATCGGCGCGGTTTTGCCGTCCGTGCTGGAAAGGCCCACGAGCATGATTTCGCCCATGATCGAGGAGATCGGCCCCATGATCGGCGTGATGCCTTTCGGCAATTTCTCGGCGGCGAGTTGCAAGCGCTCCTGCACGAGCTGGCGGGCGCGGTAAATATCAATGCCCCAATCGAACTCGACGTAGAGCACCGAGAGGCCGATGCCGGCATTGGAGCGCACGCGCTTCACGCCGGGCGCACCGTTCAGCGAGGTCTCCAGCGGCAGATTGACGAGCGTTTCGATTTCCTCCGGCGCCAGTCCGCCCGCTTCGGTGAGGATGTTGACCGTCGGGCGATTGAGGTCGGGAAAAACGTCCACGGGCAACTGCAATGCCGTGAACGCGCCGTAGATGAGCACGAGCACGCTCGCAGCCACGACGAAGAGGCGGTTGCGCAGCGAAAACTCGATGAGGCGATTGAGCATTGCGCGTTACTCGGTGGCAGCGTGCGAGCGGTCTTCCGCGCGCGGCGTGGGCAGCGGCACGGTGGCGGGGGCAGACCCACGCTTGCGCACGAGGACGGCGATGAGATTCAAAAAAAGCAGGACGATGATCGCGCCGCCCATGTAAGTGAGCGGGCCGCGCAGCGCGCCGAGCTTGCCGGTCTCCGCCGCCGCGTGCTCGTCGCTGTGGCCCGCCGGTTCGGCACCGGCGGCGGGCTTCGCCGCAGGCTTCTTCGTGGTGACGTATTGGAGCTGGTAGTTGCCGAGTGTGACGACCTTATCGCTCGGGAAAACGCCCTCGATGATCTCAATGTAGCGGTCGTCATGGATGCCGGTAACGACCGGGCGCTTTTCATAGACGAGCCCGGCGTCATCGTTCTGCACGAAGACGAAAAGATTGCCCGCCTCGCCGAGCACCGCGCTATGCGAAACGCCGACAACCGAATCCGCCTGGTCGGTCACGACGTTGAGCGTCGCGCGCATGTTTGGGCGGAGCTTGCCGTCCGGGTTCGGCACGCGCACCCACACCTTGAGCGTGCGCGTTTCGGCATCGAGTTCGCCGCTCATCAAATCGACCTTGCCCTCGAAAGTGTCCTCGGGAAACGACTCGACTTTGATCCGCACTTTCTGCCCGGTTTTCACGCGGGCGACTTGCCCCTCGAAGATCCGCCCCTCGGCATAGACCTCGGACATATCGACGATTTCGAGCAAGTGTTTGTCCGGCTCGACGGAATCGTTCAGCAACACATCGCGATGCGTGATGATGCCGTCGATGGGCGCTTCATATTGCACGCGCGGCGGCGGATTGCCGACCTGACGGCTTTCGATTTCCACGAGCGGCTGCCCCTTTTTCACGCGCTCGCCTTCGGTCGCTTTGATGTCGAGCACGCGCCCGGAAATACGGCTCGTCACCGCCGACGAGCGG
>JANPHH010000207.1:0-2278 GCA_031424375.1 Chthoniobacter sp. | reverse complement strand
CCGACTTTTCGCTCAAGCTCGTCGCCTCCGAGCCGCTCATCACGAAGCCGATGAACTTTGACTGGGCGCCCGACGGCTCGCTCTGGGTCGCCGAGACGCCGGAATACCCGAATGGCCGGCGCGGCATGCGCCCCGAGTATCGCGGCAAGGAGTGGAAAGATCACGGCGGCATCGACCCGACGCCCGGCGATCAGGATCGCAAGGCCATCGACAAGATCAGCATCCTCACGGACACGAACGGCGACGGCGTGATGGACAAAAAGGAGATTTTCTATGAAGGCCTCGACCTCGTCACCGGTCTCGTTTTCTACAAGGACGGCGTAATCGTAACCCAGGCGCCGGACATCCTCTGGCTGCGCGACACCGATGGCGACGGCAAGGCCGACAAGGTCGAGAAACTCTACAGCGGCCTCGGCACTCAGGACACGCACGCGGTGATCAACAACCCGCGCTGGGGCTGGGACGGCTGGATCTACGCCACCCACGGTTACAGCGCGTCGAGCAACGTGAAGAACGCGAAGAACGAAACGCAGGGCACGATCGGCAGCGGGGTGGTGCGCTTTCGGCCCGATGGATCGAAGATCGAGCAGTATTCATCGAAGGGCGGCAACACCTGGGGCCTCACCATCACCGGCGACAATCGCGTGATGTGGACGCAGCCGACAAGCGGCCAATTGCTCATGCAAACCGTGCTGCCGGAGTATGCGCTGGCGCGCGGAAAGGTCGGCAACACCACGAGCTACAAAGTCGTCGAGCCGTCGCCGAAATCCTTTCCCGCGATGCCGTGGGAACAACTCGCCTATGTGCAGATTGATTGGGTCGGTTCCTTCACCGCCGCGGCGGGCTGCGCGATCTACGACGGCGGCACCTGGCCCGCGGAATACAACGGCGATTACTTCACCACCGAGCCGACGATCAACCTGATCCATCACACCCGGCTCACCCCGGAAGGCAGCAGCTACACGGCGAAGAAACTACCCGGCCGCGAGGAGACGGAATTCGTGCGCAGCAAGGACATGTGGTGGCGTCCGATCGAGACGCGCATCGGCCCCGATGGCGCGATGTATGTCGGCGATTTCTACAATCAGGCCGTGATCCACAACGACACGCGCGGCCCCGACCACAACAACGTCAACGCCGCCGTGCGCCCCGATCGCGACCACTACTTCGGCCGCATCTGGCGGATCGATCACAAGGACGCGAAAAAGCTCGCGGTGCCGGATTTGTCGAAGGCCGACATCGCAGTGCTCGCGCAGACGCTGGAGAATCCAAATCGCGCGTTGCGGATGACGGCGAGTCGGTTGCTGAATGACAAGCTGCCCGAGCTTCGCGGGCGCGGCGATATGACGGCTTCCTTCGAGAAGGTCGAAGCGCGGCTGACTTCAAAAAACGCTGAGACGCGGATTGCCGCGCTCTGGACGCTCGAGACCTCGCAAGTTCTCGGCGGGCGTTTGCTCAAGCCCAGCTCCCTCTCGGTAATGCTGACGGACAGCGATGCGACGGTGCGGCGGAACGCATTACTCGTCGAAGAAGCGGCCCCACTATCGTCGGCAACTTCGGTAGCGCTCCCACCGGATACCGGCAATCCGAGCAGCGCGCTGCTCTCCGATTCCGATCCGCAGGTGCGTCTTGCGGCTTTGCGCGCCCTCGCGGCGAGCGAGGTGAATCAGGTCGATGCCGAGCGACTGGCGGCGGCCTGGGCGAAGTTCGACGATGACTTCCAGCGGAGTGCGGCGATTGGCGCGGGCTCGCGGAACCCCGTGGCGGCCATCTCGGCAGTTTTGAATGGAGCCGATGCCGCGTCGCTCGCGCCGTATGTTTCCGCGCTCACCGGGTCGTTGGTGGAAAAGCCAAACGATGCCGCCAGGATCGTGATCACACTCGCGGGCAAGCCAGCCGCGGCCGATGACCTCAAACGCAGCATCCTCGACACCCTCGGCAAGTCGCTGAAGACCGCGCCGGAGATGACGCCCGAGCTTTCCGCCGCGCTGGGCAAGCTGCTTGATTCCAGCGTGAGCAGTTCGGCGCTGCCGCTCGCGGCGCAGTGGGACAAGGCCGGTGCGTTGAAGGCGAAGGTGGGTGAGCTGACCGGCAAGCTGCGCGCGCAACTCGCCGACGCGAAGGCAGGCGACGCGGCGCGGCTCGCGGCGGCGCAGAGCCTCATCGGCCTCCGCAGCGCGAATGCGGAGATTCTCCCCGCGATCGTGAAGCAACTCGGCGCGGACGGCGCCGGTGGATTCAAGCGCCAGCTCATCCTCGCGCTCGCCGACGTGGACGA
>JANPHH010000206.1:0-10393 GCA_031424375.1 Chthoniobacter sp. | reverse complement strand
CCCCAGAGCGGGGTGCCGTCGGTCGGCTGACTGTAGAGCCGGAACTCGACATTGGTATTCTCCGGGCTGGTCGGAGCGACGGGATTGCCCTGACTGTCGGTGAGCAGTCCCTGGTAGTTCATGGCGTTGGGCACCTTGGAGGACTGGGCGTGGAGTGGGCTGAAGCTGGCGGAGATGACGCCGGCGAGCACGAGACGGAGGAGGGCAGTTTTCATGAGGGGAGAGTTAGGTAAGAGCTGCGGGAGGTAAGTGAAGTCATGGGGTGGTGATGGCGGAGATGTCGCTGACCTTGTAGAGCGAGAAGGTGCCCTGAGCGCGGATTGGGGTTTTGTAGGGGCCTTCGATGAATTCGGAGTAAGTGCCTGTCATGGTGCTCGTGCCCCATTCAGCTCCGCTATCGGAGGGCGCGGTTGCATCCAGCTTCAGGGAAATCGAGCGGCGGATGGCGAAGGATTCGCGCCCGGCCGGGAGAGTGCTGGCGAAGCGGGCGTCGAGATTGTCGTGATCGGGATGGTAGAGATGGACGAAGGGATTGATCGCGGAGTCGAAGGCCGTGACGAGCGGGGCGCCGGCGAGCGTGGCACCTGGCGCAAAGCCGCCGCCGAGCGCGAGTGCGGTGTCGAGCGGCAGATGCGCCACGGAGAGCCGGACGGCATTCTTCAGATCCGCGGGAGCGAGCAGCGATTCCTGTCGGACCAGCCCGACCGGGGCTTCCGGTGGGGCCACGGCGAGGGTGCCTTGATAGATATGGGAAAGCAGCGTCGCCTGGCCGCTGGCATTGACGTGGAGCATGACGCGGAGTGGGTAACTGCGATCGACCGCGGGCAGCGTGCCTGCGGAGCCTGGCGTCGTTAGATCCTCGATGATGCGCGGCTTGCCGTCGCTGCCATAGACAGTATTCCCGGCGGCATCGCGCTCGTAGCGGAGAGCCACGCTGCCGACCTGGGTGATCTGCGCTTCGCCGATCCAGAGCCCGGCGACCGAGCCGACTTCAGCCGTGACGGGCACATAGACTTCCTGGCCGGCGACGCCGGCGGTGGTGGTGAGTTTCAAGAGCGAGGCGAAATGCGTGCCGACGGCGCCGGCGAGGCCGGTGCGGTCCACCGCGACTTGCACCCGGGCAATCGCGCCCGCCGCGAGGGTGATGGAGCGCGCTGCGGAGAGCGGTGTGAAACTGGTCTCGGCGTCCACCTTCACCTGCACCGGCACGGCCCCCTGGACGAACGGCTGCCCGGCGGGTGCGGCATCCGAGGCCGCGGAAGCGACGGTGAAGGTGAGGCTCGCCGAGGTGACATTCGTGAGCAGGAGGGACTGGCTGTCGCCCCGGTCTCCGAACTTGATCCCGTCGCCTGCGCTGACCTCGACTTTCAGCGGGCCGTAGTAGCGGGAGAATTGGTTCGTGCGAATCCAGTAAGCCTGACCGCGCACGATGCGCGTGACGGTGGGAACGGTGGTAAGCGGGTTCGTGCCGTTGGCGATCGGGCCGCCATTGTAGCGAAGGACTGGCACGCTCCCGAGGGAGAAGCCGCCCGCCGCGAGATAGGTGGAGAAGGTGGGCGTGGTGCCGGTGGTCAGGACCGGGAAACCGGCGAGATGCAGCGCGTCGCCCCGCCAGCGGACCTCGGGCAGCGTGGCCCGGCCTTTGATGGGAATGGTGAGCTGATTCGACGAGTCGGCCAGCCGGACGAGGTAGCCGTAGTTCGCCGAGAGCTGGGTGAAGGTGGTCTCCTCGGGCAGGTCGCGCTTCCACGTGGACCACTCCACGCCGGTGGGCACCCGCGTGACATCGGCGGGGAGCCGGGGATCGACCCGCTCCGGCTGCCAGCGCCAGACTTCGAGCACGCCGGGATAGGCGGAGAGGAGCTGGTCGATGGTGGTGTAGCTGGCATCGACGCCGGAATAGATCGCATTCCAGCCCGGCTTGAGGATGAAGGATTCGGTGCGCCATTCGGCGAACGCGTCAGACGCCAGGAGCAAGCCGAGCAGGGGAGAGAGGAGGCGGGTCTTCATGGGGAATGACATGGGCTTCAGCGCACGAGAGTCAGGCGATAGAAGCGCTCGGTGGGAGCGCCGGAGATCGGAGCGTAGATCGCCACTTCCCGCGTATCGGTGGCGGCGTAGTTCGTGGTCAGCACCGCGCCGGGCGCGCCGACCCGCACGCTTGCGGTCGTCCATGTTTGCAAGTCGCTGGAGGATTCGATCCGGTAGGTCTTTTCCACCACGACGAGGGCGCGAAGCTGCGCTGAACCGTCCGGCGCGAAGCCATCGATCGCGAGGCGGAGCGAGTCGTCGGCGAGGAAAGCGAAGGTGCCCGCGAGATACTCCACATAGTCGGAGGTGCCATCGTGATCGAAGTCGCCCGTGCCAAGCGTGGCCAGCGACCAGCGCGGATCGCCCGGCCCGATGCCCATCTCGCCGAGCTGCCACCATTCCCAGGCATCCGGGATGCCATCGCCGTCGCTATCCACCCCCACGGTGAAGTCCACGAAAAGCATTCCCGCGGGCTGGCCGATGGTGCGCTGGCTCGCCGTCAGGCTGCTGATGAGCATCGTCACCGCGGGAAAACGCACCTCGATGGTAATGCTCACGCCCGCCGTCTGGGCGCCCGCGCGGTACGGATCGGCCGCGTTGGTATCCATCGGCAGGAGCGCGCGGAAATTTTCGCCTGGCCTCGAGATGTCATCGATCGGAGCCTCCACGATCACCGCGCCGTTTCGCTTGATCACCACGGTTCCCTGGTCGGTCGCTTTCAGCGCCCAGCCGAATGGATCGCGGGCGATGCCATGGATGGTGAAGGTCGGCGCGGGAGGAAAGGCCAGTGCCGGGGAAGTCCCCGCGACGAGAGCGAGAAACGTCACGAGGAAGCGATGCCTCCAACCGGCGGAAACGGTCTGCGTCGGATCGGTGCCGGCATTCGTCTGGAATGGAGTCGGGTTATTCATGGCCTGCGGAGATGAGTTGGGGGAGTTGCGAGAGATCGTCCTTGAGGAGGAATCCACACGCGCCGGCCGAACGGGCCTCGGTGCGCAGCCGCGGATTGTGATCCTGGGTGATGATGAGAACGCGCGACGCGGGGAAGCGCGCGAGGATGTCGCGCGTGGCGGTGACGCCATCCACGGGCTTCATCCTCACGTCCATTACCGTCCAGTCGGGGCGTTGCGCGGCGAAGCACGCCATCGCCTCGCCGCCGTCGCGACATTCCACGAACTCGACGCCGGTTCCCTGCAAAATGCTTTTCAGGAAATCCCGCATCTCGGCGTGGTCGTCGGCGATCATGATTTTCATTCGGTGTCGGCACTCATTGCAGGGTGACGAATACCGGATGCCGCAGCGGCGGTGAATCGGTGGCGGCGCGCGATCTGCCTCCGTAGTGGCACGGGCCTTCTACGTAGTCGCGCGGATGGGCGGAAATGACGTGGGTCGCAGGAGAACGCCCGGGACACCGGCCGTTGAGTAGAGGCCGGATTTTCAATCCGGCAGCAAACGGAGCGCGTGGATCAGCGCCCGGAAAGGGGCGCTTTCCCAGCTTCCTCGCCGCCAGCTTTGGCGCGCAGCGTCTCCCACAGGCCCGCGTGGTTGAGCAGGATCTCCTTCATCCCATTTTGCACGGTCGGGGAATTGAGCGCCTGCGTGCTCATCAGCGTGTGCGCGTCGAGGGCGCCCAAGATCGCGTTCATCAGTTCGGCGTTGAGGTCTGGTGAATTGGCGAACTGCTCCTTCGAGTTGTGCGCCGCCTGCTGCCGGAGCTTCGTTGATTCCAGCAGTTTCCCGCGGATCACGTGGTTCACATAGACCAGCTTGTCCTGCTCCGTCAGTTCGCCGTCGAAGAGATCGTTCAGCTTCTCGATGATCTCCCCATGTAGGCCCGCTCCTTCTCCTGCACGCTGCCGCTGCCCGCCTCGGTCAGCGGCTCCAACTTGGGCGTCTCGCCTTCGCCAAGTGGCATCGCCTGTTTGCCGCGGTTCTTTAGGTTGTGATGCGTCAGCACCACCTTTGAGAGATCGATTCCTTCGCGCTCGCGGCCAGATTCCAGCAGGGGCAGCAGGCCTTGTAGAAGATCGCGGAGTTGCCTGCCCGCGCCGCCATCTCTGCGGCCAGCACGTCGTCCGTGCTCGCCTCGCCGGACTGCGAGCTGTGCGCCTCGTGGCGATCACCGCGAAGCGTTTGCCCTGCTTCGCCAGCTTCAACATGGCTTTGTGTATCGCGGGAAATGTCTGGATCGTGCAAACGGTGATCTTCTTCGATCCATCCAGCGCCGCCGCCAGCTCCTCGCTCTTGCTCCCGTCGTTGCCCTTGATCGTGGCCACCACGCCCGTCTGTCGTTGGAAATCGAACAGCGCCTCCTGAAGCTGCGAATCAATCACCGTCCGGTCTGACACCACGAGCACCGTATCAAAAACCTGCGGCTGCGTCGCCTGCACCCACGCTAGCACATCCGCAGGGAATAGCGCCTTCGCCCGGTCGTAACCCGCTGCGTCGCCTTCGGCAGGGAGCCACCCACAGGCCGCGAGGTGTTTGCAGATCTCCGTCTCGAAACTCACTTCTCTATGCAGCCTCATGCGCGTCGCTGGTTGGGAACGCGGGCACCTTGCGCAGATCTTGTCGAAATCGGCGAGTTCTGGTTTGCGCGTTGCGGCGCAACCAGAAAAGATTTTGCCGTTCTATGGATGCCCAGCTCCGCACGCTGCTTGATCAATCGAAATTCTACAAAGGCACGGTTCAGCAAGTGGCGAAACTTCTCCCGCCGTCCGATGACGCCCTCCAGATCGTAATCGCGGAACTCATCGCCGCGAGCGATCAGCTCGGGTTTTTATTTGTGACCGTAGCGGCGATAGATAGCGGCAGAAGAGTTGATGCCCGTCATTTGGAGGTAAGCATCAACCTGTGTGGAGACGCTCTGTGGCTGGGAAACATCGCGTGGAAGACGGAAGGCGATGTCCCCGGCGCTCTGCTGGCAGCGATGAAGCGCAGTGCGATCCCGCGGGAACTACACGCGTGCGCGCTCTTCATCGTTGCCGCGTGGTGTCGGGAGGCCCACCAGGAGCTTCCCGGAGGATTCATGTCTGAGGCGCGCCGCCTCGCCCGTGTGAAAGGCCTCAACGCCTCCACCCTCGGCTATCTGGCGGGAGTCGCATTGACCGTGGAGGATGGTGATTTCCGGCAGGTGCTTTCCCTGAGTTATCCCACGATCCTTACTCCCGACCTGATCAAGCCCGCGGAGGTTTTCGCGAGGGCGTCCATTGCCGTCTTCAAAGCGCCAGTCATGGACCTGGTTTCCGAAGCACCCGACAGACAGCTAGCGCGTGGTCGTCCCATGCGACGCGCCGTGGCCAAGCTCGGGCGCAACGATCTCTGCCACTGCGGGAGCGGTAAGAAATACAAACGATGCTGCTTCGACGCAGATCAGGAACGGTTGGAGTTCTCCTCGGAAGTCGCCGGCCACACTCACGCCGAGCTTCGCACCGAACCCGACGCTGGCCTCACCGAATCCCGAATCGTGACCATGCCGGCATTCGAGCTGGCCCTGATTGATCCCCGCAAGGTCCCTGAAAACCTGCTGCGCCCTTATCTGATGCAGGTCACTGGCCTTCTCCTCCTTGATCGCGCGGTCGAGGTCTTTGAAGTGATCGACTGGGACGAGGAGAGCATCGACGCGTGGAATTTTGTCCTCTTCTTTGTGATGAAGGAGCAACGTAAGGACTTAGCCGAGCGCATGCTGGCGGCGCGCGTGGCCCACGCGCCCGACGCGGAGGTGGAAGATCGCGCCGGCATCCGGCTTCTGATCGCCCGCGACGATCCTGCGGAGGAGCTGCGCGTGCTGACCGAGATCGCCACGGATGCCCTCGGCGAATCCGAACCGGAGAAGCTCGCCAGCTTCGGTTACGGGGTCCTCTGCTCCCACCATGCCGCGCTCGGGATACTCATCTGCCGGAGCCTGATCCCTCTCGTGCCTCAAAAGGAAGCGAGCTTTCTGTTCGACGGAATCCTCGCTGCGCGTGACCGGCTTGACCTTCCGCCGGACGACCCTTTCGGCGACGTGTTCGAGAAGCGTCTCGCCGAGGAAGCCCATGATGAAGGCGGTGACGCTGCCGCCCTGCGCGAAGCCCGAAAACGCCTCGACACAAAAGCCGCAGAGGTTCGCCAGTTGCACGAGGAGATCGAGCGCAAGCGTCGCGCCTTGGAACGTCAGGAAAAGAAGCCGGCCACCACCGCCCAGCCCATTTCGGACACCGCCGCAGCGGCAGCCGAGCGCCGCGACTTGCGGCTGAAAATTGCCGAACTCAAGGGCACGCTCAACGAACGCTCCACCGAACGAGCAACCCTCCGCCGCGAACTCGAAAAGGCGCGAGACGAACTCGAAACCGCTCGCCAAGGCCAAGCCCAACCAGCGCCCAGCGACCACTCATCCGCCGCCGAGGAGGCGACCCACGAGGGCACGCATTACCTGCCCGAGCAACCGGCAGGTAACCAACCCCTGCGGCTCGTCGAATACCCTCCCCACTTCCTTGCGAAACTCAACGACCTGCCCCGCCAGGCCGCCCGTTCCGCACTCACGATGGCCGGGCGCCTTGCCGGTGGCGAACTTGGCGCCTTTGCCGGAGTGGTCGCCCTCAAAGCCTGCCCCGGCATTCTTCGCCAGCGCATTGGGAGCGACTATCGCCTGCTCTTCCGCCTGCATCCTGATCGGGTCCAGATTGTGGACCTCATCAACCGCCGCGATCTCGACCGCCGGATCAAGAGTCTACAGGCGGCCGCAGGATAGCGGATCGCAGGGATCTCAGCGCGAGACAGCGCCACTCCCGCGGGGCGCTTAGGCCGACTCCTGCCGCTTCAACGAGTCCAGCGTCTTGCCATCCTTGGTTTTCCATTCTTCCCATCCATTCGCTGAGCGGCCGAAAAGCACGACGGCGGCTGGACTCGGTTTTTTGAAAAGGTGGTCTTTTGTAAACACGACCGTCTCACCCTCTTCGCGCATGACGCCCGATTTGATCAACTCCTCTCGAAGTGGGGCATAAGAGTGTCCTACAAATGAAGGCTTCGTCTCGCGGCAACCGAAGGAACCCTTCAGCACGACAAATCCCTCCTCCGTGTAGAGTCCCTTGGCGCTGACTCCAGGGCGAATGCAATAGAACATCTCAGCAGATTTCTGTTCCACCGTCACCTTCGCTACCGGGTCAAAGAGCGGATACCCGAGCGTCGAGAGCAGGATCTGTGCCGTCTCGAAGACTTCCAGGCAGTCCGCCTCCAGCGGTGCCGGCGTGTGGGGCTTGGTGCCGCTGTTGCCGTTTTCGTCGGCGTAGCGGGCGGCTTTGCGGGTGGCTTGGAGGCAGTGCCATTCCAGGAAGAGCGCGTGGGTCTGGGTGAGGCTGTTGGTGCGGGAGATCAGCACCAGCGCGCGCTCCCAAAATTCCTTCTCCTTGTTGTGCTTCACGAGGCGGGCGCGCAGGTCGCCCGTCTGCCCGAGGTAAACCTTCTGTTCGCTGCCGTCTTCCGCCTCGCCAAAGAGGAAGTAGAGCGCCACTTGATCGCTCTCCGGCATCTTGAGGAAGTCTTGCAGCAGGCTGCGCGGCACTTCGATCACCTGCACGATGCGGGTGGTGATCTCGGCCACGCGGATGCCGCGGGGATCGCCGCCAGGCAGGAAGATTTGGATGGTCTTGGGGGTGGCGGTCATGCGGCTTTCTATTCTGCCAGTGGGCGAATGTCGATCTGGCCGGTGCCCGCGGCGGAGATCAGCGCGGTTCGGCGTTCTTGCAGCGGGTCGATGGCGCGCCGGGCTTCGCCCCCGTCACTGGTGGCGGCCTGCAATGATCCGGTCATACTCGCTATGATGTCCGATCCAGAACCAGACGATATCCGCGCCGTCCTCGACGGCCGCGGCGCGATAATGGATGCCGATCCGCACCGACCACATCCGGCCTACTTTCTTGAAGTGGAGAGACGGATGCCGCGGATCGGCCTTGAGTAGTTCGTAGTTCTCGTCGGCCAGTCGCTGGATTTCCGCGGGAAGCTGAGCACGGTCCTGCCAGAATTTCGGGCTGGCGCGGTGCCTCACAAATCCCGGCAGCGCCCCTCGCGCAAGTCGCGGATCGCCTCGTCGGCCAGAGTGTCCAAATGGCCGGCGGCCACGTCCGCCTCAAACTGTTTGTCCCACGCGGCGGCGTCGAATTCGGCGAACCAATCCCGAAAAGTCAGCAACTCCTCGCGGGTCAGGTTGCGGACGGCGGTTTCGAGTTCATGGACCGTGCTCATGCGGGGAGTGTGCGCCGCGGGCAGTGAAGATTCAAGGCCCGGCCCGGCACGTCAATCTGGCCGGTGACGGCGGCGGAGATCAGCGCGGTCCGGCGTTCTTGCAGCAGATCGATGGCCCGCTGGGCTTCGGCGGTGAGGGTGTCGAACTTGGTCACTTCGTTCTCCCGCAAAGCGGCAATCTCTTTCTGCTCACTCGCGGGCGGCGATGGCACCACGAAAGAACGAATCTCCTCCACGTTGATCCGTTTGAAGGTGGACCCGATCATCAAGTTGGCGAGTTGCTGGACGATGATGGGAGATCGAATCACATGCTGGAGGTAATCGGACGAGTATTCCTTTGAGAGCTTGCGGAGCAGGACAACATCTTGACCCATCGCGAACCGCGGATGGTCCGCATGGACTTGGGCGACCTCGCCAACGGTGGCGTTCCGGGAAAAGATCAGATCGCCGAGCACGGGGCGGCGGTCGCCTTCGATGAGAAGCTCATAGAAATACTCCGTGGTGCATTTGGCGTTCTCCAACGCCACCCAGCGGCTTTGAACTTCACGGATGCTGGCGAGCGGGATTCCGTCTTCCACAAACTCTGCGGTGACGTGCTTGCAGTCCGTCACGTTCCAATAGCGTTTCAGCGGACCGACCTCCCAACGCGCGGGCACGTCGCCGAGCCATTCGATGCCGGAGGGTTTGAGGGCGGCGGCGGGGTTCAGGCCGCGGGTGACGGCGTGGGAGATGACGGCCTGGCGTTTCTCTTTCAGCAGCTCCATCAGCCGCCGCTGCTCCGCCACCAGTTCATCAATCTTCCCCGTCTCCCGGTCCAGAAACTCGGCGATGGCGGTTTGTTCGGCCTTCGGCGGGAAAGGCAGCTCGACGTTATCCAATTCATACTGACCCAGCCCTACTCGGGTCAGTCCGTTCGCGAGAACTGCGAAGCAAGACTTGGCATAGACCGAATCAAAGAGCCGCTTCACGAACGCTCCGTCGCTGTCTGGCATCGGGCGAACCATCGACAAATGATAGCCACAAACGACGCCCGGTAAGTCAGCCGGAACATACGCGCCGATGGCGATGTCATCGGCGGTTTCCGAATCCTTGGTGATGATCGTGTCACCGGCGCGAAGCGTGAACTTGGCGATCTGATCGGCTGACGCGGTCGCTGCCATCAGCTCCATTCCAGCGGTGATCGTGTCGTTGTAATAAACGTCGGTGTAGTTGCAGAGCCGCACAGGCATTTCGCCGTCGTGGGATTTCTTGTCCACGTTGCTCGGGAACACATGGCAAGCGCGCTTGAGCGGCTTCACTTCCCAATGCTCCGGCACCTCCCCCAGCCACTCCACGCCGCTATCCTTGTAGCTCGGATACCGCGGGAAGCTCATGCGCTGGCTGGCTCGCCCGGAGGGCGAATGGGTATTAGCCGGTGGTGAAACCACCGGAACCCGTCGGCAAAACGGATGCGCCCCGGACGGGGCGCGGGAAACGTGATCGCTTCCGCCGCCCCTGCCGGGGCGGAGGCGCGTTCGTGGGAGGAACCGGTGGTTCCCGCTCGCGGACTCGCTTCACCACCGGCTAATTTCCATTGGCCCTCCGGGCCATTCCGCAACGGAACGCCGCTCACTTCGTCAGCCCTCCGATCATGGTGAGGATGCGGTCGGTGACGCCGCGCCGCTCGGCGTCGATCTCGGCCAGCGGGCGCGGGGGCTGGAAGACGTAGAAGTGGCGGTTGAAGGGGATTTCGTAGCCGATCTTGGTCTTCTCGTGGTCGATCCAGGCATCCGGGGCATGGGGCAGGACTTCGCGTTTGAAATAGGTGTCCACGTCTTCGCTGAGCGGGACGTTTTCCGTGTCGCGCAGGGCGGCGTCGGGGACGGGTTGGCCTTTGCCTTTGCCCTTAGCGGCGAGGTCGATCTTCCCGGCGGCATCGCGCTCGGGGCGCTCGACGGTGATGGTGCGGTAGCCGAAGGCTTCGTTTTTGAAGATGCGGGAGATGGGGACGCCGTCGCGGGTCTCCTCCCGGAACTCGCCGAAGAGGCGGGTGATGTCCTCGATATGCGCGGGGCTGAGTTCCTTGCGTTTGCTGCCGAGGCTTTTGCGCATCTTTTGCCAGAAGCTGGAGGCGTCGATGAGCTGCACTTTGCCTTTGCGC
>JANPHH010000205.1:0-6334 GCA_031424375.1 Chthoniobacter sp. | reverse complement strand
ACCTGCTCTACGACTTCTCGCAGGTGCCGATCCCCACCGACACCGTCGGCCCCGAGCAGACCGCGTAACCGCGCCCGTGGCACATCGGCGACATCAAGCGGTTCGTCCTCTTCATCGGCCCCATCAGCTCGATCTTCGACTACACGACCTTCTTCGTGATGCTCTATGTCTTCGGCTGCTGGGATCCCGCGCGCGCCTCGCTTTTTCAAACCGGCTGGTTCGTCGAATCCCTCATCACCCAAACGCTGATCGTCCACGTCATCCGCACGAACAAGAACCCTTTCATCCAGGGCCGCGCGAGCTGGCAGCTCACCCTGACCACGCTCGCGATCATGGCGGTCGCCGCGTTTCTCCCCTACTCGCCTCTTGCACCAGCACTCGGATTCATCGCACTCCCGCCGCTCTACTGGCCGATCCTGCTCGCGACGCTCCTCTGCTACGTCGTGCTCACGCAGGCGGTAAAGATGTGGCTGATCCGCAAGGCGTGGCTGTAACCGCTGTCGAACCGAGATTAATCTCGTCGAGACCTGCCCGCCGAATTCCAACAAGACAGGCATGGGGCTTCGGGATGGCCAGGGCGTTTTCGTAAGGTCGGGCCGGCACGGATCTTTAAGAAACTTTCATCGCAGCTTCACGCCGCGTTCATCCACTGGCGCTAAGTAGGGTTGATATGAAACCAACCCTCACAATCTTCTCACTCGTCGCCCTCGCCTTGCCGGCCTTTGCGGTGAACTACAATGGGCTCCTCACGACGGCCCTGACCTCCACGGCGCCAGCGGAGACATGTCTCCTCACCGTCACAGACACCGCGACCAGTGCCATCTCAGGCAAGGTGGACTTCGCGGCAGCCAGTTACCCATTCACGGCGCAGTTAGACGCCGCAGGCCATGCCGATGTTTCCATTCCGCGCACCGGTCGCCCGACACCGGCTCCTTTGCTGCTCAGCCTGCAGGCGGATGTTGTGCTCGGATTCAATGCCGCCATCGCGAATGGCACCGTGATCGCCAGCGGCATCGCTGCGCCCTGCCCGTTTTCAGCGACGAATCCCGCGCCGAGCGCCGGTCGCTACGTGCAGATGATCGGAGCCGCATCGCGTCTCCGTCCGCCGTATCCGAGTGAGGTCGGCGGAATGACGATCGGCCCCGATGGAGCAGTCGTCATCACCGGTAAGCTCTCGAACGGCAAAGCGTTCAGCTCCTCTTCATGGCTGACGGCGTCAGGCTTCCCGCTCTTCGGAGTCGCGACCACCAATCCGCGGGCCGCGGGATCTGCGGAGATCGTGTCCACCGCAGCAGGCACCTTCGTGAGCACCGGCCTCGCGGTAGCGAGTTCGATTCCCGGCGTCTTGAATGGCTCCTTTTTTGCGGAACCATGGATCGTTCCCGCGAAGAACGTGCCCGTGCTCCCGGTGGATCTCACCTTGTCCCCGAACCTCGCCGTGTGGGCTCTCGCCGGACCGCGCTCACTCATCGTCGGCTACGACATGACGCTCTCCGCAGCCAGTCGCGCCACCGACAGCAGCGGCGTCATCCCGGCGCTCGTGGCGCTGAACATCAACAAGTCCACCGGGTTGATTACCGGCTGGTTCGATGACGGCGGGCTCCATCGCAGCTACACGGGCGCCATCTTCCCGAGCTTCCAGCGCGGGGTCGGAGTCTGGAACGGCGGCGCGATGGATATCTTCGCCTACTAATCACCTCCACCCCCGAGACAGGGGGATCGCCCGGCGGTCCTCCTGTTTTCGTTTCTGCGGCCGGATCTACGGCAAGCAGCGAGCAAAGATTACGATTTCTTCATCATAGCTTCATGCATGGTTCACGCGCCTGCCCGAAAGTATCAGTGTGAATCCCGATCTCCACTCGCAATCAATCACCTGCCCGTCGTGGGTCTGCCGTTTGGTTTCGGCGTGGTGTTTGTCGGTGACGCCGCACCATTCTGCCTCCAAACGCATCTGCGCTTCGTTCGCGAGCGGCAGTCAAATTCAGGTCAATCTTTCGCCGCCGAAAGGAGGCCGTCTCGTTCGCCTCGCTCATCCATGATCAGCCCCACTTTCCAAATTGAACCTTGTGGCACTGACACATCCATCGAAACTGCACTCGTGCACATTCTCGTAGTCGAAGACGACAAGAAAACAGCCGCCTTTATTGCGAAAGCCTTGAAGGGAGAAGGCTTTGCCGTGGATGTGATGCACGATGGTGATGATGCGCTCGCGGCCATTGAGATCACGCCGTTCGATGGGGTCGTGCTCGACATCATGCTCATCGGGCGCGACGGCCTGAGCGTGCTGCGCCAGATGCGCGCGAAGGGAAATCAGACCCCGGTCCTGTTGCTCTCCGCGCGCGGAGAGGTCAACGAGCGCGTCGAAGGACTCAATGCGGGTGCCGAAGATTACCTGCCGAAGCCATTCGCGCTCGAGGAACTCACGGCCCGCGTGCGGGCGCTCGCCCGGCGCGGCGGCGACGTGAAATCGCCCACGCTCCATGTCGGTGACCTGACGCTCGACACGATCACGCGGTTTGCGCATCGCGGCAGTCGCAAGATCGAGCTCACGACGCGCGAGTATCGGTTGCTGGAGTTTCTCATGCGCTCGGCGGGTCGCGTGTGCAGTCGGATGATGATTCTGGAGAAAGTGTGGGACTATCACTTCGACCCCGGCTCGAACCTTGTGGATGTCTATATCAGCAGGCTGCGAGAGAAGATTGATGGGGGCGGCGCGGTGAAGTTGCTGCACAGCGTGCGCGGCGAAGGTTATGTAATGAAGGAGGCGGCATGACGATTACCAAGCGACTCGGAATCGGGTATGCGATCATGGCCTCGCTGTGCGTCTTACTGCTGGTCTGGCTGTGGCATCACGAGTTTGTGGAAGAGGCGGAGGCGTTCGCGGCGCGCGGCGTTAGCGACATTCACAAGGACACGGCCGCCGAGTTCTCCACCGTCTGTTTTCTTGGCTTCATTCCCGTTTTGCTCGGGTTCGGTTGGTGGTGGACCCGCCGCGCGCTCGCGCCGCTGCGCGCACTTACGCAGGCAGCGGAGAAGATTGAGTCGAATAATCTGCGCCTGCCGCTGCCGCGGAGCATGAACGATGACGAAGTGGATACCCTGGCCGGGGTGTTTGACTCAATGACAGCGCGGTTGGACGCGTCGTTTCAGCAGATCCGTGAGTTCACGCTTCATGCTTCTCACGAACTCAAGACGCCGCTGACCGTGATGCGGGCGCAACTGGAAACCGCACTGCGGGAAAACGGGTCGCTGGGCGGAGGGCAGAGCGAATGGATTGAGAGTCAGCTCAATGAAGTACAGCGCCTGGCCAAGATCGTGGATTCGCTGACGCTGCTGACCAAGGCGGATGCGGGGATCGTAAAACTGGAGCACGAACGAGTTTCCCTCGGTGAACTCGTGGAGGAGGCTTTTGATGACGCGCTGATCCTTGCGCGCCCCCAGTCCCTGCGAGTCACGCTCGACGCGTGCGCCCCTGCGCCAGTGAACGGCGATCGTCACCGGTTGCGGCAATTGCTGCTCATTCTCGCGGACAACGCAGTGAAGTATAATCGGCCCTCCGGGGAGATCCATATCTCCCTCCGCGAGCCGGACGGAGCCGCCGAATTGCGGATCACGAATGATGGCAGCGGCCCCAGCGCGGAGAGCCCGCAGCGACTCTTCGGCCGTTTCGTGCGCGGGGAAAATGCGATGGGAAAAGTGGAAGGCTGCGGTCTCGGCCTGACCATCGCACAATGGATTGTGCAGGCCCACGGCGGCAGCATCGAGCTATGCCCGGAGCCCGGTAACCGAACCACTGCGCTCGTGAGGTTGCCGTTAGCTCCGGCAGGGAAGCGCGTTTCTTCAAAGCAAACCGTTGAAGTCTAGAAACATGTCGATCAAGCACCGCCACCTGAAAGCCATGCTGCGAGAGATCATTGATCGGGTGGCGAACCTGCGGCCTAGCACCGACGATTCCCGCACCGACCTCATGCTCAGATAGCCCGACATCAAATCTATGTTCTCCCTAAACATTAACGGCCAGACTTATCAGGTCGATGTCCCCTCGGACACTCCGCTCCTCTGGGCCCTGCGCGATATTCTCCATCTCACCGGGACGAAATACGGCTGCGGCATTTCCGTCTGCTGGGCCTGCACCGTTCTCATCAACGGCCAGGCCGATAAGTCCTGCGACGTCACCGTCGGGTCCGCTGCGGGAAAGACCATTACCACGATCGAAGGACTCGCGAGTTTTCGACTCGCTTCCGATCCTCCCGGGGCGAAAGGGATGGGGCAGAAAATTCAGGAGGCGTGGATTGCTGAACAGGTGCCGCAGTGCGGCTATTGCCAGTCCGGGATGCTCATGCAGGCGGCAGGGTTGTTCATCAATCAGCGGCATCCGTCCAGCGGCGATATCAACGGCGAGATGCAGAACGTCTGCGTGTGCGGCACCTATCAGCGGGTGAAGGCGGCGATCAACCGCGCTTCCACCGCTGTCTAGTCACCGGAGCATCCCATGATCGACTCGACAATTTCCAATGCGACGGCGGTGGACCGTCGGCAGTTCCTGAAAGTAACGGGTGGCTTTCTGCTCGCCATGACGCTGCCGGCGACGACCAACCGCGCGCTCGCGGATACTTCGCTTCCGGCAAATGCCACGGGGACGGCTTACATCCGCATCGGCGCAGATGAGTCGATCACCATCCTCGTCGGCGGCGGCGAGATGGGGCAGGGCATCTACACCGGGCTCGCGATGGGCGCGGCGGAGGAGTTGAAGGTCAAGTGGGAGATGGTGAAGGTGGAACCGCTTCCCGCGATCGCGTCGTGGCTCTCCGCGGGCAGCGGCGGCATCCGGTCGCGGCTGCCCACTTTCCTGAAAGCCGGTGCGACTGCGCGCGAAATGCTCGTCAGTGCTGCCGCGCAGACCTGGAGTGTGGCGATCACGAACTGTCTGGCGGTGGATGGCACGGTGAAGAATCTCGTCACCAATGAAGTGCTCACCTACGGCCAGCTCGCGCCGCTCGCCGCGACGCTGCCGGTCCCCGCGGCGCCGACGCTCACGCCGGCTGCGAGTTATCGCATCATCGGCACGCCCGCCGCGCGGGCCGATCTCGCCGGGAAGGTGAATGGCAGCGCGAAGTATGGTCTCGACGTCGTCGTGGACGGCATGGCGCTCGCCATCGTGAAGCACGCGCCAGTGATGGGTGGCACGCTGAAAACCACCCCGCCCGTGCCCTCCGGCGCGAGCGCCGTGGTGCCGCTCGGTGCCACCGCCACGAACCCGGTGAACAACGCCATCGCGCTCGTCTCGTGGCTCCCCGGCGCGAATACGTGGGGACTGATGGAGACGATGAAGAGTGTCAGCAGCAGCATCTGGAATACGCCGGCGGATGCTGCGCTGCTCGACAGCACCGTCTTCAAATCCCAGGCCATGAATCTGCTCGGTCGCGGCGCGCCGTACATCGCCGAAAAAGTGGGTGACGTGGACGCTGCTTTCGCCAGCGCCGCGCAGATCGTCGAGAGCACCTACTCGCTGCCCTACCTGCCGCACGCCTGCATGGAGGTGCTGAACTGCACCGTGCGGATGACCCCGGCCACGGCCCCGTTCACTGCCTGCGAAATTTGGGCTCCCACTCAGGCACCGAGTTCCGTCCTCACCACCGTGTCCACCCTGACGGGCCTGCCAAAGACCGCGATCACCGTTTATCCGATGCTCATGGGCGGCGGTCTCGGGAGAAAGTTCGAGCAGGACTACATCACGCAGGCCATCACCACCGCGATGACGATCGGGCGCCCGGTGAAGCTCACCTGGCCACGCTCGGAAGACATGACCCGCGACCAATACCGTCCGATGGCGGTATCGCGGATTAAGATCGGACTCGACGCGGCTGGGAACATCACCGCGTGGGCAAACCGCAGCATCTCACCGTCGATCAATGCGCAGCGGGGACGTGTGCTCGGCGCCACCGGTGATTCCAATGCGACGGAAGGAGGACGCGTGCTGCCTTACAAATTCGGGAGTCGCCTCGTGGACTACGTCGCGCATCCGTCGCCGATTCCCGTGGGTTACTGGCGCTCGGTCGGCTATTCGATCAATGGCTTCGCCGTCGAAAGCGCGATCGATGAAGCCGCGCAAGCTGCCGGCATCGATCCGCTCACCTTCCGCCAGCAACTCCTCGCCACGAGCACCGACCCGCTCGCCGCGCGCACGCTCGCGGTGCTGAATGCGGCCGCTGCGCTCGGAAACTGGACCACGGCTCCGCCCGCCGGACGCGCCCACGGCATCGCCGTGGTGCAGGCCTTCGGAACCATCGTCGCCGAGGTCGCGGAAATTTCCGTGACCATGACCGCCGGCGTG
>JANPHH010000204.1:0-16673 GCA_031424375.1 Chthoniobacter sp. | reverse complement strand
ATAACATGAGAAGCGACAAGGGCAAATATAATAGGGCGAGCGCCACGAATCGGAGGCTCTGCTTAGTGACTCTTATTTTTGCATTAACCCGAACGTTTCATCTCCTCGCAAGTGCCTGTGATCTGGAGACGCTGAGACTTGATGCTAAAACCAAGTTTTTCGGTAATCTCGCATTCGAGCTTTTCCAACTTTTCGTCATCAAACTCAACGATTTTGTCGCAATCCCCGCAGATAAGATGGCTGTGATGGGGATGATCGGCGTAGTTCGGATCGTAGAATTTGTAGTCCTTGCCGAAGTCCATTTCCTTGAGGACGCCGCACTCCACGAGCAGCGGGAGGGTGCGGTAGACGGTGGCGCGGGAGACGGATGGATCGACCTTGCGGGCCATGAGGAGCAGCTCCTCGGCGGTGTAATGCTCGGTGGTGCTAAAGGCGGCCTGGATGATGGCATCACGCTGCGTCGTCTTCCGCAGACCCTTGTCGGCGATGTAGGCGTAGATGCGTTCGCGAATGGCCTGATCCATTTCCCCGGACTATGCGGGAGGGTGGTGGGAGCGTCAAACCCGAGGGAGGGTGGGAATGACGAATGACGAAATTCGAATGACGAATGAATGACTGAATAGCCCCATGACGAATGACGAAACGAAGCGCTCCACGGTTCGGCTCACCCGTGCGGTTGTTTCGTCATTCGTCATTCCACCCCTCACTTCTTCCCTGCGGCGCGGAGCAGCAGCGGGATCGCCTCCCCATGCCGGCCCATGCGGGCGAGGATGTGGGCGGCCTTGATCGTGAACCACGGCGGAGCGTAGTCGCGCGCGGCGACGGCGAGGATCAGTTCGTCGCTCTGCACCGTCTCGCTCTCGATCTGGCGGATGTGCGCGAGTTGCTGCGCGTTGACCACGTTTCGCGGGGTGATGCGCCACTTCATTTCGAGGTCGCTGCGGGGAGCTTTCGGTGGCTCGGCGGGAAACTCGGGCTCGGGCAGGCGGGCGGCGAGGATATCGAAGGCGCGGCGGGTGTCGCCCCACTGGTGGAGGAGACTGGCCCAGAAGCGGTAGTCGCGGACTTCCCAGGCGGCGTGGATGCGCATCCATTCGTCGAATTGAGTGCGGTTGCCCCAGCGGGTGACGTTGCGATGAAAGATCTCGAGTTCGGAGGTGGTGAGGTCGGCGGTGAGCGCGCGGTTTTCCCACCAGAGGGAGTAGTAGTAGCGGCCTTGTTCGTCGGGCAGGGCCTGGGCGTAGGGAAGGAGGAGCTCGGGATGTTGCTCGACGTAGTTG
The DNA here is from genome assembly GCA_031424375.1 of Chthoniobacter sp. GTDB lineage: Bacteria > Verrucomicrobiota > Verrucomicrobiia > Chthoniobacterales > Chthoniobacteraceae > Chthoniobacter. The sequence continues at coordinate 15,393 of JANPHH010000204.1, read as the reverse complement.
CCCCAGAGCAGCGGGGCGGAGGGGAAGGACAGCGTCTCGCGCACTCCGAGGCTGAAGACGTCCTCGCGGTGCAGATCGCAGCGTTCCAGTGCCTGCTGCCAGTAGCCGATGGAGAGGCCGGGAGAGATGGCCGCGACGGAGCGCGCCTGCGCCGCGATGAGGTGCCAGGAGCCTGGGGTGAGCGCGGCGGCGAGGCCATACTGGCGCTGCCACACGGTGGGTGAGGTGCGGCCGACGATGCGGACCTGCCGCTCGCCGAGCGTCTGGTGGAGCTGGGCGTCGAGCGGGAGGTAGCGGGAGGCGCGTTCGATCTCCGCGAGAGGTGTCTCGCTGCCGGGAATATTCGCGCGGTCGAGGACGCGGGCGACGCTGGCGGGCGCCCACGCCGGCCAGTCGAAGGCGAAGGGCAGCGCCCAGAAAATGGCGATGCCGGCGGCGAGCAGTGCGCTGCGCCGGCCGGTGGTCGGGAGATGCGATTCGACGTGCAGCGGGCTGGCGAGGGCGACCGCGGCGAGCGCGAAGGCGAGCGTGCCCCAGCGGTGGGCGGGGACATCGATGGCGGAGTGAAACACGAGGACGGCGGCTGCGCCGAAGGCCCCGGCGCGGAGGTAGAATCCGCGATTGCTTTTGAAGGCCTCGTGCAACTGCCGATGGAGGAAGATGATCGCGCCGGCGACACCGAGCAGCACCGGGATGGCGCCGAGTTCGGCGAGCCACTGGAGCCAACTGCTCTCCGGATGCTGGATGACCTGCTCCTCGAGGCGCACCGTCTGGTAGAGGCCGATGATTTGCGGGAAGGTGCGGAGGCCGTGGCCGAAGAGCGGCGCGTCGAGCCACATGCCGGCCGTGTCCTTCCAGATTTTTAACCGCAGGAGATTCGAGACGGCGCCTCCCTCGGCGGATTGAAAGCGGTCGAGCACGGCGGAGCCGAAGAGCACGGTGACGGATGCGAGCGTGGCCGCGCCGGCGAGGGCTGCGATGATCACCCGGCGGTCGCGCACTTTCAGAAACACGAGCGCGAGATAGACCGCGAGGCCCGCTCCCATGGCCACGAGCCCGCCGCGGGATTGCGTGGTGAGCAGCCCCGCGAGGCAGACGAGCGAGAGGAAAACCCCGGCGACGACGGCGGGCATGCGTCGGTGGGCGCCGACCCAGGTGGCGATGCCACAGCCGAGGACGAACGCCATGGCGAGGAAGTCGCCGGTGTGGTTGCGATTGGGGAACGGTCCGAATCCGGTCCAGCCCTGAGTGTAACGCAGGCCGTAGATGGCGTGGGGATCGAGGCCGCGGGTGCAAAAGGCGACCCCGGTGACGATGGCGCCGGAGGCGAGGAGCGACCAGGCGAGGACGGGGCGGCAGTCGCGATCCGAACCGAGGGTGCGGACCCAGGCAAACCACAGACCCGCAGCGATCCAGGCGAGCATGCCATCGAGGGCGCGGGCGGGTTCGGGATTGTGCGTCCAGGGCAGCCCGAGGTGAAAGTCGCCCACGAGGATCCGCCGCCAATGCGCGGAACCAAACCACGCAGCCGGCGCGAACTCCTTCACCACGAGCGCGAGCAGCAGCGCAACGGCGAGCCGATTTCCCCAGCGACTGAGCGGATGAACCACCGGCGGGCGCAGGTAGAGTGCGACCGAGAACACCGCGAGGAGGACGATCTGCGTGATGCGATCGACGGCGCCAAAGGCGAGCGGACCGAGGACGACGAGGACGGAAAAAAGAATCAGCGCGACCCGCGTGCCGGTGGCGAGACGACGGAGGCGCCGCTGGGGGCGCGGCTGCGGGCGTTCCTTTACTCCGGCCATTTCTGGAGGGCTTTCATGTAAACGGGGCGAAAGCAGTCAGCCATGCGCTGCCATTCGCCCTCGTTGCCCCCGTGCTGAGGCGCGTGCAGGACGAGCGAGCTGCTGCCGCTGCTGCGGACCTTGATGTAGGAAACTTCCGCCGTGGGATCGATGAAGCCGACGCGCCGCATGGTGTGCTGAAAGACGGGCCAGAATTCCTGCGGCGACGCGCAACGCTCGAGTTCGATCTCGAGCACCTGCGCCTGGAGCAGCGCGTATTGCACCTCGCGCCGGCGGCCGACCACGCGGTCGAGCTTCTTGCGGAAGTCGTCCCACGTATTCACGAGGTGAAAGTAACGCAGGATGAAAAGGACGAGGATGAAGAGCAGGCAGATGCCGATGGGCAACGTGCGGCCCTGGCTCCAGATGATGCTCAGGCCGACGAGGCTGAGCGTGACGCAGATCCCGTAGAGGCCGATGAGGATGCGGCGCTTGGAGAAGCCGAGATTTTCCAGCCGGTGGTGAAAGTGTTCGTCGTCGGCGTGGAAGAGCGGATAGCCGCGCAGGCCGCGGCGGAGCAGGGCGAAGGTGGTGTCGAGGATCGGCACGCCGAGCGCGACCAGCGTGACGAAGAGCACGGCGGCGACGGAGCCTTTATTCGAGCTGGTGAGCGAGAGCGCGGCGATCGTAAAGCCGATGAGATAGGCACCGCCATCGCCGAGGTAGATTTTCGCGGGAGGAAAATTGAAGACGAGGAAGCCGAGCAGCGCGCCCGCCATGGTGAAGGCGTAGCAGGCGACGGCGACTTGCTCATTATGCAGGCCGACGATGCCGAGCGTGACCGCCATGCAGAGGCCGAGCCCGCCGGCGAGTCCATCGAAGCCGTCGATGAGGTTGACGATGTTTGGCACGGCGATGAGCCAGAAGACGGTGACGGGCAGGCTCCAGGCCCCGAGTTCGAGGACACCGCCCGCGCCAGGATACGAAAAGCGTTCGATGCTCAGGCCGAGCGCGTAGACGGTGCAGGCGGTGAGGATTTGGCCGATGAGCTTCACCTTGGCTCCGAGCGGCCGGAGATCATCCCACATTCCCAGCCCGTACATCATGGCACTGCCCAGGAGCAGGGCGAACCAGTGCGGCGAAGATTCGTGCTGCAGGGCGAGGATGGCGACGAGCGCGAGCGTCATGGCGAGCATGAGCGGCAGACCGCCGAGGCGCGGGATGGGCGTGGTCTGCTTTTTCCGCGGGATATTCCCGTGGTCGAGGCCGATGCCCTGATGAGACAGCCGAATGACCCACGGCGTGCAGAGCACGGCGACGCAGAAGCCGAAGGCGAGGAAGATGAAAGAGTAGATCACGCGTCGTCGAACCGCGCCGGGGCGCGGTTTCGCGCAAATTCAGCACACACGGTGCCAGAACGGCAAACGGGAAACTCAGGGAAAGGACCGACGACCCCTCTGCTACCGCAGTTCCTCGCGCAGCGCGCCGGGCCGGTCGGTCGTGATGCCATCGACTCCCGCGGCGGCGAACCGCTTCGCGATGGCTGCGTCGTTCACCGTCCAGACGTAGAGCTTCAATCCGGCTGAGTGGACTTTGCCGACGACCGCCTCATCGATGGGGAATCGGTAGTCGAGATCGAGGCCGTCGAGTTTTGCGGCCTTGGTTCTGGCGATGAGTTCGTCGATCGACGGCGGTTGGCCGGTCTTTTTGTCGGCCTTCGCCGCGGCGAGAAAGCTGACCTCGTGGGCGGGCAGCAGCGCCTTGGCCTGTTTCACGGCTTCGTAGTTGAAGCTGATGATCGGCATCTGCGCCGGCTTTTTGCCGGAGGCGTGCGCCACGCGGGCCAGCTCGGGCAGGATCTCGGGGCCGCATTTGATCTCGATGAAGAGGCGTCGGTCGTCGGGAATCGTCGCGAGCGCTTCGGCCAGCGTCGGCAGCTTCTCACCCCGCCAGCGTTCGCCTTTCCATGCACCCGCATCGAGCGCGCGCAGCTCGGCGAGGGTCATGTCTTTCACCACGCCCGCGGTGCCGGTGGTGCGTTTTGGATTCGCATCGTGGATCACCACGGCCTGGCCGTCTTTGGTCAGGTGGATGTCGAGTTCGGCGGCGTCGGCCTTTTGCTCAAAGGCGAGGCGAAAGGAAGCGAGGGTGTTTTCCGGCGCATCGTGCGAAGCGCCGCGGTGACCGATGATGTCCACAGCGTGCAGGGAGGTGAGGGTCGAGAGGAGGAGGGCGAGAACAAAGCTGGCGCGTCTCTCCGTCTTTTTCTTCATCTTCATCTTTTTCCCTTTCTGCTGCCCACAAAGAAAAAGATGAAGTCGAGGAAAAGGAAGAAGAGAAAGAAACCCCGACGTTGGGTGGCTGGTTTCATTTTTTTGCCGCAGGGAAATGGGGCTGCGTCCAGGCGCGTTCAAATTCGCCCGGAGTCGGCGGATCGAGTTTCAGCTTCGACGAAGTGATGCGAGCGCGGACGTAGAGTTCATCGCCGCGGAATTTGTAGACGGCGCTATTCCCCGTCTGCGTGGCGAGCACGGCGCCGAGGTCTTTGCTATAACGCTGCGTCGCGCGGAGGATGGTACCCGCGTCGTCCGTCACCGGCTTGCTGGTGCGGTCGTAGCCGCGGCGGGTTCCGATGAACTCGATCGTAAACGTCACGCCATCCACCGGCGCGACCTCCACCGCCAGCCCTTCCGCGCTCCGCCGCACATCCTTCAAGCTGACGCCCGACGATGCGTAAAAATCTCCCGCTTCCATCGCCGCGACGATCGCCTCCGGCGTGAGCTGCGGGGCGCGGACCACGACCCAGCCGCGGCCCGGGTGCGAGTCTTTCTTCGGCTCGCCGTGGTAGTGGTGCGAATCGTCCGTGCCGAGTCCGTAGAACGGCTCGCCGCCCTTCGCCGCGCGCTCGGTGAGCAGGATGTCCCAGACGCGCTCGGCGCCGGCGTGCAATTCGTCGCCTTCGTTGTGCACGAGCGGGTGGCCGTTGTAGACCTCGAAGAACCGCTCGCCTTCGACCTGCAGCAGCTCCTCGGCGGTGATCGCCCATTTGAAGTTCGGGTGATTGATGTGCGGAAACATCGGCACGCCGAGCCGCTTCCGCTGCTCGAGCACCAGCCCCACCGTGCGGCGCATCGAGGCCACGATGCTCTCGCTGGTTTCCACTGCCGGGCCGGAATACGGGAGGATCACTTCGCGGATGTTCGTCGCGTTGATGTGCACATTCTTCGCCGTGATCTCCTCGCTCTGGATCATGAGGAAGCGGCCCGGTTCCTCGAGCTTCCCGCGAAATTCTCCGAGCATCTTCAGCCGCACCTGCCCGCCGGTTTCCGAAGGTCGCCGCTCCACCCACGCTTCGCCGAAGCGCGTCACGTATTTCGCCAGCGCCGCCTCGCCACCCTTGCTCTTCACCACTGAGATCCAGCGCTCGGAATCGGAGAGCACATTGTGATCGGTGAGCGCGAGGAAGTGGTAGTCGTGCGCCTTGTACCAATCGGCGATCATCTCCGGGAAGTCGTCGCCATCACTCCACATCGAATGCGTGTGCAGGTTGCCTTTCCACCATTGCGCGGCGGGTTCGGCGGCGGGAAGCGTGAGCGTGGCGGCGAGGAAGGCGGCGATGAGGAGTTTCACGGGAGAAGGGGAGTGAGTCCACGAAAGACACGAAAGGGCACGAAAAGGGCAGATCGGAATTCGTCTACTCCGCGCCCTTCGTGGTTTCCTTTCCGAGGTGCAGCCACGCGTGTGCACCGGCCCACAGAATCGCCGGGACCGCGATGCTCAGCGCGAGCGCGAGGCCGGGCCGCTCCTGCCCCGCCGCGCCGATCGCCGCGAAGATGAATCCCACCGGCACGCAGCCGCAGGCCAGCGAGATGACGAACGAGCGCAGCGGCATGCGGGTGAGACCCGCGAGGCACGCGATGACTTCCGGCAGCAACGGCAGCGCGCGCGAGAGCGCGACGAGCCACGGCCCACGGGAACGGAACAGCGCTTCGCCCCGCACGAGATCGTCCTTTCCGGCGAGGCGCTCCGCGATTCCGTGGCCGAAGCGGCGGCACAGCGCATAGGCGATGAGGCCGGAGAGAAAGGAACCCACCGCCGCGATCGTGCCGCCGAGGAGGGCGCCGTAAATGAAGCCCCCCGCCGACATCACAGCCGTGCCCGGCAGCGGCAGGACGAGGTCTGCGGCGAGCAGACCGATGATTGCCGCCCAGGCCCACGCACCGCAGCCGCGCAGCCGCTCGATCGCCGCGTCGCCGGTGAACCACGCCTCGAATTCCGCCCCGAAAATGAGGAACGGGATGGCGAGCAGAACGGCGACGAGGAGTGCGAGCACGAGCAGGCGCATGCCCCGCTCAATGCCCCTTCACCGCGCGCCCGGCAATCGCGAAGGTTGTCCGCCGCGCGGCTTCCGGCCACGTTTGCCGCATGGCCGCCCCAAAGCCCATCGACCCCGCCGAACTCCCCGCCCTCGCCGCCGCCACGATCGCGCGCGCAAAATTCCCCCAACTCGCCACCGTGGACGGCGACCAGCCGCGCGTGCGTCCCGTCTCTCCCGTGCTTGTCGAGGGTTTCACGATCTACGTCGCGAATCTCCGCAGCTACGGCAAAACGCGCGAACTCGCCGCGAACCCTCGCGTCGAGCTGTGCTACCTCGACGACACGCACGATCAGGTCCGCATCACCGGCATCGCCGAAGTGCTCACCGATCGGCCAAAGCTGGAGCAAATCTGGGAGTCGAATCCGCTGCTGCGCCGCTATCTCGGCAGCCTCGAGAACCCCGAGCTGATCGTCTACCGCATCCGCCCCGAGCGCGTCCGCTTCATGCGCGAATGGGCGCTGGAGTATCATGACGTGCCGGTGGGATAGCGGAAGCGGTGGCGCGCTCGAAGGACCACGCGCGCCAGCGCGCCCAAAAAAAACAGTGTCATCCTGAGCGGAGCGCCGCGTGGGAGCGGTAGGGGAAAGGTGGCACTGGGGCGTGCGGTGCGGCGCGGAGTCGAAGGACCTCACGCATCTCTGCCGGCGGGCCTCCGCTAAAAAACTGGAGATCATCCCCTTCGACCATCTCGAACACGCGGCTCAACCGCGCGCTGCCGATCACACCCGGAAAATCCCCGCGGCCGCCCGCTCATCGCTAGGCGAAGATGACAGGATTTGCGGGGACCGGTGAATTCCTTCAGTAAACGAAAACGATCCAGACCGGATGGCGCGGGGAGACGTACTTTCCCTCGGACGAGCGACCGAAGGCGGAAAGCGGGTTGGCGCCGAAATCGGCGGGCGCCACGACGTCGTAGGTCGCGCCGAAGATCGTTACCGAGGGTTTCGTCGGCGCGGGTGCCTGCGTGTAAAAAGAGGCCCCGGTCGGAGCATCCACGGCCAGTTGCGACGACGCTGCGAGTCCGGTCGCCGCTCTATCGTAGCGCTGAAATCGCCCGCCGGTCTGGTTCAGCGCACGGGAGATGTAATTGTGGCCGAAGTTGCTGGATTTCACGGACGCGGGCGGCCGGACATAGGGCGCTGCCCACGGGGATTGGGCGTTGACGGTCGCGTCGGTCGGGATGTCACGGGTGCCATCAAGTCGGTCGGTGCTGGTGTCGACCGGCAGTGTGGTGGCCATTTTCAACGCGAAGAACGAGACCGTCGGGCTTGCGAGATTGGCAAAATCGGCCGGCGGATTAGCGGGGTTGAAGCTCGCCGGGAGCTGCGGATACGACGTCGCCGGGATCCACTCATACGAGCTGGATTGCCCTCGCAGCGCGAACACCCCATTCGCTCCGCGGTAAAGATAGCCGGCGAGCTGCTGCCCGGTTTGCGTTCGGAGCGTTTCGCCGTTCACCCACAGGCGATGTTGCACTAGGCGGCTCTGCGTCCCATTGACCACCGCACGGAATCGCGCCAGCCGCGGCGGAAACGCCGTATCCGTCCAGATCGGCTGATAGAAAGGCACAATTGTGATCGGCCCTGGCAGCGCAACTCCCGAGGGAAACGGAAAGTTCGCGTTCGTTTCCACTGAACCACCCGTCCAGAAACTCGGATAGTCCGGCTTGCGAATCGGGTAAGGCTTGTCCTCCCACGTGTCGGCGCCGGCCCAGCCGGTTTCGCTGCCAAACGCTTCCGTCCGCTTCCCCCACGCTGGCTGAAAAAACCGCACAATCTGCGGCTCATCCCGTTGCGCATAGAAGAGCCGACGATCGGTCATCCGCACCGCGGGCTGCTGCGGCACCCCCGTTTCATCCAGCACCCGCGAGGTCCAGCCGGTGTCCGTCCACGAGGTGGCGACGAGCGGCCACGGCTTCCACAGGCCGACTCCCGTGGGATCCGTCGCCGTGCTCGCGGAAGGATGCCGCGGCACCGTGGCATCCGCCGTCTCGTGCGACGTGTAAAGCACGCGACTGAGAGGATCGAACGCGCCGGCTTCCTCCGCCCGGCCCAGCCCCGCGGCGATGATCTCCGACGTCCAGAGCCGGCTCTTCGGCTCGTAAGCGTATCGGCGAATGGCGCGGGCCGCGGGCTCGTAGGCAAAGATCGCATGCCGCCGGGCGTCGACCGCCAGTAGGCGCGAGATTTTTTCGGTCCCGATCCGTTCCGGCTGCCAGGGTTTTTTCAGCCGCCGGATGACCGTCGGGAATCTCTCAGCGTCCACGTAGAAGATGAAGCCCAGCGCCGGATCCACGAGCAGACCGGCCATGGCATCGGGTGCAAAATCGGTGCCGCGGAAGTTGAACGTACCGTTCGACCAGTAAGCCATCGCGAGCTTTCCACCTGCGAGATGCCAGAGCCGGAGCCCGCTTTGGTCCCACGCCAGCGGCGAGTCCTGATCGGCCACCATCGCGTCCCGCCCGTGCAGCAGCGGTTGCGGTTCGACCCGCCATGGCCAGGCTTCCGCCTGCGGGGCCAAAAACGATGAACCGAGAGCCGCCAAAACAACCACCCGGCGACGCCAGTTGGAGAATTTGCGACCGTTGGTAGACATGGGAAGGGGAACGCCTCGAAGGCGGAGCGGAGTAACGGTTCTCCCCGGCATGGTCAAGCGCAGCCGATTCACCTTCGCGAGAATCGCGGCTGGGATTTCTAAGCCGGAACGATGCAGTTGAACTGTCGCTCATGGCAGTGAAAGGGGGGAGCACACGCGCCCTCGCGTGTTCCGATCGGCGCCTCCGCCGATCGGTAGCCGGCAGAGGAGACGCACTGTTTGGCGACGCGCCCCGAGCGGGCTTCGGCGAGGGCGCCGAACCCGACACGCGAGGGCGCGTGTGCTCCCCTTTCCTTACCGTGAGCGACGCCCCCTGCGCCGTTCCGGCTAAGCCGGCGTCAGATTCCCCTCCGCATCGAAGGCCGCTTCACGCGGCTCGCTCAGCGCGGTGAGCGTGGACGCTCCGTTCCAGAGCGGTTCCGAGACTTCCATCTCCGCGAGTGAAAGCGTGTCGGCGATGCGGACAATCCGGGCCGCGCGCGGGTCCGTGAGCGGCAGGGAGGCGAGCATGCGTTCGATGGCTTCGCGGTCGGTCTCGAAGGCGATCGGGATCTTCGCGCTCTGCGGCGTGAGCGCAGTCAGCGAGTTGATCGTGGTGGCGCGCAGATCCATCTCGCGAACGAGCCGCGTTGTAGTGGCGTCGGCCATGCCGATGCCGATGGCGTTGCCGTGCGTCTCGGCCGTGAGGCCGCGGACGAAGATGCGGCGGATGAACGGCGCGGTGCGGTCGCCGCGCATCGGCAGACTGTCGTAACCGTGGACGCTGCGGTTGATCACGTTCGGGTCCATGCCCGCGCCGCTGATGTTTTTGCCGATGCGATCGACGATGAGCAGGTCGATCTCGTCGAAAGGAAGCAGCGGCATCAGCGCGCGGGCTTCGACGAGCAGTGCGTCTTCGGCGGTCGCCATTTCGTGGCGAGGAATCGCGAGCAGGCGCGCGGTGTCGTGAAACTGATTTTCAAGAATGGCGATGCCGCCGAGCACCGGTGCATTTTCCAGCAGCACCGCGGCCATTGCGCGGATCACCCGCTCGTAGCCATGCTGCGTGGCCGCGAGATGCATTGCCGTCGCGCCGGTCCGCTTGCCCAGACCGATGACGCACATCTTCAGCAACCCGCTGCCGAGCGTGCCGAAAAAATCCGTGTGTGGTTTGATCCGGTTCACGAGCACGATGCCATCGGCGGCGAACGCCTCCGTGCTGCAGAAAACGGGCACGCCATCGCTCGTCGCGCCGACTTCTCGGACCTCGAGCGAGTCGCGGATCGGCACGCCCATCGCCGCTTCCGTGATGCCATAGCTCGCCAGCACCTCACGCTGCCCTTCCGGTGTCGCGCCGCCGTGGCTGCCCATCGCCGGGATGATGAATGGCTCGCCGCCCGCGCTGCGAATCGCCGCGAGCACGGCGCCCACGATTTCCGCCAGATGGCTGATTCCGCGGCTGCCGACGCCGACGGCGATGCGCGCGCCAGGTCGAATTCCTGGCCTCAACTTTTCGAACTCTCGACCGAGCACAGCCGGAATATCGAGCGGCGGTGTCGGTGGAAAATTCTGCCGAAGGCGAAGGGTGCGAGGGAGCATCGTCATGACATCAGCGGAGCGGAGTGAGCGCGTGGATGGTCCCATGCAGCTTGCCAGTGAATGCCGCGCCGGTGGAATCGAGCAGGTCGTAGCTCAATTCGTAGCTTTGAGTCGGCGCGAAGGCTTCCACTTCCACGAGGACCGTCGCGGGGTCGAGCAGCACTGTGCGCGTGATCTTCGAGGGCTTCTCGTCGAGATGTTCGGACCCATATTTTTCGCTGCGCCGGTAATGCCACGTCTTGAGATGAAAGCGCGCGACCTCCGCGGCGGCGTTGGCATTGAGCGGCTCGGAGAAGGTGAGCACGATGCCCTTCGCCTGCGCCTGCACTTTTACCGGCAGATGCGCGGGCTGGCCATTGTAGCGCACGCGGTAGAAGCCGCCGGGCGTCTGGCAGTTCGTGGCCCACACCGCGCAGCCGCTGGTGTAGAGCTGACCTTCGGTGGGATGAAAACGGGCGCGCATGATGCCGGTGGGAAAGTCGGGGATGGGCAACTCAACGACACCGCCCTGCCACACGTCGCCCACGGATTCATGCGGCACCACGTAGAGCCGGCCGTAGCCGTAGCTCGTATTTAGGAGCGCGCCGCTGAGGCTGCCCCACACGCCCTTCGGCACCCAGAGCAGCTCGGCGGGCGAGCGATCCTTCGCATTGGTCATCCAGCACATCGGCTGGCGGAAGGCGCTGTCGCTCGGGTCGGTGACGGCGCTGTAGCCGAGCATGTTTCCGTAGAAGCCGCCGTCCGGGACCACGCGGTTGATTTTGTTTTTCGGCGTCCAGTGCCCTTCCTGATCGGTGACGAAGAAGGTACCGTCGGGATTGAGGCACACACCATTCGCCGCGCGGAAGCCATTTGCGAGGATGTCGGTGCGCGAGCCATCGGCGCTGACGCGAAGCAGCGTGCCGTGCTGCGGAACGACCGCGGGCTTCGCGTGGCAGGCGGACTTGGCGTAGTAGAAATTCCCCGCGTCATCGGTCTGCAGTCCCATCGCGAATTCGTGGAAGTGCTCGGTGACCTGCGCGTCGTTGTTGAAGCACTCGATGAAGTCCGTTTCGCCGTCGCCATTGCGATCACGCAGCACGGCAAGCTGATCGCGGCACGTCACGTAGATATCGCCGCGCACCACCTTCAGCCCGAGCGGCTGAAAGAGTCCGCTCGCGATCCGTCGCCACGTCAGCGCCGACGGTTTCTCGCCGAGTCCGGTGACCGTCCACACGTCGCCATTCCAAGTGCAGAGCGCAGCGCTGCGACCATCGGGCAAAAAGTCGAACGCGCCGATGCGCATCATGCTCTGCCACGGATTCTCATTCGGCAGCGTGAGCGTATCGACCACGAACGGCCCGCTGCCGGTGCCGAGCGCGGCCTGCGTCGTGACCGTCTCCGCCCAGCGCTGTGGCCCGCCGCGAGTGAGCGGCGGGAGGTCCAGCGACATCGTGTCCGCAGCGGCGAGCGAGCGCAGTTCCGCCTCGCCAAGCTTCCCGGTGTAGAGGCAAAGCGCGCGCGCCTTCGCATTCGGTGGAAGCTCCAGCACGGTGAAGCCATCCTTCGCGACCAGGCTCGCGCCATCGCCGCGCACCGCCGTCTGCACCTTCGCCGGTGAGACCCGCAGCGAGAGCACCTGTTTGGTCGGGCCGATGTTCAGGATGCGTTTGAAGACGGGCGTATTGCCGCTCTTCATCATTGCTGGTGAATCCAGCACCTCCGCCGCACCGACGGTGTAGCTGAGCACCGCCCGCTCGCCGTGCAGGTGCAGGCCGCGATACCGCGTCCACTCGGGCGGCAGCGGCCCGTGGCGTTTGCCATCTCGATCCGCCGGACGCGGATCCTCCCACGAGCCGTTCGCCGGATTCGCCCAGCCGGGACCGACCGGGTTCGCCCACGCCACGTCGCCGACGATGCTCGTGTGCGTGCCGTGCGTGCCGTCAAAGGCGATGCCTTTCCAATCCACAAAGCCCTCGCCGGTCCACGCCGCCGCCACGCGCATCGTGTCGTGCTCGTAGAGCATCCACGCGCGCCCTTTGCTCACGCCGCCCGGGCCGTCGTCGAGGCGAATGGCGATGCCTTTGTAGGCGATGTTTTCCGGCGTCACCTGATAGGTCCACTGCAGCGCCGGACCAAAGTTCATCTTCACATAAAACGGCGTGCGATCCACCGGCGCGGCCTTCGCGAGCGTGCGCATCGCGCGCGGCAACGCGGCGAGATACGCGGCGTCCACAGCGAAGAGCTGACTCGGGTTCTGCTTCTGCAGCACTTCGTCGCGGAGATACTGGATCGCCGCATAACGATCCTCCGCCGGCACGGGCAGCGGCGGCATGAGGCCGAAGCCTTTCGTCACCGTCTGAAACATCCGGAACGGATCGCCGCCATTCTTGAGCGCTTCCTTGTGAAACTTCCGCGAGGCGGGGATCGAGCCTTCCTGTGTGGGTGTGCCGTGACAGACGACGCAGACCGTGGTGTAGAGCTGCTTGCCGCGCGCCATCGTCTCCTCGTTCCAATGCGTGATCAGTTCCGCATGCGGCGTGTCGCTCAGCGGCTGCACCCATGCCCCGCGGATCTCCGCGCCGCCGCCCGCGACCAGCGCGAGATGCGTCGGCACGCCAGCGATGCCATCGGGGAAAGTCACCTGTTCGGTAAGCTGGGGCTTCTTCGAACCCGCAATCTCCGGCACGTCCGCGACGACCTTTCCATCGACCTCCGCCACGAGCGATGCCGCCTTTTTGACGACCTGCTCATATTGCAAATCAAGCACGCGCCACGCGCCCGCCTTCCCCACCGGCAGCGTCACGAGCGCCGAAGGATGCGCCCGCACCGCGAGCCGCGAGTCCGCCGTCGGCAGCCGGTATTCGAGGTGCAGCCGGAAATTTGCGAGCACCACCGGATGTTCCACCGTCTGCTCGTCCGCGTGCGGCTGGAATGCCGCAAACACTGGCACCCGCGTTTCCTCCACCGGGCGGGCGGGAATGATCGGAAGCTGCGCGCGGGCGATGTTGGCGAAGAGGAGTGCGGCGAGAATGAGTCGGTTCATGGTTGGGAAGCCCTACTTTGCGGATTCGGGGGACGCCGTGACGGAAATCGAACCATCACTGCGGCTCGGAGTGTTGAGGCGGATGATGAGGCGACTCAAGCCGGGGTTCGGTGAATCAAACTTGTTCCGCGCCTGTGAGACATCCTCGATGGCGAAGGTGAGCGGAGATGATGCCTTGGCGCGCAGGTGCAATGACTCGCCTGCTTGTTTCAGCACAAAGCCGTCTGGTTCGGTTTTGGCGTTGGCCTGCGTCAGCCATTGCCAGGAGGCTTCGGTCGCCTTGTCGCCGGTCTTCCATTCATCGCGAATGATCACGGTGCGTTCGGGAAGGAGCGTGAAGTGGCGGCGGGCGCTGGTGACTTGGTCGCGGACGACAGGCGATAGCTCGACGATGAAGCCGGTTTCGCTTGGACGGATTTCTGCGGTGGCCTCCACGCGCTGCGGAGCTTTGTCGAAGCGCAGCAGATTGTGGCTCTCCGGTCCGCAGCGGAAGATGCTCCAGCGTTTGCTGTCCTGAGTCGTGCGAAAGAGATCGGTGTTGGAAATGCCGTTGGCCCGCGCGTGCGGATAACTCTCGCGACCGAGATCGACGGCCCAGCGGACGCCGTCGGCTTCGAGGATGAAGGAGCCGATGTCCATGTGCGCGTGCGAATCGTCCGCGCGTCCGGCCTTGATGCCGACGAACGTCGCGCGCGGATCATTCCATGCCGAGCGCATCACGGCCTGCGGCTGCGAGCCACCTTCACTCCACCACGTCAGCGGCCGCTCGGGAGCCTGCGCCGAGGTGAGCGTGGGATCGCGCCAGAGCAAGGCGAGCGGCAGCATGCGGCTCGCATCATCGCGCGGCGTGCCGGAGGCGATGGCGGCGGTGAGCGTGCTGAGGTTCGTGCGTTCGCGTTGAATCAAATCATCGCGCCGCAACTCGCGCGCGAACCAGAACATGATCGGTTCATAGCCGAGCCCGGAGCCGTTGTCCGCGAAGTTGTAGAGTTGCCCGCTGGGTGCGGTCATTTGCAGCGTGTAGTCGGCGGTTTGGAGAAAGCCGGGCGCGCGTTCGAGTCCGCACGTCGTGCCGAAAGTCGTCCGCAATGCCTCGGCCATCAGCGCATAGAAAGTCGTGCCGTAGGCCCAATAATCCGGCCCCTCGGAATAGGCACCCGCCGGCGCGTAGAGCTGCGCATAGCGCGGCATGTTCTTCAGCGCGCGCTCGATGATTCGCCGCGCGAGAACCGGCTCACGCTCCGCCACCGCCAGCGCAGCGACGACGAGCCCGCCGTGGCACACCGCCGTCCAGTTGTTGTTCCCGCTGATCCACGACTTCTTCTCCTCATCCTCGAATGAAGCGCGCAACGCCTTCTCAATGATCGCCGTTTCAAAATGTTCGCGCTCCTCCGGCGTGAGCGCGTCGTGCAGCCAATCGAGTCCCACTGCCATCCCGAGTGCGCCCTCAGCCGTGTCGAGGAAATGCTGCGGATACCAGTTCGGCAAATCCGCCATCGTCTGCATCTCCACTTTCGCCCGCGCCAAAAACCGCGCCTCACCCGTGAGCCGATAAGTCATCGCCAGCGCGAGAATGCGCCCCTGAGCCTGCCGCATCGGCCCATGCCAGAACGCACCCGTGTCCACGTAGGCGACTGGTGGCAGGTCGAGAACGCGCTCCGCAGAATCCCGCACCACACTGAAGATCTGGCGCGACACCTCATCGCTTGCGATCCGCTGCTTCAATGACTCCCAACGTGCCGCATCGGCGAAGAGTCGCGGATGCGGCGGCAGATGCTCCCACGGACTTTCCGACAGCGCGGCAGACTGGAGTGAATTCTCCGACCGCAGTTCGCCGACGCAGACGGAGAGCAGAAGCAGGATGGCGAAGAAAGTTCTGCGGTGGTCGTTTGTTTGCGTCCGGAAAAGGCAGATCATCTCGATCTCGTAAAGGTGACGACCTTCATGGCAGCGTGCAGCAAGCAAATCACGGATATGCGCGGCGACACCCATCCCAACGGGAAGCCACTTCGAAAGTAAGTGCCCTCAGCAAC
>JANPHH010000203.1:0-5006 GCA_031424375.1 Chthoniobacter sp. | reverse complement strand
GCGCCCTTGGTGGTGGGGGGCGGGTTCCTTCCGGGGGGGTGGTTGGTTTTTGGTGGTTGTTTGTTTCTCCGGGCGCCCCCGGGGTTTTCCCCCCACCCAACAACACACCCCACAACTCTCAACTGCTCCGAAATGGCGCAGTGCCTCGACGACTCCGTCACTGCACGCGCCCTTTGCCAAATAACCGCCGGCCCTCCGCACCGTGTCCCGCACGGCCTCGACCGCATTCCCCGGGCAGGCCACCCATTTCGCGTAGCGGCCATCGAGCATCGGGATGTCGTTGAAATGGTCGCCGGTCGCGAAGATCTCATCCGGCGTGAGGCCGAGCAGCCGCGCGAGTTCGCCGAGCGCGGAGCCCTTGCTGTAGTCCTCGTGGCAGAAGCGCAGGTAGACCGAGTTGCGCATGAAGGCGAAGCCCGGGACTTGCAGCCGCTCGCGTTCGAGGAAGTCGCAGAAATTGTCCATGTCCTCCTCGGTCACGGTCACGAGCCCGATGAGCCGCCCACCCATGGAGATGCGCTGGGTGCCGGGGATGCGGGGGAGAAAGGCCTCGATGTCCATGAGCAGTTTGCCGGCGACATTGAAAAGTTCGTCATGCGCCGCCGTACAGCGTTGGTTCCAGTCGCCGTAGTCCTGCCACTTCCCGGCCGGGCTGCGGTGGAAGACCTCGCGCTCCGCGGTGAGCACGTAGTCCGGCTCCACCGGGAAAGCGAATTCCGCCAGACCCTCCACGATGTGGTGCAGCTCTCGGCCGGTATTGACCGCCCACAGGCCGCCGCGTTTTTGCACCTCGGCGATCGCCGTGAAGAGCGTGGCACTCACCGGAGGTCGCCCTTCGTGATTTACGAGCGTGCCATCGAAGTCGGTACTGAGGAGCTGGATCAAGGGGTGAGTTGAGAGTTGAGAGTTGAGGGTTGAAAGGCGAAGACAACGAAGGAGGGCGCGTGATATCGCCTCTCAACCCTCAACTCTCAACCCTCAACCTCCTCATTCCCCATGAAATCCGCCTACGAACTCGCCATGGAACGGCTCGAAAAGCAGTCACCCACCGCCCAACTCACCGATGCGCAGAAGGCCGAGATCGCCGAGATCGAGATCACCGCCAAAGCGAAGGTCGCCGAGCAGGAACTCTTTCTGAAAGACAAGATCGCCGAAGCCGCCGCGCAGGGGAAATACGACGAGATCCCACTCATCGAGCAGCAGCTCGGGCGGGAGATTCGGCGGTTGAACGAAGACGCCGAGGCAAAAAAAGAGCGGGTCCGTTCCGCGAAGTAGCGACCCGCTACGAGGCCGCCAGCGACTCCTGCTGGAGCCGGTCGAGCACATCGCGCAAATCGTCGCGATTGATCGGCTTGGCCAGGCAGCCGACCGCGCCCGCCCCTGTGACGAAAGGATGCGTGCTGTCCACCCGGCCCGAGACGAAGACGATCTGAGCGCCCGGATCGCGGCTGAGCAGCGCATGGCAGACGGTGAGGCCGTTGAACTTCGGCATCATGATGTCGAGCAGGACCACGTCGGGTTGAAATTCGCCGTAGCGCCGAATCACCTCCAGCCCGCCGCCCGTGATGATGGTGATCGGATCGTGACCGCATTCTCGCACATACTCGGCCAGTATTTCAGCGAGATCGCGATCATCGTCGGCGATCATGACTCGTAGTGGACGTGCCATGGTAATTTTTTGGGTTTAGGCGGCGAGAAGGTGAACCCGCACCTGAATGAAGGCGATGAGTTCGAGCACGTCGTCGACCTGAAATGGTTTCGTCAGAATCGTACCGCTTACATTCTCGATAAAGTCGTTCACCTTCGCGTTGCCGCGATGGCCGGTCATGAAGACGAAGCGATCGCAAAGATGCGGCCGCATGCGTTCCACCGCGCGGAAGAACATGTCCCCCGGCAGTGTCGGCATCATCATGTCGCAGAGGATCACCTCGAAGTCGCTCGCCAGCACCTTGTGGACGCCTTCGACGCCGTTTTGGACCGCCACGACTTCGAAGCCGCTCTCGGTCAGAAAGTCAGTCATGATTTCCTGAAAGGCGGCATCGTCTTCGAGGAGCAGAATCTTTTTGGTTTTCGATGCGGCCTCCGCGGGTGTCGGGTGCATCCGCAGCGTGGGCGGTGGGGTGGTCATCGGCAGACCCGTGGGTCGTGCGGCAGGCGGCGTGAGAAGGGGGGCGGTGGCGAGCTCAGGCATGGTTTTGGTGGGTTCAATCTCCAAATTAAGCAGGTGGTGTGCCCGCCCCTGCGGCGATTTTCCATGGCTTTGGCCAGGAGTGCATGTCCCGTTCCCGCCGTGGGACTCATGCGGATTTTCAGTGCGATCGGGCTTTCGTCGTAGCGCCGGCCGCCGAAGGTGGTTTGTTAAACAAAACCCGCGGTCCGCGGCGTTTCGTCAGCAGCCAGCGAACGCGCTTTTCGATGACTCATTCCTCCACCGATGAACCCTGGCGTCTCTGCTACCGCGAGCTTGCACCCAAGCTCCTCCTCTTCGCCCGGCAGTGGGTCCCCTCCATCGCCGACGCTGAGGATGTGGTGCAGACTGCGTTCGTCAAATTCTGGCGCCGCCAGCCCGATGCGCTGCCCGAACATTACCCGCTGTTGTATTCCACGGTCCGCACCACCGCGCTCGATCTCCTCCGGGGCGATGGCCGTCGGGCCCGGCGTGAGGCCGATCCCGATGCCGACCTGCTCCGCGAGGGGCAGCCCTACTTTGATCATGGAGTCGAGCGCCGCGAAACGGCCGAACTCGTCGAGCATGCCATGGAGACGCTCCCGCCGGAACAGCGCGAGGTGCTTGCGTTGCGCATCTGGGGCGAACTCACCTTTGCCGAAATCGCCGAAACCCTCGGTGAATCCATCAACACCGTGGCCTCGCGCCACCGCTACGCCCTCGAGGCCCTGCGCCGCAGTTTGAAAAATTATGAACCCGCCCGACTCGGAAATTGAAAACCTGCTGCGCACCTTGCGTCCGCGCCCTCCGGCGAGGGATCTCGAGGAAAGGATTGCCGCCGAACTCGCGGCGCGGGCCGTGACGGTGGTGGAGCGCGTTCCGGCTGCGGCGGTCATTCGCCGCGGCCCGACGGAGAAGCCGCGCTGGTGGCAGGGATGGGGTTGGGCGCTTGCCGGTGCCTGCACTGCCGCCTCCGTCATTGCGACCGTCGAGCACCTTTCTCCGCGAGCCACCGTCGCCGGGGTGCCCGCTTCTCCTTTCGTCACGGAACTGCTCGAACACGTCGACGCCTCCGCCGAGATCGTCTCCACGGAAGACGAGGGGCTCTTCATCACGGACGAAGCCGAGCCGGTTCGCCGCGTTCGTTTCACCTCCTATGAAAGCCATGTCTGGACCAACCCGGCCACCGGTGCGCGCATGGAATACACCGTCCCGAGGGAAGACATCCGACTCACCCCCATCGCACTTCAATAGCCTTTTATGAAAACAAAACTGCCTCTGTTCCTCGCCCTCGCCACCGCGATCGGCGTCCCCATTGCCCCTGCTCAGGACGAACCCCGTCCGCCGTTGCCACCCTCCGAAGGTGCGCGCCCGCCCGGCCCTCGCGGTGACCGGCCGGAAGGTGCGCGCCCCGAGGGTGACCGCCGGGAACCCGGCGAGAACGGGCGGCCCGATCGCTTTCGCCGTGAGGGCGAGCCGGGGAACCGGGAAGGTGATCGCGATGGGAAACCAAGCATGCCCAGCGGACCGCGTGGGCCGCGGGACGGGGAAGCCGGCCCGGCGGGACCACGCGACGCCGAGCGGAGTTCCGCGGCGCCGCGCGAGGGCTTTCGGGGTGAGCGGCGCAGCGAAAGCGCAGGCGACGGCGGGGCCATGCGACCGCAGAAACCGACGCCTTACCTCGGGGTGTCGACCGGCCCCGTTCCCGCCGCCATGGGAGCGCAACTGAATCTGCCCGAGGGGTTCGGCCTGCTCGTGGAGCAGGTCGTGCCGGACAGCCCGGCGGCGAAAGCCGGGATTCAGCGTTTCGATATCCTGATGCGGATGAACGACCAGCAACTCGCCGCACCCGAGCAACTCGCGGCGCTCGTTCGCACCGCGGGCAAGGATGCGGACGTGGCGATCACCGTGGTGCGCAAGGGCGCGGAGCAAAAGCTCACGGTCAAAGTCGGAGAGCGCATGCTGCCCGAGAAGGCGTCGAGCGGTCGCAGTGGTGAATTCAACTGGCGAGTCGAACCGCTGCGCCAACTCCCCGAGATGGCGCGGGACGCGGCCCGGCGGGGCGAAGAGCAGGCCCGGCGGTTCCAGGAGCAGTTCCGCGGGTTCCAGCAAAAAATGGGGGAGTTTCAAAAGCGGCTGCAGGAGTGGCAGAAAAATCCCACCGGCACTCCACCCGAGGCTCCGAAACTGGAGATGCCGAAATCGCCGGAAACACAGCCGCCACAGGGTGCGCCCGAGCCGCCGCGCCCGGCCGATCTGCTGCGCGAGAGCCGCCCGGGTGGAGCACCTTCGGTTCGGGTCGATCAGGATGGCAATGTCACGACTTGGAATACCGCGCAGGCCCGCATCGTGATCAAAGACGACCGCGGCGAGATCCGCATCCGGAACGAAAACGGCAAACGTTTTGCCACCGTGACGAGCCCTCAGGGTAGCGTGATTTTTGACGGCCCGATCGACACGGAGGAACAGCGCCGCGGGCTGCCCGAAGAGTTTCGGCGCAAGATCGAACTCAATGGCGTGGAAGCGCTCGCCCGCGCGGAGGGCCGCCGGGGAGAGGCGTCTGCGCGTGTGTCCACGGGTGGGGAATGGCGCCCGCCGGTCCCGGAGCGGGGACTCGGTGGTGACGACATTCAGTAGACTCCCATCCGCCGGAGCGTTTTGAGCCGCGCGGATCGTCCGCAGCCTGCGCCGTTTGGTCGCAGGGCAATCGCGCCAAAATCGGCGCTGGATTATAGATATTATAAATGTACTCTTAATAGCGAGGTTGGCAGAAGCTTGGGATGCCCGACACCCACAGCCTGAGTCACTATTTCCGTCAACTCGAAGACCCGCGCATTGA
>JANPHH010000202.1:0-17702 GCA_031424375.1 Chthoniobacter sp. | reverse complement strand
GGATGTCGGTGGAAAATTGCTCGTGTTCCTTCCACCACGCGGTTTGCCTTTGCGCCCGTGCCGACTGCCGTCTTCATGCTGAAAACGCCCATCGCGGGATCGGTGAAGACCCGCCTCGCGGAAGATCTTGGCGCGGAGTCGGCGTGTGTCGCTTATCGGCTCATGGTCGAGCGGGTCTTTGCGGAAATTCCCGCTCACTGGCCGATCGAGGTGCATGGCACTCCGCACGACCAACTGGACACGCTGTCCTCATGGCTCGGCCCGCGTCCCGTCTATCGCCCGCAGTGCGCTGGCGATCTCGGGGAGCGGATGATCCACGCGTCGGAGACCGCTTTCGCCGCGGGTGCGGAGGCGGTGGTGCTGCTCGGCGGGGATTGCCCGTGGCAGACGCGGGCGTTTTTCGAAGCGTCTGAATCCGCACTCCGGACGGATAGCCTCGTGATCGGGCCCGCCCGCGATGGCGGCTACACGTTGCTGGCCTCCAAGACTGTGCACCGTTCGCTCTTCGAAAACATGCCATGGAGCACCTCCGGAGTCCTGCCGGAGACGCTCTCTCGCGCGCGCTTGCTCAGCCTGAACGTGACCTTGCTCGACGTGCTCGAAGACGTCGATGACGTTTCGTCTTGGCAACGCGCGCGGGCGGCGTTGTTCCCGGAGTTTCAGACCTTTCCGCAATCACTTCACCAACCAATCCGTTCAACGAGCTAACGATGAAAGACCACGCAGAATCCGCCGTCCGTGATCGCTATGCCCGCGCTGCGGGAAAATCCGAAGCCGCGCTGTGCTGCCCCGTGGACTACGATCCGCAGTATCTCACGGTCATCCCGACGGAGGTGATTGAGAAAGATTACGGCTGCGGCGATCCCTCGCGCTGGCTGAAACCAGGCGAGACGGTGCTCGATCTCGGCAGCGGCACGGGGAAGATTTGCTTCATCGCGGCGCAGGTGGTCGGTGCGAAAGGGCGGGTGATCGGCGTGGATATGACGGACGCGATGCTGGAGGTCGCGCAGCGGAATGCGCCGTTGGTCGCGGAGCGCATCGGGTTTTCCAACGTGGAGTTTCGCAAGGGCCGCATCCAGGATCTCGCGCTCGATCTCGATGCGCTCGATGCCGAACTGCGGGCGCGACCGGTCGCGGGCGCGAATGATTTCCTCGCCGCCGAGGCGCTCGCGCAGCGACTCCGCCGCGAGCGTCCGCTGGTGGCCGATGCTTCCGTGGATGTGGTCGTCTCGAACTGCGTGCTCAATCTCGTGGAGCCCGGCGCGAAGCCGCAGCTCTTCCAGGAAATCTTCCGCGTCCTGCGCGACGGCGGTCGCGCGGTGATCTCCGACATCGTGAGCGATGAAGACGTGCCCGCGCATCTCCAGCACGACGCGGAACTCTGGAGCGGGTGCGTCTCCGGCGCGCTGACGGAGGAAGGGTTTCTGCGCGCGTTTGCCGACGCGGGCTTTCACGGCATCGAAGTGCTGAAGTTTGACCAGACGCCCTGGCAGACGGTCGAGGGGCTGGAGTTTCGCTCGATCACGGTGCAGGCGTTCAAGGGGAAACAAGGCCCGTGCATGGATCGCAACCAGGCGGTGATTTACAAGGGGCCGTTTCAGGAAGTGCTCGACGACGACGGGCACCGGCTCATCCGCGGACGCCGGATGGCGGTGTGTGAAAAGACCTTCCGCCTCTACGGGCAGTCGCCGTATCGCGAGCAGTTCATCTTCATCGATCCGGCGCAGGAAGTGCCGGCGGCAGACGCGCAGGAGATGGATTGCCGCCGCGACGTGCGGCGCGATCCGCGCGAGACGAAAGGTGCGAACTATCACGCCACGACCGAAGTGAGCGCGTCCTGCTGCGAACCCGGCCAGTGCTGCTAAATCGCGTGACCCACTTCGAAAGCCACCTCGCCAAACACCGCGTCGCGCTCACGCGATACCGTCCGGAGATCCTGCAAATCAACGTGGGGAAGCTTTGCAACCTGACGTGCATGCACTGCCATGTGAATGCGGGGCCGAAGCGGAAGGAAATCATCACCCGCGAGACGGTGGAGCGCATCGTTGCGTGGCTCGCGCCGACGGACATCGCGACCGTGGATCTGACCGGTGGCGCGCCGGAGATGATCCCGGATTTCCGCTGGCTCATCGCGGAACTGAGCCGCCAGGGCCGGCACATCATCGACCGCTGCAATCTTACGATCCTGCTCGAACCGGGCTACGAAGGGCTGGCGGAATTCCTGCGCGACCACCGCGTCGAGATCGTCGCGTCGATGCCGTGCTACTCGCCGGAGAATGTGAACGCGCAGCGCGGAGAAGGGGTGTTCGACGCGAGCATCAAGGCGTTGCAGCACCTCAATTCTCTCGGCTACGGCGTGCGTGAGGAATTGCCGCTGCATCTGGTCTATAACCCGGTCGGCGCCTTCCTTCCCGGCGACGAAGCGGAACTCCAGGCCGATTACCAGCGCGAGCTCGCGGAGCATTTCGGCGTCCACTTTCACCGCCTCTACACGATCACCAATATGCCGATCGCGCGCTTCGCCTCGTGGCTGCGGCATGAAGGGAAACTGGACGAATACATGGAGACGCTGGTTTCCGCGTTCAATCCGGCGTCGGTCGCGAGCCTGATGTGCCGCAACACGATTTCGGTCGGCTGGCGCGGTGAGGTGTACGACTGCGACTTCAATCAGCAGCTCGGCATGCAGCTTTCCAACGGGAAGCCGCTGCTGCTTTGGGATCTCGATCCGGAGACGTTTGAGCAGTACTCGATTCGCGTCGCGGATCACTGCTTCGGCTGCACCGCCGGCGCGGGATCGAGCTGCGGCGGCGCGCTGGTTTGAGGTTGATCCACGGTTCAAAGCCAGACCTTTCTCGAAGCCGGAGGCTTCAGGGAAATTGTCCCATCTCTTACCATCAACCGGACGCGCGGTGCGGCCGGAAAGTAGCTTGGGCTTTAGCCCAAACTGCCTGGGACTTTGGGCTAAAGCCCAAGCTACTTTCGCTGCGGCCGCACCGGCTAATTTCTATCTGCCCGGTCGGGACAAACTACCCGACGTTAAACTCACTTTGGTGGAGCGGCGCAGCCACACGGCGAGCGTGAGGAAGACCGGCGTCCACAGCGCCCAGTAGGCCCACCAGGGATGCTCGAAGGTGCCGGTGATTTCGCGCTCCCACACGGCGGCGAAGTAGAGCACATCGAGCGCGCTCAGCACCCAGAAGGGCGGGCACGGATGCAGCGTCGCGAAGGGCAGGCCCCACGCGGGATACCAGAATGTGACCGTGGGCGCGCAGAGCACGAACGCGCCGAAGACGTGCATCGCAGCGCGCGACATCGGGCGGATCTTTTTCCCGATGACGAAGACGGCGGCGAAGAAGAGCAGCGCCATGGCGAGGCTCGGGATCGCCTTTGAGCGGGTGAGGAGTTCGAGCAGGTAGTGGAGAAAGCCATTGCCGCTCGTGTCTCCGCCGAAGCTCGCGAGGCCGCGCAGCAGATTTGGCAGCGTGAGCACAAACGGGAGCGTGGGCAAAATGAGCGCCGCGGCAAACACGGCCACGCCGCGGCGGCTGCGCGCGTCGCCTTGCGCCCAGAAAGGCCACGCGAGAAAGACCGCGACCACTTTCATCTGCACCGCGACGCCGAGCAGTGCCCACGCCCACCAGCGGTGCCCGCGTTCCCACGACCACACGGCGGCGACGCTCGCGAGGACCATGAGCGAATCGAAGTGCGCCTCGCCGGCGAAGCTCAGCACGGGCACGGGATTCAGCGCGTAGAGCGCGAGCCAGCGCATGCGCCCGAGGCCGCCGAGCACGGCGAGAAAGGGGAGCACCGCGAGATCGGCGAGGGTGAAGGCGAGCTTGAAGATCCACGGCCGATCCGTGATCGCGCCGAGCGCGGTGAAGGTGAGCTCGGCGAGCGGCGGATAGACGGTGAGTTTGTCTTTGTGATTGATGCCTTCCCATCCGGCGTCGCGGAGCGCGGAGTATTGCGGCGCGTCGGCGGTGGTCGCGTAGGGGCTGTGGCCGAGGCGCACGAGGCGGCCTTCCCATAGGTAGCGATTCACATCGTCGGACATCGGCAGCGGCCAGACAAATGAGCGCGCGACGATGGCGAGCGCGAGTAGCAGCACCCACTGCCGGCGGAGCGACCAGCCGTGCGGCCACCGCCAGCACGCGAGCGCACCCGCGACGAAGAGCGCGCTGGAGAGCAGCACCTTCCCGCCAAACGAGGACCAGAGCGCCTCAACCCACATGGCGACGCTCCCGCAATTCCTGCACGCCGAGCCACAGCAGTCCGCCGACATAGACGAGGAGAAACGGTCCGAGAAACCATCCGCCGTCGCGGAGGAAAATGAACAGGGCCACGACGGCGTAGAGCCCGAGGGCGACTTCGCAGAAGGGCATGAGCGAGCGCGGCGCGCGGAGCTTTTCGCTGGTGCCTCCGGTCTTCGGTGTGCGTTGAAATGGGCTCTTGCGACCCGCGAGCGCGAGGATCACGGCGCAGCCATTGGAAAGGCAAAGCCCGCCGCCGAGGAGCACGATCGCGGGGACGGTGAGCAGCCGGTGCGGATGCTCCCGATGCAGCGCCCACCAGCCGGTGAGATACATCGCCGCGGGAGCGAGCAGCAGCATTCCGCCGATGACGCAGAAGATCGAAAAGAACGGCTCCGGCGGGCGCGCCCGGCACCAGAGCAGGATGGGCACGGAGAGCAGGCAGTTGATGAGCAGCAGCAGGTGCACGGAGAAATACGTGAGGTGGATGAAGGCGCCGATCTTGCGCACCGGATGGATCGGCGCGGCCATGATCCGCGGCAGAAGCTTGCACGCCGTCTGCATCGAACCCTTCGCCCAGCGAAACTGCTGCCGACGATACGCGGCCATGCTCGCGGGCAGTTCGCCGCGGACCTCGAGATCCGGCAGATAATGCGCGGCCCAGCCGGCGAGGTGGGCGCGGTAGCTGAGGTCGAGATCCTCGGTCAGCGTGTCGTCCTCCCAGCCGCCTGCGGCCTCGATCGCCGCGCTCCGCCAGACGCCGCAGGTGCCGTTGAAATTCATGAACGCGCCCGCCGACGCGCGCGCACTTTGCTCGACCACAAAGTGTGTATCGATGCCCGTGGCCTGCGCGGCGGTGAGCGGCGAATCGCGATCATTGAGATGCGACCAGCGCGCCTGGACGAAGCCGACGCGCGGGAGCGCGAGAAACACCGGCACGGTTCGCCGGAGGAAGTCCGGCGGCGGGACGAAATCCGCGTCGAAGATCGCGCAGAGCGTGCCGGTGGCGGTCGAAAACCCGTCGCGCAGCGCACCCGCTTTGAAGCCTTCGCGCCGCTCGCGTCGCATCACGCGGATGTTCGCGCCATCCGCTCGCAGCTCGGCCGCGACACGGTCCACGATGCCGCACGTTTCGTCCGTGGAATCGTCGAGCACCTGGATCTCGTGGCAGCCCGCCGGATAGTCCATTTGCACCGCCGCACGCAGGACGCGTTCGGCGACGTTCGCTTCGTTGAAGAGCGGGAGCTGCGTGGTGACCATCGGCCAATCGACGATCGCGCCAACGCTCGCGGAGATGCGCGCATTTTCCTCCCGCAGCCGACGACGCCCGCGCGCGTGGAGGATGAGCAGCACCACGCACTGGAGGCTGTAGAAAAAGAGCGCGGCGGTGGTGGCAAAGTACGCGGCGTACAACACTCGGCTCATCGCGGCGACGGGGCTTCGAGGAGCGTGTGGAGGACGTTGTCGGTGAACATCGGATTCGCCGTGAGTCCGATGTGGTCGTCGAAAAGGAACGTGACGCCCTTCCACGGAATCGGCCCGCGGAGTTTGCCGGCACTGCCGGGATGCTCATCCATCAGCGCGCTCGCTCGTGTGACCGTTCCATCGCCGGGGGTGGATTTTGTGACCCAGAGTTTCTGCACGGTCGGAAACCACTTGGCCTCGGCCCACGTCGGCTCGGAGTCGCCGGCGACCAGGCTCAGGTTGAGTCCGCGCGGCAGCCTCACGGGACGGTCGATGGCGGCCTGGAAGCGGCGCGCGTTGTCGAGGCACTTGCGGACATGGTCGCGCGCGATCTGGTGGCGGGCGGCGGGATCAGCCACGCCGGGCAGCATCCGGGCGAGCACGGGGTCCTGTCCTCGGTCGAGCAGGCCCCAGCCGCGCTCGTCCCAAACGCGCACGTCGAAGAGGTCCGTCACCGCTCCACCGGGATCGTCGCGCACGAAGCCGTGGCGCTCGCGCGGGAACAGTTCGTAGATGCTTTGGTAAGTACCGATGAGCCCCGCGGGAAGTTCCAACCGGTCGAACAACGGAGCCAGGCGCAAGCCGTAGAGCGTGGTGTTCAATGCGGAAATGGAGCCGGCATTTGGTGTCGCGACGACGACAAGTTTTTCCACGTTCCGCGCGCCGGCCCAGGTGAGCGCGGGCGTGCCGGAAGCGGGCAGCGGCTGAGCCCCGTACATCAGATAGTAGCGCGCCACGAGCCCGCCCATGGAGTGCGCGACGAGATCAAACTTCACGTCCCGATGGATGCCGTAGCGCCGCGCGTACTCGCGGCGGACGTAGGCTTTTTTCTCCGCGATGAACCGGCTCAGAGCCGCCGCGTTATCGGCACAACTCCGCCGCCAGTCGTAGGGAAACTGGAAGCAGGTGAAGTGCTCCGAGCCGTAGTTCACCGCGCCGCCGCGGCCCAGACTTTCGTCGCGATAGCCGCCGACTCCGAGGGAGAGGAGAATGTTTCGATACGCTTTTTTCTCCAGCGAAAGTCCGCCCACCTGAACGCGGTCGAGCACCTCAAACGCCGTCACCGAGTCTCGCAAGCGGCTGAGCGGCACGCCCTCCGCCATCGGCAGCGCGAGGGCCTGCGCGCCCTCGACCGTGCGCGGGTCGGCGTTTTGAAAGATCGAAATTCCCCAGATCGTCCGGCCGGTTTCGGCGTCCCGCAGTTGCGAGCCCATGATGCCCGGGATGAGAATCACGGGATTCCGCAGATGATCCGCCGACTGGGTGCGTTGGTTGTAGATCGCGGCGAGGTCCGCTGTTTTCCGTTCCGTCGCGCAGCCGCTCAGGAGCAGGGAGCAAGCGACGAGGAACGGGAGGAATCGGGGCAAAGTCTCAGTTCGACTTCGTTGACGCTTTCGCGGGGACATGGATGGCGGTCAACTTGCGCCGCGCGGACCCGGCGCCGCAAGCTCCGGCGAGGGTGCGGGCAATTCCCGCACGCGACTGCGCCATCCGGCGCGCACGATTTCCCAACCGATCCGCATTGTGTGCGCGAGCGAGACGCCGGTGACTTTTTGTTCGCCGGCGATGCGCGGTCTCTCCGTCACCGACACCTCTGCGACCTGCACGCCGAACCGCGGCGCCACGACTTGCGGCTCGATGGTCCAGCCCCATGTCGTCTCCCGCGCATCGATTCGCTCGAAGACGCTGCGGTCGATGAGGCGGAAGGGCCCGAGGTCGCGGTAGAATCTCCCGCTGAGCACACCGGCCCACGCGCCGAGCACGACATTGAACGCCGCGCGCGAGTAGCCGAGTTGGGGCCAGTTCGCCGCGGTGCTGGTGCGCTGCCCGAGCACGAGCTGCGCACCGGCGCGCCATGCGGTGAGGAGGCGCGGGAGTTCCGCGGGATCGTGCGCGCCGTCCGCGGCCATGAAAACGTAGGCGTCGGGCTGGATTCCGGCGTCGCGCACGGCGTCGATGGCCGCGAGGCAGCCGTGGCCGTAACCGCGCACGCTCGTTTCGCCGACGAGCACGCCGTGCCTTTCAGCGACGGCGCGGGAGCGGTCGCGGCAATCATTCAGCCCGACGGCGATCACAGCGCGATGCTTCGCCGCGTGCGGCAGCAACTCCGCGAGCACCGGGACCAGCGCCGCTTCTTCATCGCGGACCGGCAGAATGATCGCGAGTTCCGGCTGGCCGGTCACCCTTTCGCCTTCTCGCGCATCTGCACTGGTGAAGCCGCGAGACGATCGAGCAGCGGCACGCCGTCTTCGCCGAGGCGGCCAAAGCTGAGCACGCCGGTCGGGCACTGCTGCACGCAGGCCGAGCAGCGCACGCACTCGGGATCTTCCATGGGCATTCCTTTGTTGGCGAAGTTCATGATGTCGATGCCCTGATGGCAGACGGACGTGCAGACGTTGCACGAGATGCATTTCTTCTTCTCCGCGAAAATGCGGAAGCGCGAGAAGCGCGCGTAGATGTGCATCAGCGCGGCGAGCGGGCAGGCGAAGCGGCACCACACGCGGCCCGAGAGGTGAAAGTAAAACGCCACGCCGACGACGCCGGCCCAGAGCAGATCGACGAAGTATTCGTAGTTGAGCAGCGGCAATCCGGAGCCGAGCGGCGCGCCCTTTTCGAGAAAGTGAAACAGCGCGGTGGCCTGCGATGCCGGGAAAATCCAGCCGATGATCCGGAGCACCATGAGCACGACGGCGAAGGCGAGGAACCCCTGGCCGATCATGTTCCAGCGCGTGGCCTTGGGGCCATGCGGCATCTTGTGGCGCTGCGTGTCGCCGAGCGTTTCGGCCAGCGCGCCGCACGAGCAGATCCAGCCGCAGTACGCGCCTTTGCCAAAGCGCCAGACGAGCAGGGGAATGAGGACGAAGGTCTGGATCGAGCCGACGATGAGCCAGCCCCACATCGGTTTGTCGGTGAACCAATTTGCCACGATGAGCGGCCACGCGAGGATGAAACCCACGACGCGCCAGTAGGAGCGCTCGGCGCCGAAAGCGGCGGCCGCGGCGCGATCCATCTCGGGGATTTTCGCGAGCTTCCAGTCGGCGACTTCGAAGAACTGATCGGCGAACCCACGCAGCGGCGCGCCTTCCGCGAACATGCCGTTGTGGCCCATCCACGGCAGGACGATCTCGGGCAGGAGGAAGAGCGGGATCGTGGCGATGAGCGCGAGCGTGAGCGTCTGAAGCTTCACGTAAGGCGTCTTGCGCCGCTGCACCCGGCGGATGCCGAAGACGATGACGACGATCACATAAGCGAACGAATACCAGAAACTGCGGTAGCTCGCGGAGTCGCGGATCGTGGCGAGCAGGCTCGTGGAATCGACCGGCGGCGCGGGCAGAAGCGCGGCGGGACTGATGTCGATCGGCGTGCCGACGAAGAACTCCTTCTTCCAATGATAGAGCCAAACATAGGCGAGGAAGGAGAGCGCGATGGTGATCCACCACTTGCGCCCGCGGTCGCCGCTGATCGCGAGCCCGCTGCGCCGGAAAAACTCCAGCGGCGCTTCGCGGCCGATCATCGCGAAGACGTAGTCGTTCGGCAGCGTTTCCTCGGGTCCGGTCTTGCCGCGGCGCACGACGACTTTTCCCGCCTCGATCCGCACCGGCACGGTGCCGAGCGCGAGCGTGAGCGAACCGGGTGGCTTCCCGCCACGCATCTCGGAACTCGCTGCCGTGGTCACGCGTTCCGAGGTCGGCTGGGCCACGGCCACGGCTGCGGAGGGGTCGCCTGCGAGCATCTTGAGCTTCTCGATATTCTCTGGTTTCGGTCGATTTAGCTCCGCCCCGCGATACGCAAAGGTCACGCGCGCTCCGCACGCCACGAGCGCGATCGCCGTCTCCGCCGCGCTGTCGCCCCCGCCGACCACGAGCACATCCTTGCCTGCGAAATCCTTCGGGTCGTGCAGCCGGTTCATCACCTTGTCGAGGTCTTCACCCGGCACATCCATGCGGCGGAAATTTCCGCTCCGCCCGATTGCGACGATCACGCGCAGCGCCCGCGTCTGCGTCTTCGCGTCGTCGCCGTGATGCAGTGTGAACGCACCGCCGCTGCGTTCGATCCGCTCGATCCGCGCCATCACTGGTTCGATGCCCGCCTCGCGCCGCTGGCGCTCCATGTCTTCGAGCAGCGCCTCCTTCACGTCGCTCGTCGCGGCATACAGGATGCCGCCGGTGGGCGTCATCTCGGTCGGATAGGTGAAGATGGGTTTCGCTTTCGGGAAATTGGCGACCGTCGAGAAGACCTGCGTCGCTTCGTAGAGCCGGTAGTTCAGCCCCGCCTTCGCCGCCTCCATCGCCGCGGAAATCCCGGATACGCCACCGCCGATGATCGCCACATCGAGCACCGCCGCATCCTTCCCCCGGTCCCGCGTGAAATCCGGCTCCGCGAGGATCGCGCGCAGCGCCTGCGCGCCTGTCTCGGAACTGAACTTCAGCAGCGGCACGCCCGACAGATCGCCGACGATGCGCACGCCCGGCACATTCGTCGCGCCCTGCTCGCCCACGATCGGGAGTTTTTCGACGGTGCCCGCCGGCCACTTGCCGTGCAGCCAATGGAAGTATCGGGAAACGACGCTCATAGTTTCGTGTGTAACATGCGGATGGGCGGTTCGGTGACTGTTATTCTTTTCAAAGTGGAGATGGTGGTTCGCCCCGGATCGCTCAGCGCACCTGCGCCCGCTGAGCCGGCGTCAGATACTGCAGCGCCTTCGCCGGCTCCGTGCGAATCCACGCATTCACCTTGGTGGCCTGCGCACCGCTGACGTTCAGCCGGGCCGCGCCGGTCCCTTGCAATTGCTTCTTCTGGTCCGACGCGGGCGCCGCTCGATAGCCGGCGAGAGCTTGCACGTTCAATCCCGCCGCACGTGCCCCCGCGGCCGCCGGGCCGGGGACATACAGCGCGTCGGCGCAGCGGACCTTGCCCGCGTCATTGGCGAGCTGCGCCATGGAAAGCACAGCGGGGTCATACTGCACCAGCGTGACTTCGCGCCCGCCGATGAATCCCGCCTCGGTTGTAATGACGCCGTCCATCTGGCCGATCTGCATTTCACCGGTCCAGAAGCAACCCATGGCCAGCGCCACTTTTTGCAGCCGAGGCGACTGCTCGCTCGCGAGCAGGTCGAGCCACGCGGGCACTGGGCGTTTCACTTTGCGCAGCGCAGCGATCATTCGCTCCGCGAGCGGGCCGGTTTCCCAGACGCGATCTTTGCGCGGGAGGACGTCACGTCCACCGGCATCGAGAAAGCGCACGACCTGATAGTTCCACGCCGGCTCGCCAAAGCGCTGCAGCACCTCCGCATCCTTGCCCGGTTTGTTGTTGTGGATGAGCAGCGGCGTGAATTCCGACTCGATGGCCGCGACGACGAGCGGGTGCGAAAGCACCTCGCGCCCGAATTGTTTGCAGCCCGCGCAGCCGGGAATCTCCTGGAACAACGCAAACACTGGCTTGCCAGATTGGCTACTCGCCGTCAGCGCCGTGTCGAGATCGCGCAGCCAGGTCACCTTACCGGCTTCCTCGGGCTGGCCGACGTCCGCGGCGGAACAGCTCGTCGAAATGAAGGCGAGCAGCACTGGGAGGATCAGGCGGCGGATGGTGGGCATTGCGTTATGAAAGTGAGAGGTCTCGCGGGCGACGACGTTTCCTCCCCAGAGTCTTTTCTGCATCCACTGTTTGTCGCGGTAAAACGAGATTCCTTACGGTCTGTGGCGAGTTTTTCATTTGGGCACGTGTAAATGGCGGCGTTTTTCGCTGAAGCAGTGGTCTTCCAGCGCACCGCCCATCGCGAACGTCCGTCGTCCAGCGCGAACCTTCATTGTCACTTTGAACGAGAAGTCGTAGCTCCACACGATGCACTGCGCCGATTTTCCCAAGGTCATGGTCTCCATGGCGCAGAACCGCACCCTACCCGAAGTGCTACGTGCCATTGCCAGCGGCATCGCCGCGTGCCCGAATGTCGCGCTCGCCCGCATCTGGCTCAACGACATGGGCGACCTCTGCGCGAACTGCCGCTTCCGCGAGGAGTGCCCCGACCAGACGCGCTGCCTGCATCTCGTTGCCAGCGCGGGCAATTCCGAGGCCGCCGCCGACCTCACGCGCACCGACGGCGCATTCCGTCGCTTCCCGCTCGGCGTGCGAAAAATCGGCACCATCGCGAAGAGCGGACAGCCGTTGCTGCTGCCCGGCGTGCGCGGCGACGAGGCGTGGATTGCCGACCGCGAATGGTTCGACCGCGAGCGCATTCAAACCTTCGCCGGACACCCGCTCGTCTTTCGCGGCGAAGTGCTCGGCGTGCTCGCGATTTTCGACCGGCTCATTCTCGACGCGACCGATTTCGAATGGCTGCGCGTCTTCGCCGACCACGCCGCGGTGAGCATCGCCAACGCGCGCGCTTTCGAGGAAATCGCCTTTCTCAAGGAGCGGCTGGAGGAGGAAAACAGCTACCTGCGCGAAGAGGCGACCGCCGCGCGAGGCAGCGGCGACCTCGTGGGCGACAGTGCCGCGTTGCGCAAAGTACAGCAGCAAATCGAACTCGTCGCGCCGACCGACGCCACCGTGCTCGTCACCGGCGAAAGCGGAACCGGCAAGGAACTCGTCGCCCGCGCCATCCACGAGCGCAGCCCGCGCGCCAGCCGCCCGATGGTGAAAGTGAACTGCGGCGCCGTGCCCGACGCGCTTTTCGAGAGCGAGTTTTTCGGTCACGCGAAGGGCGCATTCACCGGCGCGCTGCGCGACAAGGCGGGGCGCTTCGAACTCGCCGATGGCGGCACGCTTTTCCTCGATGAAATCGGCGAAGTCCCGCCGCCCATGCAGGCCAAGCTGCTGCGCGTGTTGCAGGAGCAGGAAATCGAACGCGTCGGCGACCCGCGTCCGCGGAAGGTGAACGTGCGCATCATCGCCGCGACCAATCGCGACCTCAAAGCCGAGGTCGAAGCCGGCCGTTTCCGTCAGGACCTCTTCTACCGGCTCAGCGTCTTCCCGATTGAAAATCCGCCGTTGCGCGAGCGCCGCGAAGACATCCCGCGCCTCGCCGAACTCTTCATCCACACCGCCGCAAAACGGATGAACCGACGTCCGCCGAAATTCACCAACGCCGCTGCTCGCCAACTCGCCGCGCACGACTGGCCCGGCAACGTCCGCGAACTGCAAAACGCCGTCGAACGCGCCGTCATCCTCGCCCAAGGCGGCCCGCTGCAATTCGACCCGCCCGCATCATCGCGTCCTGCGCCCACCGTGCAAATCCCCGACGGCTCCCCCGTCCTCACCCGCGCCGACCTGAAACAACGCGAACGCGAAAGCATCGCCGCCGCCCTCGCGCAGACCAAAGGCAAAGTCTTCGGCCCCGCCGGCGCCGCCGCCCTGCTCGGCATGCGACCCACCACGCTCGCCTCGCGAATCAAGGCGCTGGGGCTGCGGCGGAAGTAGGGCGCTATTTTGCGAATCGTGTCTGGTTCCCGTTTGCCCCCGCGCGTTTCGAGCCACGGTTCAGAAGCCATCGCAGTGTGGTTTTGGAGCGGGAAAGTTTTCTCGTCACGAATGGGTCGGCTGCGCTAGTTTCCCGAAATGCAATGGCCTCGACACATGCTGGGCGCGGTGGTCGTTTTGGCGGTCTGTCTGGCCGGGATCCGCCCATTGAATGGGGCCGATGCGAAGCCAAGTTCACAGGAGATGGACACACTCACGCGGGTCGATAAGAGGACCGTCCTGAAGTCGAGCGGAGCCAAATTGATTCCGTTCCTGGAATTGGCCCGACACCAATACTCCATGAAGTCGGACGGCGAATCCATGGGCGTCGTCGTCCCGACGCTCAGCAAGTACGACCTGATGCAGGTGGTCGAATACGCCGTCGCCGACAGCCGAAAGTGGCCGACCAAGAACGACAGAGACTCGTACCGATTCTACACGCTCGACAGTCTCATCAGAACCGCCATCGAACAGGCGGGCGAAGAGGACCTCGCCAGGGTCGCCAGGATCGTCACCTCTGCCCGACGCGACCACTTCACGTGGACTCCGCTTTTTGAACAACTCATGGCCCGGCTCGTGAAGCGGGAGATCGGAGCGGTTGCCAAGGAAGTGAAGGCTCTGGTACCGCTGCCGATGAAGGCCGAGTTGCCTGACGCGGTGGCGGGGGCCCGTCCGGATTTCCGCGCGGCGTGGCAGCAATACATGGGGGTCTCCGAACTCGTCCGTTCGCTCGAGCAACGCGCAGACGGTCGCTGGATCGCCTATTCGTCCGACCCATCCGGGTTTTACGCAGTGCTCGACCGGGTGCTGGCGGGAAAATCGGATGGGGTAATGACAGAACTTGCGCTCTATCGCCGGGACCGGGGGTGCCTCGACATGGGCGAACTGAGCAGTCCACTCGCCTCGGCGCGCTGGCTGACGCTGCTCCGCGAGCGGCGCCTCGCTGAAGCGATCGGCGCATCGTTTGCCACCGATTTGCGTGACCGCGAAGTGGCGGCGATCCGACGCGCGCTTTTCTCCGCATGCCAGTTGGATGGCGCGCAGATCGTCCTGGGCCGACTGCTCGTTCGAGGTGCCGGAGATGAATGGCGCGGGCGAGAAGCTTATTCGACCGGCGGAGCAGAACCCGGTGCCGATCTCGAAATCTTCGCCCGTGGTCCCGAGCGCGATACGCGCTGGGTGCTCGATCTCGCCGAGCTTGTCGCAACGGCGCAGCGACATCCGCCCGATGGCCCACACAGTGAACTGTATTCCTACATCGGGGCGTTTGCGATCATCGCTGCCCGGGCGAAGGACGGCGATGCGCCACTCCCGGAGGCGCTGCGCGCGGAAGCCGCAGCCCAATTTTCCCCCTATCTCGACGCATCCCAACCGGACGTTGTCCTGCAGACCGCCATTGAGGAAGCAGGGAGGGTCCGGTCGAACGCGGCGAAGGAACCGTTGCGCGCCCTGCTCACCCACTGGTCTCCGGCGATCGCGACGAAGGCCGCGGAGTCCCTGAACGCGCTGGGCGAAAGAGTGGAGCCGCCGACCGCGCCCGAACCTGCGCACTTTCGCCTCAGGGTGAAGGGGCAGCCCTTGGCCAATCGCGCAGCCTGTGTGAGCGTGTCCGGAATCATGCCGACCGATAAGCGCGGAACGGTGCCGATCCGGCGGGAGGTCTTCCATGACCCACGAGAGAGAATCACCGAGGTGCATTTCACCTCCACGGAAAATGACCCCTTCCATTTTGAAATACGCGGCGTGCCGGCGCTCTTTTCGGTCGCAGTGCCGGTGCCGTCGAATCTCGACGTCGAGACGACGGTGGAGATCGCCACGCAACGACTCACGCTCACCATCAGCGCCAATCGCCCCGCGGCATTTTACAAGGGCCGGCGCATGAGCATTCGGATCGCGCGTCTCGATGCGGAGGAGGAGGAAAAGAAGGCGGGCTACAAAGTGAGCGGCTACTGGACGCCGCCGGTCGGGAAGGAGTTTGTCGCGGACCTACAGAGCGGCAGCTACTCGGCGGAGGTTTTCGTGGCAGGGGCGGCGAAGTGGAAGCTCGGGCGATTCGACGTCGGACGCGAGCCGGTGACCTTGCCAGTGAAACTGGCGGCCGCGACGGAGCTGGAATTCCAAATCGTGTCGCCGGACGGCAAGCCGCTTGCGAATCCGTATGATTTCACGCGGGATGGAGTGCGCTTCCAACCCGAGCAGGAATGGGCGGGTTCGGTGCTCGTTCCGCGCGCCTTCCCGGCGGGCCACTATGTGATGCGCGTCCTCTCGACCAAGAAATGGAAAGAGCGATGGTACCGGGAGGAAGGCGAATTACCCCCGCGCGAGCCGAAGTATCAGGGCCGCGAAGTGAGGTTCGAGATTCCGAGCGACCTTCCACCAGTGGTGAAAATCGGGCGCATCACTCTTCCGCGAGCGGCGGACTAGCCGGCAAAGTCTTCGGCCCCACCGAAGCCGCCGTCTCTCACCGGCGCGCGTTTCCACCAAAGCACGTAGCCGCTGAGAATCTGGAAAACGAGCGCGAGGCACACGGCGAAGGCGATGATTTGCGTCGGCAGGCCACCCACCGCGCCGGTGTGGAGGGAGAGTTGAAGATTGCCGTAACGCTCGAGCCACGAACCGGCGCGGGCGTCGTGGATGGCGAGCGTCGTTCCATCAAACCGGTCGAGAAAGACGACGCTGCGGCCTGCGGGCGAACCGTCCTCGGGGAAAGCGAGCTGCACCCGCAGCGGTGCGCGCGGATTCGGCCCTGGCATTTCGATGGCGACCGCGCGTGCTCCCGACAGTGCGGCTTCGGCGCGCGCGATTGCGGCATCCAGACCGAGCCGGGCGTCTCCGCGTTCAGGTACCCGTGACATGGGCACTCGCGGGTGCTCGACGTGCAGATAGCGCAGCGTCACTCCCGTGGTCGCGATGACGAGCAGGAATAGCGACGAGTACAGGCCGGCGATGCTGTGGAGTTCGAGATTGAAGCGGCGGAAGCCCGCGCCACGCCGGAACCACCCGATGCGCAGCGGCCACCAGAGCCAGAGCCCGGAGAGCGCGAGGGCGATGGTGAGGATCGTGGCGACGACGACGACCGTGCCGCCCACCGGGCCGGCGAGCAGGTTCACGTGCAGCTTCACGAGCGTCTGCGTGAAGCCCGTGCGGCGCGGGCGCCAGCCGAGCAGTTCACCCGTCTGGGAGTCCGCATGCATCACGCGGCTGCCGGCGAAAAGCATGAGCGGGTCCGTGGCGGCGTGCCACAGTCGGAGGCCGTCCACGCGCGCATCGGGATGCTTCGCCTGCAAGGTGGCGAGCACCTGCTCGACCGGCACGCGGCTGCCGTTCGCTGCCGCGTGCGGATACAACGCGGGTGTCAGCCAGCGGTTGATTGGTCGCTCGATGATGAGCAGCGCACCCGTCACCGCCGCGACGAGAATGACGAGGCCGGCGACCGCACCGACCCAGCGATGCAGCCAAAGCAAAAATCTGCGAAGTTTCATGGTTTGGTTTTTCCTTCTTCGATAATTCCGGGGCGCATCTGCCTGCCCGTTTCAAAATCTAGGGCACGATAACGCGCAGCCGGTAGAAGTATGGGCGGACGCTCACATTATCCGCGGCGGTGACGGTGCCGTCGGAAGCCTCCGCCAATGTGAATCCTGGTATGAGGCTCCACGCGCCCATGCCGGTGGCCTGCGCGAGTGGCTGCCATGAGAGCAGGTCGGGCGAACCTTCGATGAAAAACGTGGCATCGTTGGCGGCGGGATAGCGATGGAACGCGAGCGTCGGATTCGGCGAGAAAGCGAGGGATAGCGGTGCGAGGTCGGTGCTGAAGGCGTCGCTTTGCGTGGCGTATTCGATCGCGTTTGTTCTCCCGTCGCCATCGGGGTCGGCGAGCGGGCCGCTCACGGCATCGTCGCCGGCCTGCGCGCCGAAGTTCCGCGCGCGCCATTCGCCGAAAGTCGTCGGGCGCACGCCTTCGACGATTCCGTTGCCGACGCTCGTCACCCAGATTTTGTCGTGATTGGCAGGGTCGTAATAGACGCGCGACGGCGCGCGGAAGCGATACGAGTCCACCCGCGTGAAGGCGGGTGTCGCGGCGCGCACGTTCTGCGAAATCCACAGTCCGCCGAAGCGCGTCGTGAGCAGCAGTTCGTCCTTCAGCGCGGCCTCCGGGTGCAAAGCGCAACTCGTGGCGCTGCCGCTGAAAGTCGCGTCGCCATTCCAGATGCGAGTCCAGTTTACCCCACCGTCCGTCGTGCGATACAGGCCGCCCCAGTTCAATGGCGTGTCGCTCGGCGCAGCGGGCGTGACCACATTGCTGTCCGCATTCCACACGCACGCGAACCACGTCAGCCCGCTCGGGTCGTGCGGGTCCACGACGACATCACGGGTGAAATAGCGCATCTCGTTTTTAGTCCTGTCGAGCCAGATGCCGCTGCCGGGCGGGAGGTAGAAGACGCCCGACGTCGGCTTGTAAGCACCGTTCGTGAGCGTGGCTGGCGAGATGGCGGCATCGCCGACCTGATGCGCGCAGTAGCTGGCGATGAGGCC
>JANPHH010000201.1:0-3910 GCA_031424375.1 Chthoniobacter sp. | reverse complement strand
GTCTTCGCCACCAACAGGAAACCCAGCACCGCGGTGAGCGTGGAAAGCGTGAAGCACCAGCCGCGGAGCAGGACGTAACTTACTCCGAAGAACTTATAAAGAACGACGACGGGGTAGAACCAGCCCACGTTGTAACTCAAGACAACGTCCTTGAGTGGCACCTCGCCATTCAGCAGTCGTTGACTGATCAGCGCGACGGTCTGACCTTCATCGCGAAAGCCGAGGCCATAGCGGAGATAGCTGCCGTAGTAAGTGGCCGCAATCACCAGCAATAAGATGATCCATGGCCAGCGTGCCTGCACCAATCGCCGCCAACCCGCGACTGCGTCGAGTTCTGTTTTCATGGGAAAAGAACAGCTTGGTGATCACACGAGACGGTCATCCGGAGCGTGTTAGCGGGGAGTCGAAGGATCGCTCGCTTCTCGAGGCTCCCGTTTGATGTTAGAGGGTGAACCGGAACGTCAAGACAGCCTGTCATCCCGAGCGAAATGGAGGGAGCCTGAGCGACCAGAATGAAGTCGAAGGACCTCGGATGGCCGGGAACTGCACGATCGCCCGCAGGCCGAGGTCCCTCGGCTTCGTTACCCTCCGCTCGGGATGACAGGGGTTTTTGAGGATTGGTACGCCCTCTCAATCGGAATGATGCAGTGAGCTGGTGCGCGAGGAAGGTAGGACGGATTTTCAATTCGTCTTTGAGCGCATTCCGGGCGCTGAAGCCCTTGGCGCGGTTTAGTGCCGGATTGAAAATCCGGCCTACGTTCTGCCGATTTCCAGCGCTGCTGCCTCCCCGACGTGGCGGCCTGTTTTCCACCTCATCGTTCCGACGGAGAGGTTCCTCGACTCCGCTGCGCTGCACTCGGAATGACATCCTTCGAGAGTGTTCGATCGCGGCTACCCGAGTTCCGACATCGCGGGCTCCATCTCGGTCGCGACTAGGTTGAGATACTCGCGGTATTCGTTTTTCGGCAGCGCGGCGACGAGCGCCTTGAGTTGGTCGCGATCGACCCAGCCCTGGTGAAAGGCGATCTCTTCCAGACACGCGACCATGAGTCCCTGCCGGTTTTGGATCGCGGCGATGTAGTTACTCGCTTCGAGCAGGCTGGCCTGGGTGCCGGTGTCGAGCCAGGCCATGCCCCGGCCGAGGACTTTCACGTGGAGCTGGCCGCGCTTGAGATACTCGATGTTGACGTCCGTAATCTCGAACTCACCGCGCGGGCTGGGTTTCAGGTTCCGGCAGATGTCCACCACCTGATTGTCGTAAACGTAGAGGCCGGGGACGGCGAACTGGCTCTTCGGTTTGGCCGGTTTTTCCTCAAGGCTGATCGCTTTGCCCGCGGCGTCGAACTCAACGACGCCGTAGCGTTCCGGATCGCGCACTTGATAACCAAAAACGCATGCGCCTTTCTCCATCCGCAGCGCTTCGCGGAAGAAGTCGAGTTTCCCGTAGAAGATATTGTCGCCGAGGATCAAGGTAACGGGTGAGTCGCTGATGAAATCCGCGCCAATCAAGAAGGCCTGAGCGATGCCGGCGGGTTTGGGTTGCTCGGCATACTCAATCTTCATCCCGAGCCGGCTGCCATCGCCGAGCAGGTCGCGGAACTGCGGCACGTCCTTCGGGGTGGAGATGATCAGCACTTCCCGAATTCCGCCGAGCATGAGCGTGGCAAGCGGGTAGTAGATCATCGGCTTGTCAAAGACCGGGAGCAGTTGCTTGCAGGCAACGCGGGTGAGCGGGTAGAGGCGGGTGCCGGCGCCGCCGGCGAGGATGATGGCTTTGCGGGTCATGGGGATTCAGGGGCGGCGCGATTTAAGGGGCTGCGTCTTGGAGCCTTCGTCTTTTTCTTCGTCTTCATCTGCTTCTAATGGGGAGGAGAAAAAGATGAAGATGAAGAAAGAGAAAAAGGTGCAAGCGGGCGGTGAATGTTTTTCGACACTACGTGCGGGGAGTGGACGAATGCGCGGTGCGAATGGCCCAGGCTGCGAGGCGGGAGATGAATTCGGGTTCGATGGCGCGGCCGTGTTTGTGGCGGAGGAGAAAGCGGCCGTTTGCCTTGAATTCGGGAGCGAGCTTGTCGTGCAACTCCCCACTGCCGACGCGCAACCCGGCGCAGTCGGCGGCCAGTTGGGCGATGACGGAGCCGGGCAAATGGGTCGCCTTGTCTTCGATGCTCGCGCTGAGCGTGACGCCGGTGAGTTTGCGCAGCAGCCAGCCGCAGAGCAGTTCGCGCGAGGTCATGGCATGAAGATGACGAACGCCGTCGCGTTCGATCCAGCGGCGGAGGAAGAGGGCGTAACGAGCCTGTTGGAGGAAGAGTTCGGAGGAAAGTTTTTGCCCGAGATCCTGCCGCCACACTTCGATCATCCGCGCGATTTCCCGTTCCTGCAGCCATTCACCTTCCAGCACCATGGCGTCGGGCAGGAAGCGGAGGTGCGGGAGGATCTCGGCGAAGGAGTCCGGTGGCTGAGTCGCCACATGGGCGACATAGATCCGGAGCGCGGGGTTCGCCGCGCGGAGCTGGCGAAGCTCAGATTCCGCGCGCTCGCCGCTGGGCCACTCCTGGAGCAGCGCGGCGAATCCCGCGCCGGCGATTGCGGGAACGGGCCGCGCTTTGACGAATTTTTCGAAGAGCGCCTTCAGCGGTTGGACGGTCTTATCGATCGCAAATTCCTGCTCCAGCCGGGCGCGCGCGGCGGCTCCGTATTTGCGGCGTAGCTCGGGTGAGGTGAGCAGCTTGGCGAGCGCATCGGCGAGGGCTTTCGCGTCTTTCGGCGGAGTGAGCAGGCCGCTTTCGCCATTCACGATCTGTTCGGGCACACCAGCGACGGTGGTGGAGACGACGGGCTTGGCGGACGCCATGGCCTCGAGGATCACGGTGGGGAATACGTCGCTCGTGTTCTGGCGATCGACGATGCACGGGAGGGTGAAGATGTCGCAGTCGCGCAGGCGGCTGAAAACTTCCTCCTGCGGCAGCGAGCCGGTGAGCCGCACCTGACCGGTCAGGCCCGCGCCGTCGATCGCGGCCTGCAATTCCCCGCGCAGCGGGCCCTCGCCGATGATGTCGCACTCGAAGGGCAACC
The DNA here is from genome assembly GCA_031424375.1 of Chthoniobacter sp. GTDB lineage: Bacteria > Verrucomicrobiota > Verrucomicrobiia > Chthoniobacterales > Chthoniobacteraceae > Chthoniobacter. Next base: position 832 of record JANPHH010000201.1, on the reverse strand, counting down.
CGCGCTGCTTGAGCTCGGCACAGGCGGGGATGAGGTAGTGGAAGCCCTTGAACTCGATGAGCCGGCCGGTGGTGACGATGCGCGGGACGAGGTTGCCGGTGCCGCTCATCGGCGCGGGGAAATTGGCGAGGTCCATGCCGTTGAAGACGCGCGCGAGTTTGTCGGTGGAGTCGGGGCAAAGCTTCGCGATCAGGCCGCGGCTGAATTCGGTTTCATTCGCGATGAACTCGGCCTCGCGGCAGATCTCGCGGAGCAGGTCGTCGCTCCCGAGGTCGACCATGAAGTCCTGCCCGTGCGTGCTGATGCTGAAGGGGATGCCGCTCAGGTGCTTGATGAAGAGCGCGGTCTGCGCGGCGCGATTGGCGAAGTGGACGTGGAAGTGCGTGATGCCGCGCGCTTTGAAGAGGTCGGCGAAGTAGAGCGCGTTGCGGGCGCGGAGCGCGGCCTTGTAGTCCTTGCCGTAGTTGCGCTCGTGGACGCCGATGAAGGGCTCGGGCCAGCGGCCGGCGGCTTTGGCCTGTTGCTCGCCGAGTTTCAGGATCTGCTGCGGCGGGGCGTAGTGGATGGGCGCCTTGATCCGCGCGGCGTGGCCGTGGCGGAATGACGTGGGCGGCGGGTAGATGGAATACAGCTCCAGCTCCACGCCGAGCCGTTCCAGCGCAAGGATCTCCGTGTCGCAAAACGTCTGCGAGACGATGGGGTAGCGGGAGAAGAGGTAGGCGAGCCGCACGGGTCCGCGGAGTTTTCAGGCGGCGATGCGGGAGGGAAAGGAAAAAGGCGCGGTCGAGAAGGAGGGGCTTTCGCGGAATCCGGGGAGCACACGCGTCCCGCG
>JANPHH010000200.1:0-32986 GCA_031424375.1 Chthoniobacter sp. | reverse complement strand
CGACGCCCGGCTCGTCTATTCAATGGATGCGCCGGCAATCTACGGCCCCGTCGCCCACCAACTCACGTTCGCCGAAGATGCCGGCCGCGGCATCATCTGCCACTACCGGGTCATCATCTCCGTGGTCACTTCCGGCATGGTGAATGACCACCTCCTGCGTCACGGCGAAGTCCTCGTGCAAGGCGATGCCGTCGAGGCCTGCCACGTCCTGTGCTCCTGTGCTCGCCGCTTCCGGTCCCGCCAGCCGCGCCCGCGCCGCGTCCGCCCATCGCGGAGCGATGTCCTGCCGGTAGCCGGGGCTTTCAAGCCCCGGTTCGCATCGCAAACCGCACGCGTCGCGGAGCGACGCCTGCGCTCAGTCCCACAGATACCGCTCCTCATAGTCGATCCCGTGCCGGACCAGCAGCGCCACGAATTCCTCCTTGAACGTCTTCGTCCGATGATGCTCCCGCTGCTTCTCGATATACGCCGTCAGTGTCGGCAGATTGGATTTGCTCACGGCAAACGCCCCGTAACCATCTTGCCACGCAAATCCCCTCATGGTCGGGAAAGTCTCCTTCATCCATTTCGAGGAGCCGCCTTTGATCTGCTGAAGCGCCTTGCTCACCGCCAGCGTTGGCGGCAAGCCCACCGCCATGTGGATGTGGTCGGGCATCCCGCCGATGCGGATCGGCTTCATCCCGTTTTCGCGAGCGATACCGCCGAGAAAACTCCAAACCCGCTCCTCAATCTCGTGCCTGATCCAAGGCTCGCGATTCTTTGTGCTGAACACGAAATGGCAATGCAGTGAAGTGAAGGTGTTGCCCATGCGAGGTCGATAACAGGCTGTTGAGTTCGTGGCAAACGTCGCTCTGCGACGCATCCTCTTCGCGAATCATCCGGGGCTTGAAAGCCCCGGCTACCGGCAGGGCATCGCTCCGCGACGGGGCGCTTTTAATCACGGGCATCAGAATACAGCGAGATTCTCAGATTGCCCCCGTGCCCCCGTCGATAGCCGCCGCCTCGGCGGAAATCACGTTAATCCGGCATACTCTAGGATGGCCGCAACCGTCCGTGGTGGACTCACCCAATGATTTCCGAGCTTCAGCCAGCCGTTATCGACGGGATAAGATGAGCCAAATAGCGTGTCGTCGTGCTTGATAATCGATTCGCAGACGCAAGCCTCCAACGATGTTTTTTGTTCAGGCGTGAGGGGAGTAAAGAATGGTAGAAAACCTGGTTCACTTATGAACTCCCTCAGCTTTTCCCTGCAAAGTATGATTGCCAATTCTACGCCGAATTTATTGCTACCAAGTGGGATTGCCAAGCCATGTGGTGGAATTTCATATAGGTAATCAGCATCTCCGCTACAGTCACTCAACCTGCCGTTGATCCACAAGTTTGTTGCCTTCCGCGCTACGTCCTCGCATGCCTCCCGGGGAACCCGATCGACGCCGCCAAGCTTAGCTAGTCGCCTGTCGCGCCATTCCTGATAGAAACTCAACCGATTGGCCTCGTCTTGTTCCCCTTCTTGTTCCTTCCTCTTTCGCTCATCTTCTTCAGCAGCGAGCCGAGCCGCTTCGTTACGCTCTGCTTGGGCGGCAAATATCTCCCGCTCGATCGGACCACATTTGCGCCGAAGTGCGCGATAGACAGGCTTGAGCTCGATGATCGCTGCTTCAGCGTCCGCGATCATCTCAAGCGTGATCGGGCGGCGATCGATGACCCAGCGGTCGAGTTGAAGCTTGAGCGTCTTCAGCAATGCCGGCTTTCGAATTACCACACTTGATTCCCTATTACGTGTGCCTCGTTGTGTCAGGTTCTGGCTCCCTATTGTGGCAAAGCCATCAGGATGCTCGAAGATTTTTGCGTGAAGACGCGGCACATCAAATAGCGGAAATCCGTCATCGAACAACCGCCGAAGAGTAGCTAAGGAGGATGCGCCACAAACAAACGCTTCGATGTCGAAACGCGTGTGAATCTCTACCTTGTGAGGGAAATCTGATTGGACTGCCTCGTTGACGAGGCGAGACGTCAGGTATGGCGAGACTATCCGAGCTGCATTTTCACAGCTCTGTAGCGAGCCGATCCAAATTCCGGCCACGTTGCTGCAATGAATGGAGATCGGCTGCATAAGGTTTTGAGAGCCGCTAATTGAAAATGTGCCGCGTCGCTAACCTATTGTCGAAAGGAGGGGTGAAAATGAGTTGTTTAGACTTATTACATAGCCTCGCGTGTCGTTAGGCGTTGCGGTTCATTCGGGATAGACGCGATATGCCTGCAATTCGCCCCGTTCCTCATGCTCTTTGCCGCCGGAGTAAGACGCGCGTGTTTCGGAACTGGGCTTCCAACTCCAGCCATACACGTAGAGGTCGGATCAAAGGACGATTCGAGCCGTCCGCACTCGAAGTCATCGCCGGCGCCGCTCCGCGGCCACGGGCACTCGAATCTGTTGCCATCGGTGACGATGAACAGATGGAGGCCGGATTGCCGAAAGGAGTTGTCTGCGCGGAGGGCGCGGAGCACGTCCTTCGTCGCAAAACCGAGGAAATCCCAATCTGAATCGGGCCGGGAGGTGCCGTTGGCACGGCTGCCGATAAGCCAGACAGACTCAATGGAAAATTGGCGGACGAGCGGATTGAGGTAAGCGCGAATGTCATCAGGGATCGGCGGCACAAATGGCAGAGGTTTAACGTTCTTGTCAGAACGACGGATGTCGTTTTGCAGATCGTGGACGAGGGAAGACATGCTTGCATTATATGAACCTCTTCGGTCGCGCTGCGAAAGTCTTTTCACCCTCGTAGCCAAGTTGAGGACTTGGCCTCGCCGTATTTGCGCTGGGAAGCTGAGCTTCGTGGTGAGGGGCGGGACTGCCTGGAACCCGTGCGACGGCGGGTGAACCCGACCACCCGAGGCCGGGGATGGCGATTGGGATCATTCCGCGCCTGGCGGAGCGAGCAGGCGTCGCGGGAGCCAGCCGAGCCGACTCGTCATCGACATCGCCGCCCCGTTCACCACCGTGCAGCCGCGCATCTTCTTTGGGGACGATCACCGCTTCGAAATCGGCCGGGAGCCTTACGTCCGGGCCGTGCTGCGCCCGGTGATCCCGCCGAATGTCGGCGCCCGGTCGTTGGACTGGCTCTTTGCCGGGCCGACGCCCGCCGAGCGCGCCGGTGGGCTATCGTTCGTGAACTCCGACGCGACCGGCTTCACCAATCTCAGCATCCGCAACAAGGTCGCGCGGGTGAGGCTCACCGGCGGCGCGAACAGCCACGGATCCACGCTCACGATCGCCGCGGAAATCTTCCCGCTGCTCAAGCAGTTCCCCACGGTGAAATGGGTGAAGATTTACGACCCCAACGGCGAAACCCAGAATCCGTCCGGCCAGTCGGACTCCATCCCCGTCGGCCTCGAACCGTAGCGCCGTTGCACGAAAATGCATGGCTGGGCGCGGGGCCGAACCGTGGGACGGATTTTCAATCCGTCACCTGGACGCGGCCAGATTTTCAACGGCATGCCGCCGACGGGAGACGGCCACCGACGGATTGCAAATCCGTCGTACGATCTCGCCTGCCCGGCGGCCGCGGCTTTTCCTTAGCGCCAGCGACCGCCTTCGCGCTTTTCGGTAGTGTCCTAATTTGAATCTGGTTTTCTAGCCTGAGCGGGTCCGGTCAGTTGATCGGCCACGTTTTTACAGCAAGCTCGGCGAGTGTTCTCTGACGCGCTTCTATTTGCTGAACGCCCCAAGTTGGAAGGTCCGCAATCTGTGCGGTGAGAAGGAATGTCGATGTCCTATAGACTGCGCGTTTCTTTTCAAATTCGCTACGATCCAGTTCGGAGTTCTTGGCCGCCTGGAGGAGAGCCATGTTGCCAAGTCGCTTCGCATGAGTCTCGACATCCTGTTGGCTAACGCACGCCCACTGATCTGAATGCTTCTGCGGCATAACGTGCTCCAAATTTATCGCAATCTCATCATTTGGCTTCCACTCGGGGTCGGGTTGCTGCCGAGCCGTTTCTTCCAGCGTTCGGAGATAGTACCGAGCCAATGCGCTTATGCTTACTCGGGCGACCTCAAACGAGGACTTGAATTGCGCGTCGGTGGGAACGAATCCGACAGACGCTTCCACAAGCGCATCCGCGGATCGAATGCGACCCTTGTGGATGTCATTGGCAAGTTTTGCGTATCCTTCATCCAGTTTCCCGCCACGACCTCCGACGATTAAGAAACGCACTGACCATGCGATCATTCTCCGAAACGAGGTGGTTGTCTGGTTGGGCGTGAAATGCCGGGCAACTGCCAGCATCAGCGGGCGAATTTGACTGATACCAAGACCAATGATGGTGCGAATCGACTTTCGCGTGTCGATGTCGTAGTCATTCCACTTCGGATGATCGGCATTAAGGATAGCTGAATAGTCGCTGCTTAGCTCGGCCAAGAAATGCAAGAGTCGAAGCGTTTCCGTTCTGCTCACGGCCTCTGAGGTAATCCTTTCGAGGACATCTTTTTCCCGCGTGTGGCCAGTAAGGAGGCAACACGCGAGTTTGAGATATTCCATCGTTAGGTCGTCTTCGCCTACCGTTTCGATGGCGCCACGCATTGAAGACCATTGGTTTTGAGCCTCCACGAGCCGCTCCTCTCCAGCTTCCCTAAAAAGGAAGTTTTTGACGAGATCAACTTGCGACGTTTTCAAACCTCGGTCGTTCAACGTTTCAAACATAACGAAAGCGTCTTTTGAATCGCCTACGGTCAACGCGATTACGCTAGCATCCGATTTTAAGTAGCGAACCCAGTCGTCTAGCACCGACCGGAAGTTGGCGACTCCTGCCTGTCTTTCTGCGTTGGCCAAGTACTCGGCAATGACGCCCTTCGCCTCGCTTATCAGGCGATGAGAACGACGAGACTGACGCACTTCGGCGCGTTTTCCGGGGCGATCCAACACCGAATTTTTGAAGTAGGCATTGTCGTCCGTGTTCAGAACGAGTTTAGGCACCCTCTCCCGTGCCTCTAGGTCAATGTCGGATAGAAAATCCGTCTCGATCGATTCCACTCCGATCTCGTCGTTTCTTGCCAGATACCAGTCTCGGATCGCAGCCAGGATCATGGTCGTAGTTGCGAGGCGCTGTTGACCGTCGGCGACCTCTAGTTGCTCTCTTCCGGTCTTGGTGAGGACGATTGTTCCTAAAAAATACGCCTCTCCGACCGCTCGCATTGCTTTTGAGATGTCCTGCAAGAGGTCGAGGACATGCTCTTTTTGCCAAGAGTACTCGCGCTGATTCGGCGGAACCCGCAACCGATACCGTTGCAACACCGTCGCGATTCCGAGGAGTTGAAATTCGATGTTACGATCCATAATTTAAAATCGGAATAGCCTTCAGGAATGGAGCCTTTCGCCCGGCTCGCTCTAATTCTTGTGTCGCCGCCATCCGAAGCCGCTCGCGCGCCCATGAGGAAAGGTCAATGCCGGCGATCTCAGCCGCCGAATCGAAGCCTTCTTTTTCAAGTTTGTTCAATCGCATAAGGAAGGGGACATCTCGCTTCATGACCGAGACGTATTCCTCAGAGAGATACAAAGCAAATAAAAATTGTTGACCGTATGACTGTAAGATATACATTTCTCTCATGAACGCGCTGCTTACAGAGAAAAAGATCACGGCTGTTTCGATGCTCGCCGAGGGCAACTCCATCCGCTCCATCGAACGCATGACCGGCATTCATCGCGACACGGTCATGCGGCTCGGAGTCCGCATGGGCGAAGGCTGCAAGCGGATCATGGACGAGAGAATGCGCAACTTGCCGTGCAAGCTCGTTCAGGTGGATGAGATTTGGGGCTTCGTTCAGATGAAGGAGAAGACCGCCAAGCGGATCGCGCCGAACACGGAAGCGGGCGATGTGTGGACGTGGATAGCCCTGGACGCGGAAACCAAGCTCGTTCCTTCCTTCGCCATCGGCGACCGCACGCAATACATGGCGAACAACTTCATGGAAGACCTCGCTTCCCGTCTCACTCACCGCGTTCAAATCTCCACCGATGGCCTCGCCGCCTATCGTGGCGCGATTGAAGGCGCCTTCGGATGCGAAGTGGACTACGGCAGTATCATCAAAACTTTCAGCGACGCCGACGTTCAGGCTCAACGCCGCTATTCCCCGCCTGAAGTCGTGAGCGTGGAAAAGAAGATCGTCCAAGGCCAACCCGACGTTGATCTGATCTCTACGAGCTACGTGGAAAAGCAAAATCACACCCTGCGCATGCACTGCCGCCGACTCTCCCGGCTCACGAACGCATTCTCCAAAAAGATGGCGAACTTCAAAGCGGCGGTTGCGCTCCACTACGCCTATTACAATTTTGTGAAGACGCACAAAACCATCCGCTGCGCGCCTGCGGTCGAGGCCGGCGTCATTGATTCCGCTTGGACGGTCGCCGATCTCGTGGAGATGATCGAGGGATGAATCTCCGCATCGCCAAGATCAAAGACGCGGTGGAGACGATGCACCGATGCACGGCCCGCCACGTCGCCTCGGAGCCCGTCATTGAGCTTTTCAACGGAGAAGTGGCGTGGGACGGCGTCGTGGAGACTTTCGAGCTTGGCGGGCATCCCAAGGCGAAGCGGTGCCACGCTTGGAGCTACGAGGACAATGGCGAGACGCAATACGTGACCGTACTGGAACTGCCGCCTGTGGAGTCCGCAGAGAGCGCAGTTAAGGTCGCGATTGCAGCGCAGGCAAAACGATGAAGGCAGCAAGGAGGGTGCTGTATTCTCTGGGCTTGGTCGTGGTGATCTACGCCCTATCCATCGGACCCGTATGGCGCTTCACTCGCGGTTTCGAGGATGACCATGAAGTGTCCCAGATATACATGCCTCTCATTTGGCTTTGCTTGCAGTCAAAGCCGCTGAACGACGCGGCGAATTGGTACCTCACCCAATGGTACGAACTCAAACAGTCAAATTAGGACACTACCCGCTTTTCACCGGTTTCGTCGCAGGGCATGCTCCCACCTCATGTCCCGCGATGTTGTCTATTTTGATCTCGAAACTCAGCGTACCGCCAATGACGCCGGCGGCTGGGACAAGAAGCGCGACATGGGCATGTCGCTCGGCGTGACCTACAGCACGAAGCTCGGCGAATACCGCATCTACTCGGAGAAGCGCGTCAACGAACTCGTAGACCAACTCCTCCTCGCGGACCTCGTCGTCGGCTTCAATGTGATCAACTTCGATTACGAAGTGCTGATGGGTTACACCATCCTCGATCTGCCGCACCAGTGCCGCACGCTCGACCTCATGGTGGACATCGAGGCGATACTCGGCCACCGCCTCGGCCTCGATGCCGTGGCCACCGCGACGCTCGGCGTGGGCAAGACGGGCGACGGACTCGACGCGATCCGCTGGTGGCGCGAGGGGAGGATGCTGGAGATCGCGGAATACTGCTGCTTCGACGTGAAGTGCACGAAGCTCGTCCACGAATACGGCGCGCAGCACAAACAGCTTTTTTTCAACGACCGCTTCCAGCAACGGAAGTCCGTCGCCGTGGAGTGGTAGCCGCTCCACCCGCACCGCCCGTGACGGCACCGTCATTCGATCGTCATTCGACAGTGGCAAAAGTGATATTAAACGGGCTTAATGAATCGACCTGTGATGAAGCCCAGCCCAGCCGCGATTCCGAATCCCTCAAGTCCTTTTCGATCGATTGGCCCGGCGCTCGTTTCCGTTCGGCGGTGGATGGGAGCACGTGAGTAAGGCGCAGGCGCCGGAGGGGCGTTGGCTCTGGCACCACCTCGCGCTCGCGGCGCTGTCACTTTTGGTCGGCCTCCTTTTCCTCCGCGAGCCGGGATTTGGCGACGAGGTAACCTACTGGTGCCTCGCCTTCGATCTGCACGACATCGGTCGCGAGGCGTGGAGCGTGCAGAGTTTCCACGCCCTGCGCTGGCCGGTCTGGGGGGTGAGCTGGCTCTGGCAGCTCTTTTTTGGCCCCGGCCTCGCTTCCTACTACTGCACGCCGCTGCTCTATCTAGCTGCCGGTGCGACGCTCGCGTTTTCGTTCGGCAGAGCCGTTTTGCGCTCGCTGCCCGCCGCGTGGGCCGCCGGGATCGCGCTCCTGTTTCTCCCGCTGCTCGATCCCGTGGTCAGCCGCGCGATGCCCGATCTCTCGGAGAGTATGTTCGGCGCCTGTGCGCTCCTCGCATGGTGGGCGATGATGCAAGCCGAGTCGCCCCGCCGCGCCGCGTGGTATGGGCTGCTTTCCGGGGTGAGCATCGGCCTCGCCTACTCGAACCGCATCACCGGCGTCTTCATCGCACCGGTGCTTTTCGTCGCGACCCTCGCATTTTTCCCGCGGCGGTGGAAATGGCTGTTCGTTCCTGCGGCGGTCGCCCTGCTGTTCTTCGCCGCGGAGGGCGCCATCTACTCCGCGATCTGCGGCGACTGGCTGCACAGCATCCATGCAAATCTCAGCGGGCGCGGCGCCACCGACACGCAGGCCATGCCGATCTGGCAGCTCCCCGTGCGCTACCTCTCGGGCTTCTTCAAAAGCAACCAACTCGCCCCAGTTTACGCCGTGCTCGCGCTCGTCGGACTCTGGGCAGCGTGGAGGAGATGGGGTACCGGGGGGCGGCTGCTCGTGGTGTGGTTCGGCGTGCTTTATCTCGAATACAGTTGCGCGTTGCAGAGCCTTCATCCGGTCCGGCCGCTCATCGGCAGCACCCTCCGGTATCTCGCCGCCCTGGCGATCCCGATGTCGCTACTCACCGCACTCGGCGCGCTGGAGATGTTCCGCCTGCTCGCCGCCGTGCGCTTCGCGCCGGTGAATCGCCTCGCCATCTGGCTCCGCGGTCATCCGATCCTCACGGGCGCCGGCACCGTCATCGCCCTGGCGCTTTTGACGAGCCGGCCCTTTTTCGATCTCGGCTTCGCGGTGCCGCAGCGGCAGCGCATGGCCTCGCTGCCCGATGGGACGAAGATCTTCACCCACCGGGTGATGCTGGGGGTTGCCTTCCTCGTCGATCCGGTCGATGCGCGTCGCTTCCGCTGGTTCGCGCCGAAATCCATCCTCGAGCAGACGCCGGAACTCGAGACCCTGGCCGCGACCTGCGACGAGCTGTGGTACCAGCGCAAGCAGCTCTGGATGTCGCGGCGCAAAGCGATGGAACGCCGTGGTTCGGACGTCCAGCCACCGCTCGGCAGTTACTTCGACACGCCCGAGCGAGACTGGATCCTCGCGGCCGCGCTGGCCAAGGGCAATGAATCCGACCTCGTTTTCTACCGGCGCCGCCCCGCCGGGTCGCCGCCGCCGCAGATCTTCACCGCGGACTCCCCGGAGTTCCGCGGTCTCTTCCCGCCGCTCCCCGCCACCTGGAGCAGCCAGGACGAGAAGAAAATCTCGACCCGGTGGATCGTGCCGCCGGCGCTGCGGGGCAAGCTGCTCGCGCTCGAGTTTTCCGCCGCGTCGGAAAAAGTGGAGCCGCTCATCGTGCGGCTGCAATTCCATGCCGGCCTCGAACGCCGTGCGGAAGTGGTGCTCAAACCCATCCTGCACGAGGGCGGCGGCAAGGAGTTCTTCGCCCTCGCCATTCCCACAGACGCCGAGACCTGCGAGGTCGAGCTGCGATTCGCCGCGAAAACGAAGGCCGTGCAGCTCGCCGACTTCCGCGCCTTTCTGGACGCATCGAAGTAGTGCGCCGCGTGGCCCCTGGTGATCCGGATTCGACCTTCACCCTGCATCCGGCGAAGCTCGACCCGTGACCATCTCCCGCCGTGTCCTGCTCCTCCTGCTCATCGCCTCCGCTCTGCTCTGGCAGGGTTGCAGCGATCGCCGCGGCACGGCGCTGAGGCAGTTGAAGAAAGTCGGTGCCGAACGGCTCCGCCTCGATGCGGCCCTGATTTACAAAGACATGTTCGCCCGCCACGGGCGGCCGGACTTCATCGAAGTCTGGTACAAGGACTGGCCGCCGTCCTTCCAAAAATTTTCTCCCATTCACGTCGGCGCCTACATCGATGGCTTCACCATCGCGCTCGAGACCGGCCGCCAGGGAGAGGCGGGAATCTTCGTCATCCCCGCCACGATGGAACACGAACCCGCCACCGCTCACGGCATCTCCTACCAGCGCATCACCGAAGGGATCTATTGGTATTCCTTCGGGACGACGCGCCAGTGATCTCTCCAACCATCCCCCGGAATCCCGGCAGACGCACTCGCTGCGAAAATGGCTGTCCGCACCGGCGCGCAGTGTCGATAAGTGGACGACTGCTGAAGCTTCCGGTTCCACCAACTCGAAATCCATGACACCAAACAGCGACAACCCAAATTACGTCGGCGGCAGCGATTCCGCCTCCGCCGAAGATAGCCAGCGGATGATCGACGCCATCTCCATGCGAGCCTACTACCTGTGGGAAAACGCCGGGCGACCCGATGGGCGCGACGACGACTTTTGGTTCCAGGCCGAAAGCGAAATCAGCGGGCAGCAGGGCGGCTAGCGTTCGACGGATTCCGCGTTCGTGCTCGGGCGCGCGCCGAGATCCGCGACGCCATACTCCGCGTCGATCGCGCAGCGGACACTTTCCGCGCGGGCTCGCAGTCCACGGAGGCCGCCGAGGATCGCCGCGAGATCGGCGCGCACCGACGCGAGCGCTTCGGCGGGACCGGTCGGTGGCAGTTTCTCCGTGGCGCCGAGGATGCCGGCGAGCGTCTCCGAGCGACGGAGCTGGCGCGCGACATTCAGGCAAATGAGGAAGTAGCCCGGCAGCAGCGTGAGCAGAAAGATCGCGGCCGCGTGGAGATAGAAGGCACCCGGCAGCCACTGCTTTTGCCACCACGTAAAACCGATCTCGTAGGCGATGTGGCCGAGCGCGGCAAGGGGGAGAATGTTGAGCAGTCGGACGAAAATGCCGGCGCATTTCGTCGCCGCTTCCTCAGCGCGCCGGTCGATCGCTTCGGTGACCAACGGAGCGAGCGCCTGCGCGACGCCGCTCGATCCGGCGCCCGCGGCGAGACGATCGAGCACTTTCACCAACGCCGCACCGCCACCCGGAATGGCGGCGACGGCGTCGCGGATTTCGCGGTCCGGCTCGCTGGATGCGGGCGCCGGGAGCGCGAGCTGGCGGTCGGCGAGGAAGCGACTGGTATCGATCGAGAGATCGTGCAACGGCGCGGCGAGGTCTTCGTCGATGCGGGCGAGCAGACCGCGCACCTCCAGGCTGCCGCGCAGCGCGGAGTAGAGCGTGGTGGCGAGCAGGCCGAGCCGCCAGAGCGACACCCCGCTGCTCGTCAGCCGCCAGAGCTGGAACGCCGAGGCGAGACCGCTGATCCGTGCGTGAACGAGCACGGGCAGCGCGAGCGGACCGCCCGTGCGCGCGGGCAGCGCCGTCCAGATTTGTTTCCGCAGCAGGGGCACGAGCCGGTCCGCGAGCTGGCGGCGCTCGATGGCGTCGTGAATGCGTTGAACGATGTCGCGGCAGACGGTCTGTTCGCGCTCTGCGATCTCGTCGTGCAACGCCGCGATGCGCCCCACCGTGGCCGGCTCGCACGCGTGCAACGCCTGGCCGAGTGCGGCGTCCACGGCCAGCGCCGCGGCGGCCTCGCGCGGTCGTTCGCGCAGCAGGGTGTCGCGGAGCCGGGCGAAATCCCAGCGCGCAGGATCGAGGGCGCTGACGAGGAATCGCGTCGTGTCATCCGGGGCAAACCCAAGTTCGCGGAGGCGGCGATCGAAATCCTCGCGCACCGCCGCAGCGTCAGCAGCGACGGTATCGACCTGGTTCAGGACGAAGAACCAGCGCTTCCGGCCGGCCCAGGCGCGGACGGTTTCGAGCAGCGCGAAGTTCGCGCGCTTCTCGGGATTGGTCACGAAGACGAGGAGATCCGCTTGAGCGATCACGCGCTCGGTGATCTCGCGATGGCGCAGATCCATGCCGTCCAGATCCGGCGTGTCCGCGAGCGCGAACCACGGCAGGGACGCATCGATGCAGCGCAGTTCGCCATCGCCGAAATCCGGCAGCAGGGCGTGCTCGGCGGGCCGGCGCGCGAGGACCGGGTGCTTCGTTTTCAGCCGCTCGGCATCGGAGGTTTCGCTGGCCCCCGGGCGGTCGAGGAGTGCGTTGAAGAGCTGCGATTTCCCCACGCCTGTGCCGCCGATGAGGGCGGCGATCACTGGCCGTTCGCGGATCGTCTCCGGCGTCGAAGCGAGCTGGGCCAGGCGGAGCGCAACCTGCGCGAGCGCGGGATGCGCCTGCAAATCGCGGCAGCGGGCGGCGAGCGCGCGGGCATCTTCCCGCAGAGGCTGGAGAAAGGGTTCGAAGTTCATCCGGGAGGATTCGACTCGTCGAGCAGGCGGCGGAGTTCGGCGATCACGACCGTCGCGGCGGTGGCGGGCGCCCGTTCCAGCGTCGCGATGCGGCGCTCGAGCGTATCGAGGACGAGCGGGCGGGCGAAGTGCTCGTCAAGATGCCCGCGGAGCTGGAGGTTGCGCTGCCGTTTCCATTCGGCCTGAAACTCCACGAGCACCGGCGTGAGGCCGAGCCGGGCGACGAAATGATTCACCGCGGAGCCGACGAGGCTGGTCGCGGCGAGACCGGTGGCGGCGCCGGTGAGCATGCCGATCTTGGTGAGCACGAGGCTGATCGTGCCGCCGGTGGTGAGCAGGTCGAAGGTGGCGTAACTGCCCGCGAGCAGCGCCACGGCCCCGCCGGCATTGAGGATGAGCGTGGCCCGATTCGGATACGTCTCGACCCACGCGCGGGCCTTGGCCCGGGCGAAATCCTGCCACGCCTGATCGGGCACGGGAGCGGTGCTCGCCCGCAGTGTGGCGGTGGCGGCGGCGCAGCGTTCGGCAGTGAGATCGAGCGGGCCGCCGTGATCGGCGCGCCAGCGGTCGGCGAGGCGCGACGCCTGGTCGACGAGCGCGGCGAGTTCGATCTCCTCGCGATGCAGCTCGCGGGCTTGATCCGGCTGGCTGAAGAAGTCGCCGATCGCGGCGATCGTGCCGCGCAAGCCGCGCCAGATCGGAGCGGCGATCGTGGCGACGGCACGCCGCCAGAGCGGAAGCACCGCCTGCGCCTGCCCGAATACTTCCTCCAGAATCTCCCCGAGGGGAAGCTGGTGGCCCACGATGTCGAGCGAATCGTCCGCGATCTCCGCGACGATGCGCGTGCGGCGCGAGCGGAAGTCGACGAACTGCGCGGCATGGGCGGCGAGGATTTCCTCGGCGAGCTTCAGGCCTTGCAGGAGATCGTTGGCCCGCTTCGTCAGCATGAGCCGCGCGATATTGCGGCCGCGGAGAAAGTCCGCGAGATCCGGCGCGCCAGCGCGCAAGGCGCGGATGCCCGCGAGTTCCGGCTGCTCGCTGTACGGGCTGTAGTAGACATCCGCCGCGGCGAGGAATTCGGCCCGCGTCCGGTGATCCGCGCGGGCTTCCGCGAAGGGGTGCGGATCGTCCTCCGCGGGGGCATCGGCGCGGAGATCGAAACCCGGCGCCTTTTGCTGCACGAGATCCGGCCAGATGATCGCGGCGGCTTCCGCGTCGGCCATGGTGAGGACATACGCCATATGCCCGGCGAGCGCGCAGGCGCGGGAAAGGTAGAGCACGCTCTGGTAGTCGGCATACGAGAAGCGGGTGACGACAAAGATGACGACCTCGGCCCGCGCGAGCATCAGCTTCGCCTTCTCCCAATTCTCCAGGCATGTGGTGCTGAAATCCGGCACGTCCGCGAGGAGGAAGTCGCCGCGGGCCGCGACGTGCGCGGGCATCTCGCGGAAGAAGAGCGTGTCGCGCGGGAGGTCGGGCCGCTTGATCTCCGCGGGATCGTCGAGCCGGCGCAGGTCCATGTTCGGGAACATGGCGCGCAGCGTTTCTTCTCCGAGATCGGGCGGCACGGCGACCATGCAGTTGTAACTCATCGGCCGCTCGGCCCCACCCGCCGGCACCTCGAGCCCGGTGAGCAGCCGGAAGATCGTGCTCTTTCCCGCCCCGGACGGACCGAGCAGCGTGACGACCGGCAGCCGACGTTGCGCGAGGTCGTCCGCATTCGCCCGGAGCAGCCCCCACCGCTGCTCGGCATCGAGCGGGCGCAAGCCGGCGACCGAGTCGTGAACAGCCGGCAGCAGGACGAGCAGCTTCTGGAGCGCTCCGTCGAAAGCGGCAAGCAATTCGCGGTTCATGGCGCGCAGTTTAACCCGCCGCGCGAGTTAGGCGAGGACGGCGCGTGCGGCGCCGAGGTTTTCCAGTTCGTCGAAATGGGGAGCGTTTCTCGCGGGCGGCTGGTCCGGACGTCCCCGTGGGTTCTGCGATCTTCTCCGCCAGTTCCTCCTCATCATCATCTTCCATCGGTGACGCGCGGAGCCCGCGCGAGGTGAGCGGCGAGGTGCAACGCGCCGGCGGACAAGATCGGCCTCAACTCGGGCAATCACCGCGTAGCCGCGGGCCGCAGGAGCATTAAGCTTTGCGCAGAAACGAGACTGATCCCCATGCACCACAAATCTCCCGACAACCTCGGCACGCGGCGCGACCGACTGATCCACGAGCGCGTTCACGATCCCTACAAGACACCGCGCAAGCTGCCCGAGCCGACCGTCTGCCCGGAGTGCGGCGCAGTCTTTCACGAGGGCCGCTGGCAATGGATCACCGCGCCAGAGAACGCGCACCGGACTTCGTGTCAGGCCTGTCATCGCATCCGCGACAAATATCCGGCGGGCCAGGTGACGCTCAGCGGCGCTTTCGTCCGCGAGCACAAGGCGGAACTCATCCACCTCGCGCGGAATCAAGAAACCGCGGCGAAGCAGGCGCATCCGCTCCATCGCATCATGGCGATCGAGGAGACGCCCGAGGCGATCGTGATCAAGACGACCGACCTGCATCTGCCTCATGCCATCGCCGACGCGTTGGAACACGCCTATCGCGGCGACCTCGACATGCACTACGACGAGGAGGGTTGCTTCCTGCGCGTGAACTGGCAGCGCGAAACCTGATCTCAAAGGAGCCTCAACCCCACAAAACCATGCTCGCCAAATATAACATCGAATACGCGATCCCGTTCCAACGCCACGACCAGCCGCACCATCACCTGACGAACGATCCGGTCGCCTGCGAAGAGTTCCTCACCGAACTGCTCGAGCGCGGCTTTAAGATCAAAGGCATCTCCCACGACGGTGTGGCGCTGCCGAAGGCCGACCTGGATCGGATGATCAAGACTGCGGCCGGTCTGCTCGCGACGAAGCACATCTGCCAGTCGCTCGGCATCGACTCCGCCGAGGCGCATCATCGCTTCGGCTCGCCGGCGTAGTCTCTGACCGGTGAAGGGCGGCCGTCCCTGCCGCCCGGTTGAAATAAACCACCCAAAACTTGCTCTCGCTCGGACACGGCTTCGGCGCGACGACGCGCGCATTCTCACAAATCGGGTGCGGGAGCTACACGAGCTCTAACGCGTTGACGTCGAGGCCGCCGCCGACCACGAAGAAATCAACGCCCGAGTTTGGTCCGGGCGCCAGCTTGAAGGCGGTGCCGCCGACTTTGAGCGAGACGATGTGCTCGGCCACAAAGCCGAAGTGGTCGCCCAAGGTGCCCGGCGAGCCGACGACCTGGCCTTTGATGGTGATACCGGCGATGCGGGAGATCGGATCCAGCCCGGCCGGGGCGCCGCCGATCTGATCATCGTCGAAGGTGCCGAAGAAACCGTCCCCGCCGCGCTCCGCTCCGGCGACGAGATTGCTGCGGACCCAGTCGCCACCAATGCTGACGAGGCCGATCTGCGCGTTGGCATTCACCGGCGCACCGGCGAGGTCGTAGCCGGCGAGGATGTCGGCCGACTCGACGCTGCCGCCGATGGCGATGCTCTGGATCGCCACATCCGTGCTCATGCTGACCATGAGTTGGCCGCGCGCGGTGATTTGCACGCGCTGGGTGGTGTTGCCGATGAGGTTGCCCTTGATGATGATGGCGCCGATGTCGTTCGCGGAGGTGATGGAGCCGCTATCGGCCAGGGTGCTGAAGCCGCCGGCGGTGCCGCTGATGATGGAGCCGCCGACGGTGAGGCTGGCGATGCTACCGGCCTCGATCGCGCCCGAGCGGGTGAGGCCGAAGAGGAAGCCGCTGATGCTGCCGCCGACGATGTTGCGCCCGATCTTCACCGGGCCAAGCGCGCCGCTGACGTCGATGTTTCCGGTGTCGTTATGCGAGACGCCGGCAAAGGAGCTGCCGATCAACGAACCGCCGGCGGTGAGACTCGTCATGGACGCGCCGTTCAGCGAACCGGTGAAATCGCCCCGGCCACCCACGATGTCCTGGCCGATCTTCACGGCGCCGATCGTGCCGAAGACGATCTCGCCGGCGTTGTTCGCGGTGCCTCCGAGGACCGATCCCCCAATCGTGAGGGTGCCTCCGGCTCCGATGACGATGCGGCCGCTGGATGGGCCGTCTCCGCCGGCGAAGTTGCGCCCGATTTTCACCGGGCCGAGCGTCCCGACGGAAAGCGTGCCGCTGCTGTCACCATCACCGCCGAGGAACGAGCCGCCGACGGTCAGGCTGTTGAGCGTGCCAGAGGCGAGTTGCGCGCTGTTCGCGCCGTCGCCGCCGACGAGATCGTGTCCGATCTTCATCGACCCCAGAGTTGTAGCGTTCACGGACGCGCTGAGGCCTCCGACGCCGCCGATCAAGGAACCGCCGATGGTGATGCTGGCGATCGTGTTGCCGCCAAGTTGGGCGCTCTGCGTGCCGTCATTGCCGACGAGATCTCCGGTGATCTTGACCGCCCCTTGAATGGTGACGCCGATGGTGGCGCTCCCGTTTCCGAATCCACCAAGCATGGAGCCGCCGATGGTGAGGCTCGTGAAGCTGCTGCCGGTGATCAATCCACTGAGGTTGCCGTCGCCGCCTGCCACATTTCCACCGATCTTCACCGCTCCTAAGGAGCCGGACGAGTTGATCGCGCCGCTGCTTCCTCCCGTGCCGCCCTGCAGCGAACCGCCGATCGTCACACCCGCCGCCGTACCGTTGACAGTGCCGCTGGAAACGCCGCTGCCACCCGTCAGGTCGCCGCCGATTTTGACCAACCCGATCGTCCCCGCCGAGATCGTGCCACTGAGCAAGCCCGCGCCACCATGGACGCTTCCAGTGATGGTCACCGATTTGAGTGTACCCGCGGCGATTTCGCCTGAATTCGCTCCGGCGCTCCCGATCACATCGCCGCCAATGCTGACCGCGCCCAGCGTTGTGCCGGTGATCTTTCCGCCACCGCCATCGCCTCCGATCAGGGAGCCGCCGAGTGTGATGTTACCGATGGAAGGACTGTTGATCTGCCCCGCCGCGGGCACGGCGCCGCCGACCAGATCGCGCCCGATCTTCACCGAGCCGATGCCATCGGCCGCGGTAATGGCGCCGCCGAGCAGCGAGCCGCCGATCTTCACCGCGCCGATGCGCGCGGTGCCGCCGCCCCCGCCGACGCTGATCGTGGCATCGTGCAGGTCGGTCTTGATGGTGAGCGCGTCGAGCCGCCCGCTGAAGTTGCTCACCAAATCGGGCGAACCCGTCGAGGTGCCGTAGCGGCCGAGCGAGCCGACGGTGAGTGATTTCACCGCGCTCGTGGTGGTCACTCCATCGCCGGCGTCGAGCACGGCGAGGTCGCCATCCACGAGCACCGTGCCGAGATCATGGCCGCTGGCGTCGATGCGGCCGACATTCACAAAGCCATCGCCGCCCGCGAACGAATCGCGCACGGCAGTGATGGAAATGTTCGCCCCCTGGTAAATCGCCGCCGTGAGATCGAGGAGAGTCAATTGCCCGCCAAGCACGGTGGTGGCCGCGGCCAGTCCGGCGCTGGTGCCTTTGGAACTGGTCACGGTCACGTTGTCGCCTTCCACGTCCATGAACGTGATGACAGCCGCGGGCGCGACGCGGGCTTCGAGGGGCTCGATCATCGAGCCGCTCCGAGCGGAGGAAACTGATCCAGTGCCGAACCAACCGCGAACGAATCGAGAGAGTGCTTTCATTAAGCCAACCTCCGTCGATGACCGCGGCGGCGCTCCCCACCCGTTGCCCGATGCTGGCTGATTCTTGCACCCGCCAACGCCCGCTGTGGCTGTGGGATCGTGCGGACTCAGGAAGCCCGCGGCACGGCGAGCGTTCCGAGTTCCCCCGACTGTATTCCCCTCAGGATAACAGCGCGGGGAGCGCTTCGCGTTTACGCTTTCGCCGCGATCATGCCGGTCTGGCGGGCGTAGTTGAAGAGGCCGCCGGCGTCGATGACCGGGCGCACTTCGCCGAGCGACTTGAGGCTGTAGGTGGTGCCGCCGACGGTCAGCGTGTCGTGGTCGAAGTCGAGCGTGGCGATGTCGCCGGTCTTTACCTTGTCCACGAGGCGCTCATTGGCGTCGTAGGGGTAGAGTTCGCCGGTGGCCACGCAGTTGCGGAAGAAGATGCGCGCGAAGGATTCCGCGACGACGACCTGGACGCCCGCGGCACCCATGGCAATCGGGGCGTGTTCGCGCGAGCTGCCGCAGCCGAAATTGCGGCCAGCGATCACGATCTGATACCGCGTCTTGAGTTCACCCGGCGGCACAAATTTCTCCGGATACTGAACATCGGGCAGGCCGATCAGCGCGTAGCTGCCGAGCTTTTCGTATTCCTCGGCAATGGTCGGCACGAGCGTGAGATATTGCGCTGGGATGATCTGGTCGGTGTCGATGTTATCGCGGCAGACGTAGACGGGGCTGGTGAGGGTGTGGGACATGGCTCGGTGGTTGTTTTCGGAACGAATCAGGGACGGGATTTCTTGGATTTGGGTTTGGCCGCCGGCTTGGTGTCCGGCGTCGGCTCGGGGGTGGATTGAGGCTTCGCGTCCGGCTTGGGTGGTTGCACCTCCGGCTTTTTCGACGACTCCGAGTCGGTCGGCAAGGGGATGTCGTTGACATTGAAAAGCCCCGCATCGAACTCCGGTTGCACAGCGGGTTTCCGCCGCGCGCCGAGACCGCTTCCTCCTCCGCTGCTCGCGCCGCCGCGCCGCGAAGCCACGCGCGGCTGCGGCTGCGGCACCGGCTCGGGCGCCGGCGCGATATCATCGGTCGAGATGAAGCCGCTCACGCCATCTTCCGTGAGCACGCGACTGAAACCGAACCCACGCTCGACCATGGTCAGATGTTGCCCGCGCACGAGCGCGAAGTCCGCGCCGAAGGCCTGCGCGGGTCCGTATTTATAAAACGGCGCCTTCATCGCGGTCACCGCGTAGCGGCCGTGGTCCGACACGGCCTGGCAGCCGACGAACGCAACCAACGAGCCGAGCGCGAGGCAGAGGCGGAAGCTGATGGCACGCGGATTCATTCTGCAAAAGAAGCGCTGAGACGATCGCCGGAGCGAAGGAATCGAAACTCACGCCAGACGGTTCAGCTCACGTACTCCCGCGGGTCGGTGATCCTGCCCGTGAGCGCGCTGGCGGCGACGGTGTAGGGCGAGGCGAGGAAGACCTGCGATTCCTTGCTGCCCATGCGGCCGGGGAAGTTGCGGTTCGTTGCGCTGATGCACTTCATCCCGCCGCTATTCATGCGACCGAAGGTATCCACCGGCCCGCCGAGACACGCGGCGCACGAGGCGTTTTCCGTCATGCGCACGCCGGCGCTTTCGAGAATGGACCAGACGCTGATGCCGTTCCACATCGTGTCCTTCAGCTCCTGCACCACCTTCGTGGTCGCGGGCACGCCGAAGGTATCGATCTTCACGGTCTTGCCTTTCACCACGTGGGCGAAGGCGAGGAAGTCGCTCGTCTTGCCGCCGGTGCAGGAGCCGATGTAAGCGCGGTCGAGCGTCACATCCATTTCCTTGGCGAGCTTGCGCTGGCCGGGATCGGGGTGGCACGCGACGGTTGGCTCCAGCTTCGAGAGGTCGAATACCTTGTCGTAGATGAAGCTCTGGTCGCCATCGAGTTCCACCGGCTCGAAGTCGCTCTTCGTACCATTCTCGAGCACGCGCTCGCGCACGTAGCTGCCCGTCGTTTCATCGTAGGGAAAGATGCCGTTCTTCGCGCCGGCTTCGATCGCCATATTCGCGATCGTCATCCGGTCGTCCATGGTCATGCCATTCACGCCGGGACCTTCCCACTGCATCGCGCGATAGGTCGCGCCGTCGAAGCCGATGTCGCCGATCACGTGCAGGATCACGTCCTTCGCCATCACGCCGGGCTGCATCTGCCCTTCGAGGAAAAAGCGCATCGACTCCGGCACCTTGATGAGCAGCTTGCCGGTACCGAGGATGAAGCCCGCGTCGGTATTGCCGATCCCGGTCGCGAACTGATTAAACGCCCCCGCCATGCAGGTGTGCGAATCGGTGCCGAAGAGGATTTCGCCCGGCCGCGTGTGGCCCTTCCACGGTAGCGTAGTGTGGCAGACGCCGGTGTAGTTCTTGCCATACTGCTGCTTGAGCTGCCCGCGCGATGCGTCGAACTGCCAGTGACCGTTCTCGTCGTCGATCACGTCGTAGAAATACGGCAGCCCCTGCTCGCGCGAGAAGTCGCGGAGGATGTCCACGTTGCGATTCGACATCGAGTCGGCGGTGAAAATGTAGTGATCCGGGATGATCACGAGCTTCTTCGGGTCCCAGACCTTCGCGTCCTGGCCGAATTCGCGCTTGAAGACCCCAATCGTGCCCGGCCCGCACACATCGTGCGTCATCAGCACATCCACATTCACCCACACGTTGTCACCGGCCTGGACGCGCGCCTTGCCGGAAGCACGCGCGAGCACTTTTTCTGTCAGAGTCATAAGGGCGGGAACTATTCACGCCCCCGCCGTCGCAGGCAAATGGATTGTCGGCGGCGACTCGGCGCTTGTTGCGACCGCGGTGCCCGGCCATGCTCCAGCCCGGTTTGCCTGCGCCATGCACATCCCCCAGACCGAGGTCATCCTCCGGCACGACGGAGCCGAACTGGCGCGCGTCACCCTGCCGCCCGGTGAATACGTCATCGGCCGCAATCCCGACGCGGACATCCGCGCCGACACGCCGCTGCTCTCCCGCCAGCACGCGCGGCTCATCATCGCCGCAGATCACGTCCTCATCGAGGACCTCCGCTCGAGCAATGGCACGTTCGTCGGCGATCAGCCCATCGCCGGCCCCACGCGCCTCGTCCCCGGCCTGGCCGTGCGCCTCGGCAATGTCACCGTGGAGATTCGCTTCCTCCCGACGCCGGCTCCCGCGCCGCTGGCCACCGTGCACCGCCTCCTGCCGGCCGAGGTGCTCACCAGTCGGCGCTACGACCTCGGCAATGTGATCGCGCAGGGCGGCATGGGCGCGATCCTCGACGCGCAGCAGGCGGCGATGAAGCGGCAGGTCGCGATGAAGATCATGCTCGCCGAAGATGCGGCGCCCGACGCCGTGGCGCGCTTCATCGAGGAGGCGCAGGTCACCGGCCAGCTCGAGCATCCGAACATCGTCCCCGTCCACGAACTCGGCGTCGATGACCGCGGCCAGCCCTTTTACACCATGAAAATGGTCCGCGGCATCACGCTCGGGAAGGTGCTCAAGCTGCTCGCCGAGGGTGTGCCCGCCACGGTGGCGAAGTATCCGCTCCCCGTGCTGCTCACCATTTTCCAGAAGGTCTGCGACGCCCTCGCCTTCGCGCACAGCAAGGGCGTGATCCATCGCGATCTCAAGCCCGACAACATCATGCTCGATGACTTCGGCGTGGTGCTCGTCATGGATTGGGGGCTGGTGAAAGTGATCTCGCGGGGAGGGCATCGCGCCGTCGATGCCCCGGCCCCTGGCACCGACGGCGCGGTGCCCTCCATCGCCCATTCCGCCGTGCATTCTGCCCGCGCCGCGGAACCCGAGTTCAGCGGAACGCTGGAGGGTACGATCATGGGCACGCCGCAATACATGGCCCCCGAGCAGGCCCGCGGCGAGATCGAGACCCTCGACGCCCGCGCCGATTTCTACGCCCTGGGCGGGATCCTCTACACCATCCTGGCGCTGCGCCCACCGGTCACCGGCCGGCGGATCGCCGAAGTCCTCGACAAAGTGCAGCGCGGAGAGATCGAGCCCCTTCACGGAGCGGCCAAGTCCACTTCGCCGCCGGCCACGGCCGCGCCAGAGGCGCGCCGGGGCCATGGGCGAAGTGGACTTCGCCCCTCCTTGCGCATTCCCGACTCGCTCGCCGCCGTGGTGGCCAAGGCGATGGCCTTCGATCGCGAGCACCGATATCCGCGGGTCGAAAACCTCCAGGCCGACCTCCTCGCCTACCAAACCGGCTTCGCCACCAGCGCGGAAAACGCCGGCCTCGGCCGCCTGCTCCTCCTCGCCCTGCGGCGCCACAAGACCACCGCCCTCGCCGCCGCGCTCGTGCTCCTCGCCGCCGGCGGTTTCGGCACCAGAGCGCTCCTCGAAGGCCGCCGCGCCGAGCAGGCGCTGGCCGATCTCCGTTCCACCGCGCCGAACTTTATCGACCAGGCCGCGACGCTCGTCACCGCGAACGACCTGCCCGGCGCGTTGAAGAAGGCCACCGCTGCCACCAAGCTCGCGCCCGACGTGGCCGAATACCGGGTCTTTCGCGCCCACCTCCTGCTCGCGATTCCCAACCTGCGCGACGCCGCGCACGAATACCAGCAGGCGCTCGCGCTGCATCCGGGCGACGGGGAAACCCGCGAGCACCTCGCCCTCTGCGAGGAACTACTCCGCAGTGAGCCCGACGCCGCGAAGCTGAGCGCAGGCGCTCTAAACCGTATTCACGCGCTGACGGTCAAATACGGGCGCGCCTCCCACGCCGTCTATCTCCTGCGTGAGCGTCAGGGAGAAAGAAAGCAACTGCTCGCGGCGTGGCGGAAAGTTCTCGAAGACCACGGAATCCTAGCCGCAAATGCTTTGGCGGCGAGCTTGAAACTGAGCGACGATGGCACGTTCTACCTAAAAGTAGGCGGAGGCGCGACCGACCTCTCGGCATTGAAGGGAATGCCGGTGACGGAACTCGTCATGTTGAATACCGAAGTTGTGGATCTGCGTCCGCTCTCTGGCCTCCCACTCCGCAAGCTGAACATGCAGGAAACCAAACCGGCCGATTTCGAGCCGCTCCGCGGACTGAAGCTGGAGGAACTAGACCTATCCAAAACCGGGATTGAATCCCTTGAGCCACTTCGAGGGATGCCGCTTCGAAAGTTGCGGCTCCAGGATAACGAACGGGTGAAAGATCTCACCCCGCTGCGCGGAATGCCCTTGGTGGTTGGTGATTTACGGAACCAGACCAGTGAGTCTCGATCCGCTGTCTTCTCTTCCGCTCAGAAAACTGGATATGATCGAGGTCCTCGTGCCGATTGATATCAGCCCGCTCCAAAGACTGCCACTTGAGGACCTGTTGATCGGACGTTCGCACATCAAAGATTTGACGCCGTTAAAAAAGATGAAGCTGAAACGGTTCAGCGTGTGGTTGAATCCTGATTTCAGCGAAATATCACTCCTCTCCGGGATGCCCCTCGAAGACGTCAACCTCCAGAAGGCGAACGTTTCCTCACTCGAAGCGTTGCGTGGAAAGTCCCTTCGAATGTTGAATATAACAGAAACGAAGGTTGCGGATCTTTCGCCGTTGATTGGCATGACCTCGTTGAGAACTCTGTATGCATCGAGCTGTCAGTTATTGCGCGACCTGTCCCCACTGGCGGGACTCCCTTTGGAAAGCCTATCCTTGCATGAAATCCGTGCCGAGCTTGACCTTGCGCCGTTGCTCGACTGCCCTGACCTCAAGGACTTAACGCTGCCGCTCGCACATAGGAACCTCGAAAAACTTCGCCAGCACCCCAGCCTCCAACGGCTATGCGAGCGAGCGACCCTCAGCACCAATCCCAGCGCCACCCAGACCGTCGCCGAGTTCTGGAAGGAATACGACGCGAAGCAGGCGGCGGCGAAGAAGTAGCGTGCCCCCCAAGGAGCGGCGAAGTCCACTTCGCCGAACTCCACAACGCGCGAAGCGCCACTTCAAAAGGATTGGCGCTTCGCGGTGGGTGGGTCGGCGAACTGGAGTTCGCCGCTCCTTGTTCGCCGCCTCCGGCACGCCTCCTTGATTCGCGCTCCTTGACGCGCTGCGTTCCCGCGGGGCACGTTCGCAGACGCCATGGAGCTGCGCTTTCTCGATCGCTACGCGGAGACCGCACGCACGCAGAATCGCCTCCCGCATTGGGAGCAGCCTGGGGCGACTTATTTCCTCACCTATCGCCTCGCGGATGCGATCCCGCGCGCACGACTCGACGCATGGAGCGAGCAACGCGAGGCGTGGCTGCGATTCCATCCAGAACCGTGGACGCCCGAGCAGGAGCGCGAATACCACGAGCGCTTCTCCGGTGCGATGGAACGCTGGCTCGATGCGGGCGAGGGCGCGTGCGTGCTGCGCCGGCCCGACTGCGCACGGATCGTGGGCGACGCGCTGGTGCATTCCGACGGCGACCGCTGCTGGCAGCACGCGTGGGTGGTGATGCCGAATCACGTCCATGCGGTGTTTTCCGTGCCGCCCGGCGGAGCGCTCGAGTCGCTGGTGCAAAGCTGGAAGAACTTCACCGCCCGCCAAATCAATGCGCTGCTCGGGCGGCGCGGAGCATTGTGGCAGAAGGATTATTTCGACCGGTTGGTGCGGGACGAGGCGCACTTCGGCAACTGCGCGCGTTACATCCGGCGGAACCCGGAGAAGGGGCGCCTGAGCGCGGGCGAGTATCTGCGGTGGGAAAGTGCCTGGGTGAAGGAGATGCTCGATGCGGCGTGATCAAGCGGCGAAGTCCACTTCGCCGAACCCCACAACGCGCGAAGCGCCACTTCAAATGGATGGCGCTTCGCGGCGGGTGTCGAGCGCGTGCCAGCCACGCATTCGCAGGCTGAGCCCTGCTCCCGCGCAGCGGGAGCGCGACCTTGCAGAGCATCGATGCCAACCCCGGCGAAGGCTCCCAAGGCGCCCACCCCTTCGCCGAATTCCGGCGCGCCTACGGTACGCAGCAGGCGGGGGGAAGAGGTGTGGGTCGCCTTTCCTCGGGGTTACTCTTGTCAGCCGCTCAACGCGCGGCGGCTTCCGCTTTCTTCCGTAGCGCGTCGAGATGCGCGGCGAGTTCCCAGCGCTGCGGCTCGGTGAGTGTGGCGGCGAAGCTCACCATCGGCGTACCGCCGATTCCGGTGAGCAGGACGCGGAAGGTATCGCGCGCGGTCGGGCCCGCGTGCGGGGCGCGCTGGCGCAGGTCGGCGGGCACGATCGGGTCGCCCCACTCGTCCTTGAGCGCGGCGGCGGCGGGGCCTTTGCCGTCACCCGTCTCGCCGTGGCAGGTCGCACATAGCATGCGGAAGGTTTCGCGCCCGGCGGCGGCGCGGCGGGTGAGTTCGGCGGGGTCGGCCCACCAGGCGGGCAGCGGCGGCACTTCGAGCGGCGGCGCGTAGTTCGCCTTGTCGCGCCACTTGCGGGAGAAGTGCTTCACGTATTCCACCACGGCGCGCACTTCGTCATCGCGGAGGGTGGTGAACATGCCCATCGCCGTGTTGCTGAGTCCGCTGCGAATGGTGCGAGTGAGGTCCTCGTTGGTCGGCAACTTGCCCGCGGGAGTGGAGGAGTATTTGAAGACGCCGGTGCGAAAGGACCGCGGCTTCGGCATGAGCGTCGGCGAGAGTTCGCCTTTACCGTCGCCGAGCGGGCCGTGGCAGATGATGCAGTTGCGTTCGTAGACATAGGCACCGGCCGCGTACTGCGAGGAATCGGGGAGGTTCGGCTTCCATTCCCCGGCACCCGCCGCCACTGCGCTGGTGAGGGCGATGAGGAAGGTGAAGAGTCCGGGGCGATGCATGCGGGTGAAAGTTGGGGGAGAGTCACGGCGGCCGCTCCACCCGCCTTGCCGATTCATGCCCGGCGGTTGCGTGGCACCGCGGATATTTCCGCTCCACCCGCCGCCGTGCGGGTCACAACGCCGAGACCAAAATGAACGCGAGCGCCGTTCCGAATACCAGCGCCGGGACGGCCCATGACAGGTAATGAAACATCTGTTCCTGCACCAAGTGCCCGAAGAGCCGCAGGGGCACATTGTATCGATAGAAGAACACGACGATCGCGAGGCTGGCCGCCATGGTGAGGTAGTTCAGACCGAACAAGCGGGTGACCATATTGTCGCCGCCCGCCACGGATTTAAACTCCGCGTTCACCGTGAAGTTCAGCGCGATGACGGCGAACAGGCCGCCGACAATGACGTTCGCGAGTTCGAATGCCGGGGTGTTGAATTCACCTTCGATCGTCTGATTCATCCAGATCGCGAGCAGCGGAATCAGGAGTGACGCGAGGAGCGGAATGAAAATCGGCGCGACGACTTTGCGGGATTCCCTCGACACTTTCAGGCCGACCACCAAGCCGGAATGAAACTCACCATACCATCCCGCGATGGTCGTGCGGGTGATCGTGACGATGCCAGGCTTCCACCCGTCGATCGCGATCGCCTTGGCCGCCTCGCTGAAGTCGAGATCCTCCTGCAGAAAGATCAGCGATGCCTCGCTCGTGGTCTCGCGGCGCACGGTCACTTCGACGCCGAGCGTTTGGGTATCGAAAGGGAAGTTATCGCAGTCGACGGGGACATCGAATGTTCCCGTAGTCCGCTCCATTAGTTCCACCCAGCCATTGGGAAAGATGCGCAGGCTGTCGGTCTGAAAGGTGGGGGCGCCTTTGAGATTGGGAAACGCAACTCCGGGGATCCACACCTGCTTCATCTTTTCCTCCGCCTTCGCTCCGCGATATTCCTGAAACCCGCGCGGCGTCCGCTCCGCCGGATAGCGCAGGCGGGGGTCCTCCCAGCGAAGCCGCATGTCCACCGTCCCGACGAAGGTCCGTTCGCTGTCGTTGAAGTCGGTGATGTCTTGAAAGCGGAGCCCCACCCGCACCATGACGGGCAACCCTTTGCCGAGCGGCAGCGTGGTCAGATCTTCGCCGCCGACGGTCGCGGCAGGGGGTCCCGCGTCCCGACCATTCTCGGCGGGCGTCTGCGCTCCGGCGAATGGGATCGCCGCGATAAAACACAGGCAAAGCAGCGTCCTCATTTCTCGTCTTTCGCAGGCGTTTTTCGGAGCTGATCGTAGTGCTCCGCGAGGCCTTCGAGTTCATCGCAGAGCCGGTCCCGGTCGGGGATTTCACCGTGGTCCTCCCCGTTCGCCACCGCGGCAATGCGGGAAGTCATCGACTGCAAAGGACGCAGGAGCACACCACGAACGACGACCTGAATCACCCCCGCCAGGATAACTACGGAGAAGAGCGCGATCAAACCCTGCCACACGATGGAACGGCCCCGGGCGGAGCGCGAAGCGCTGAAGTCACCGCCCGCGACGACCATCCCGAGGACGTCGCCCGCCCCATTGCGGAGCGGAACCGAGACAACGCCATACGGAATCCCCTGGGCTTCGCGGATGTATTGGTTCGTCGACGGCGCGCTGAGGTCGCTGTCGCGGACGAGCGAACGAAAGAGGGAAGCGTTTGTCGTATAGAACCGGATGAAATTTCCGACGCGGTTCTCGTCGCTGAACACGCCCGGCTTGACGCCCTTTGCAAATTCCTTGAGCGACTCTTCCTTGATGAATACTGCCATCTCGATGCTGTAGGCATTTTTCACGGCGTCGAGAAATCCCTCGAACGCAATCCCGGTCTCGAATGTGCCCAGGTGTTTTCCCTCGGGTGCCAAGACCGGGACGATTCCGAACATCGCCGGGCCCGACCGGGCGATGGCGAATCCCTTGCGCGGAGTTTGGTCGCGATTCACCGAGACCACCATCGGGCGGAACTTACTCAGGTCGTCACCGAAGGTTTCCGGGTCGTGCAACCGCAGAAAGGATGTCGCGGGCGGAAGATGAAACTGGGCCTGATCGACACCGAACTTTTCCTTTTGCTCGACGAACATCGCTTGATACTCCGCCACCAATCCCGCCCGATCCTGCGCGGCGAAAAGGGTCCGCGTCCGCGGCAGAGCCGCGATCATCGCAGCGCGGGCCATCGCGCGGTCTTCCGCTCCCTTGAGATTGAAGGAGACAATCGAGCGCATCAGGGTGAGTTGCTTTTCCTCCACCGCCGCCGTGATGCCGGTGAAGAGCAGATTCGAGAGGATCGCCGCCACGATCACTACGAATACAGCCGCGCCAATGAATATGCGGGGGGCCTCGCGACGGAACTTCATAGGTTAGGAATTCTGTTACAAAAGAGCCTCCTGGCGCAAGATAGCAAACAGGCTGATCGCCACGAGCGCCGCGAACGTAGGCCGGATTTTCAATCCGGCACCCAGCGGTGCATGCGGTTTCAGCGCGCGGAAAGCATGCCAAGCCGGATTGCAAATCCGGCCTACGTTCTGCCGCTTCCCAGCACCTCAACCGACGAAACTAATCGACAGCTCGCCGAAGCGGCCACAGAAGAGGCCGTCGTTGTTCAACTCGACCGAAAGGTTTCTCTATGGAAAAGCGTCTCGCCATTCTCCTCCTCCGCATCGCCGGAGCTCCGGATAAACCCTCGCGCAGTTATGCCGATAAGCTCTTCACCAAGGAAGGGCGCGGCACGCGCAATCTGGTGGATTACTTCGACGAAGTCTCGCACGGCCATCTCGACTTGGGAAACAGCGAGGTCTTCGGCTGGATGGACTATGGCCACACGGTTCAGGATCTGATGGACGAAGGGACGAAGGCTCACGACGCCAAGAAGAAGGAGCTGCTCAAGGCGGGGAAATCCGAGGCGGATGCTGAGGAGGAAGCGGCGGGCTATGCGAATAACTTCCGGCGCGACAAGATCGTGGAGTGGGGGTTGGCGACTGCGACGGCCGCAGGGGTGAACCTTGCATCGTTCGACGGGACAGTGTGTGTCTTCAATCAGCCGGTCGATTACTTCGGAAGCCCCGGCTCGACGGTCCTCAATTGGGAGCCGAATGGGCCGCCCTTTTCCATCGACCTCACGGGGGTCGCCCACGAGGTGGGCCACAATCTGGGCCTGCAGCACTCTCGCCGGGACGGTGCGGCGGATGAGTATGGCGATAAGTGGGATATCATGAGCGCCTACGGGGTTTACTTCGATAAGTCGGGGACGTTGAAGCCACCGAGGTCGCCGTATCTTACTTTTGGCCCCGGATTGAATGCGGTGAACATGGAACTGGCCGGCTGGCTCGACCAATCGCGCCTCTTCACCGGACCCGGGACCACGCTGGTCCTGCGTCCCCTGCATCGGCGAGACCTGCCCGGCTGGCTGGCGGCGCGCATCGAGGTCGGTCTCTCGACGATCTATCTGGAGTTCCGCGTGAAAGATCGCTGGGACCAAAAGATCCCGGCGCCGTGCATCCTACTCCACCGTCGCGGGACGCATCCCACGGATGGCAATCTCTGCTCGGAACTCGTGATCGGGCATCCCGGCACCGTCGGCAGCCCGGCCCGGCCGGACCTCCGCCGGGGCGAATCGTATGAAGTGGGCGATGCCAATGATCCGTTCGCTTTTTATGCCCGGATCACGGTGGTGAAGATCGATACAGTGACGCTCGAAGCGCACCTCGAAATTCGCATCCGCGAAGCCCGCCGCTTCGAGCCTCAAGGCACGATCTACGGCGGCGTGGCCAGCGACGGCGGCGGGCTGGTCTGGACGCCGGGCCGGGGCTTCGTGAAGGTGCCGCCGCGTTCCCCGCTCATCGCCATCCTGCAAAGCCTCGCGGAATACGAGACGCTGCAATCGATCGACGGGGCCGGGCTTGAGCCGCTGCGAATGGAGCGTCTGGTCAGGATGCGTGACCAACTTTCCAGCATGATCGCCGCGCGTCAGGCGGCCAAAGTGCCTGCGCCCGCGCTTCGACTCCGGCGCGAGAGCTGAGCGGGCGGAATATTTCTCGGCCATCGACCTGCGCGCTTGCGTTGTCCGTGGCGACTGAGTCTCCTCACCGCCCGTGAGCCGCGAATCAAATAGCCGCCGATCCACCTGGATTCTCGTCGGCCTTATCGTCGGCGCGATTCTCGGGGCCGTGGCGCGGGCGTGGTTCGGCGGACCCGGGCTCGAAGCCGCGGTGGCAAATTTCATCAAGCCAGTCGGGACCGTTTTCCTGCGGCTCATCTTCATGGTCGTGGTGCCGCTGATCATCTCGGCGATCGTGCTCGGCGTAGTGGAGTTGGGCGATGTGCGGCGGCTTGGGCGCGTGGGCTTTCGCTGTCTCGCGATGACGCTGCTGCTCTCCGGCGCGAGCGTGGTCGTGGGGCTGACGCTGGTAAATGTCTTCAAGCCAGGGAACCAGATCGAACCAGCGCTGCGCGAGAAGCTGGTCGCGCAATACACCTCGGAAGCGGGAACGAAGATCGAACAGGCGAAGCAGGGCAAACCGCTTCGGCAGACGCTGCTCGACCTGATCCCGCAGAATCCGCTCGAAGAGGCGGTCAACTCCTTCAACCCTGACAAAGCCAACGGCGGGCTGATCGCGCTGATGGTCTTCAGCCTGATCTTCGGCGCGGCGATCACCTCGGTCCCGGCGGAGACGGCGGCGCCGTTGAAAGCGGTGCTGGAGAGTTTGTTTCGCGTTTGTCTAAAGGTGATCGACTTCGCCATGGTCCTCGCGCCGATCTGCGTGGGTTGCCTGAGCTTTGCACTCACGGCCACGACCGGGCTGGATCTCCTCTGGGCGCTCGCGGCCTATGTCGCGGTGGTGGTGGGCGGGATGCTCCTGCACCAGTTCGGCATCTACTCAGCGGCGCTGGCACTGCTCGGCGGGAAGTCGCCGGTGGTCTTTTTCCGCGAGGCGAAAGAGGCGATCGTCACCGCCTTTGGCACGTCGTCCAGTAATGCGACGCTGCCGGTGGCGATGCGCGTCGCGGAGGAAAACCTGGGCCTGCCGCCGCAGATTTCGCGCTTCGTCCTCACCGTCGGCGCGAGCGCGAACCAGAACGGCACCGCGCTTTATGAAGGCGTGACGGTGCTCTTTCTCGCTCAAGTTTTCGGTGTGGAACTGACCATCGGCCAGCAGCTCGTCGTGGCACTGATGTGCATCCTCGCCGGAGTCGGCACGGCGGGCGTGCCGGGCGGTTCACTGCCGCTGGTCGTCGGCGTGTTGATGACCATCGGCGTGCCGGCTTCCGCCATCGCGATCATCCTCGGCATCGACCGTTTCCTCGACATGTGCCGGACAGCGCTGAATGTGACGGGCGATCTCGTGATTGCCACCGTGGTCGCGCGTGGCTCGCGAGATTGGGCGGCGCTGCAGGACCCTACTTAGGGATTGTGTAGAAAGTTCACGCGGCGGGCTGTAGGGCGTCTGTGTCAGACGCCGGAGCGGGGAGTTTCTCTGGGCCAGCCACCACGGCGTTTCGCAGAAACGCCCTACAATTCCCCTCCTTGCCGACTTGTTTCACAGTCACTTAGTCGGTGCCGCTTCGCGCGTGTAGATCTCGAAGGCGTCGGAGCCCGCGATGTAAGTGCCCTGATGGGTGTAGTGCGTTTGCAACCAGGTCTTTGTTTTCACCGCCCAGACACTGAAACGTGAAGAGCGCGTGCCATTGATATCCCAATCGCTGAGCACGACCACAGCAGGCTGAAACTTCTCGAACCGGGCGATGGCTTCCGCATCCCAATGCGTGGTGCGGGTGGCGTTATCGATATAGACGTTACTTTCGTACGTTGGGCGGTTGGCGAGCAGATTGATGCCCGGCGAGTAGGGGTAACAGGCGACATAGTCGCGCGGGTTCGGAGCAAACTCGCGGAGGAGGCGCTGGATCTCATCGAGACCCGTTTTTTCCCGCGAGGAGACATAGACGCGCACGCCGTTCTCGGCGGTGAAGAGTTTCGTGCGTTTGTTGCGGATCGTGTAAGTGCCGGCCCAGCGGTCGGGCAGCACGCGGAAGACATAAGTCGCCACGAGCACGAACAGGAAAACACACACGAGCGAGCGCCAGTTGCGCCAGGTCTTCATGCCGGCCCAGAGCAGCCCCGCGGATGCGAAGGTAGAGGAGAGGAAGCCGGGCATGAACTCGGAGAGATGCGGGATGTCCGGGCGGAAAAAAAAGAACTGCGGGAACGTGGTGAGGGCGCCGCCCATGAGCACGAGTACGGCGAGGCCGCGGCGTTCCATTTCGCCGTCCCGGCGGAGCAGTCCTGCGATCCAGGTGAAGAGTGCCCATGGCAGAAACAGCGCAAGCACGAGCAGCGGCGCGTAAGTAAGAAAGACAAAGGCCGGGCCGGTGTTTTGGCCGGACTTACTAAGATCGGCGAGGGTCGCGCGGCGGAGCGTTTGTTTGTCCGCTACTTCCTCGGTATCGGCGGGAGCGTTTAGAGCGGTCCGGTGTGGAGTCTGGAAGTGACCGCCCGCATGGCGTGGCGCGGGAGCGGGCAGGAGCCGATACTTCTTCAGCAGAAGTGTGACGGGCCGCTCGAGGATGCGCCATTTTTCGGCATACTGCGCGTGCAGTTCCCGCTCGTAACCGCGCGCCTTGGCATCCGCCCACACGGGCCAGTGGACCAGCGCGACGGCGAGGGAGATCGCGGCAAAGCTCGCCAGACCGAGCACCGTGCGGTGAACGAATGGGGCCGTGCCCGTGACGATGCGGAGCAGGAGCAGGCCGATCCACAGCGCGGCGAAGAGCAGGGCGATGTCGATGCGGATGAGGAAAGCGAGGCCGAGCACGAGGCCACCGGTCGCTGACTTAACGAGTGATAAACGCTGGTCCGCAGGAGAAAGAGCGACGTGGAGAAGACAGAGGGTGTTTGCGACGGCGAGCAGGGGAATGTAGTTTTTGAACTGCGAACCCGGAATGAGCACCAACACCACGCCGACGAGAAAAGCGAGCCACGGCCGACGCGTGGTCTTCGCCACCAACAGGAAACCCAGCACCGCGGTGAGGGTGGAAAGCGTGAAGCACCAGCCGCGGAGCAGGACGTAACTGACGCCAAAGAACTTATAAAGAACGACGACGGGGTAGAACCAACCCACGTTGTAACTTAAGACCACGTCCTTAAGTGGCACCTCGCCATTCAGAAGTCGTTGACTGATCAGAGCGACCGTCTGACCTTCATCGCGAAAGCCGAGGCCATAGCGGAGATAGCTGCCGTAGTAAGTGGC